>CAZHMP010000126.1:0-6382 GCA_964533595.1 uncultured Acidimicrobiales bacterium | reverse complement strand
CCCCAAGCCACCACGTCAACAGAGTTGTCCTTGTATATGACCAACGATGCCGCCCCATCTCGAAGGGCGTGCTGCTCGCGTCCCTCAGAGTAATAGCCGCCCCTGCTCTGGCCCATTCTGAATCCACCGTTGCCGGCGAAGATCGCAGAGGCACAGCGATCCTCGGGGATCTTGTGGGGCTGCTCCCAGCGCCCGCCCGGTAGGTCGGTGCCCGGAAACAGTTCGATCTTGGTGAGGAGCGGGTCGATCCACGCAACGAACACGAACAGCGATGTGTGTACGTCATCGGGCCGGACAGCCGTGGTGTAGACGCCGTTGAATCCGTCGATCGAAGGCCCTCGTGGAAAGAACAATCCTTCGAGAGGCACCGGCTCCGAGGCGATGGTCGGTATGGAGGTGGGCGGGGTGAGATGAGGGCGCTGCGGCAAAGTTGTGGTCGTTGTGGTGGTTGTGGGCTGGTCGGATTTCAACGTGGTGGTCGTGGGCGGAGCCGATGAAGTGGTTGCCACCGGAAGAGCTGAAAGATCAATGGATGGTGTGCCGCCCACAGCGAACGTGTCTTTGCTGTATCGACGTTGCTCGGCCCAGTTGACGAGCGGCCCCAGGTGCCAGCTCCGAGCCCACTCTGCGGTGCGCGCCTCGACCGACTGAAATCCTGGTTTGCGTAGTTCCTGGACATAGGTGAATGCCATCGGAATCGCCAGCAACAACATTGCCGCGGCACTCCATTTGGCAATCCTTCGAAGCAAACGACGCGGTGGTTGATCGGGAACGTCGGCGTCATCAACTGCTTCGTCGGCTCGTTGAGAATCCACCCCGAATGAATCGTCACTCACTGTGCCAATCCTACGGGACGAATGTCGAAGAACGGGCTCGGCGTGACCAGAAGCGGCCCGGTCAGGACCGGGGCTCGGTTGAGACCGCCCCGGGGCCGTGGTGCTACGGTCCGCGTCCGATGTCGACCGATCGATTGGCCGTTTTCCACGACGAGCGAGTGCTCGACCATGACACGGGGGTCGGCATGTTCGAAACTCATCCCTCGCCGTGGCTTCCGGTCGCCGAGTTTCATCCCGAGAATTCCGATCGGATTCGCAACATGCACGGAATCTTGGTCAACGGCCCGCTTGGCTCCTCGATTGACTGGCGCGGAGCCTCGGTTGCCACAGACGAGCAACTCCATCGCTTTCATGATCGCGAATACGTCGAATTTGTGAGGTCGGTACCGGCAGGCGAGGACTGGTGGCCCACATCGACCACCCGCTTCAACGGATCGTCGCTTCAACCGGCTCTAGTGTCGGCCGGCTTGGCGATAGCAGCGGCGCAGCACGCGTGGGAGGCAAGATCGACACTCGCCTATGCGCTGTGCAGACCGCCGGGGCATCACGCCCAACCGGGAACAGCGGACGGTTACTGCTTCTTCAACAACATCGGTGTGGCAATCGGCCACCTGCGCACGCTCGGACTTCGCCGCGCCGTCGTGATCGACTGGGACGTTCACCATGGAAACGGCACCCAAGAGGGCTTCTACACCGACCCCGACGTTCTCACCATTTCCATCCACATGGATCACGGGCCATGGGGTCCCACCCACCTCCAAACCGGCCGTGCCCACGAAGTGGGAGACGGCCCGGGTATCGGCGCCAATATGAATTTGCCTTTGCCTTACGGCGCCGGCGATACCACCTACCTGCGGGTGTTTGACGAGCTCGTGACGCCCGCGGTGATCGAGTTCCAGCCCGAGTTGATCTTGGTGGCCGCAGGGCAAGATGCCAATGGCTTCGATCCCAACGGCAGACAGAACGTCACCATGGCAGGCTTCCACTCCCTCGGGGAACGCGTCCGCATCTTGGCCGACGAACTCACCGACGGTCGGATTGTGGCGGTTCAGGAGGGAGGATATTCCTTGAGCTACAGCGCATATTGTCTGCACGCCACGCTTACCGGACTGCTTGGTCGGGAACTCGATGTTGATGACCCGATCGCCTTTCTGCCCGACCACGCACCACATCTCGATGCCCTGGTTGACTCGCTTCGACGCGACCGCGAAGCCGCCCTGGCCCATCAGAGAGCGACCAACCCGAAATGACCCGCGACCACAGATTCGATGTCTTGTTCGAGCCGGTCGCGATCGGCCCGGTGACCGCTCGAAACCGCTTCTACCAGGTCCCCCACTGCAACGGCATGGGATACCGGGCCCCCGCAGCCCTCGCCGCGATGCGCGAGGTGAAGGCCGAAGGTGGTTGGGCCGTGGTTTGCACGGAGGAGGCCGAGATCCATCCGTCCTCAGATCTCACGCCCAGCGTCGAGTTGCGAAACTGGGACGAGTCCGACATCCCATCGCTGTCCCTCATCACCGCAGCGATCCACAAACATGGATCTTTGGCCGGTATCGAATTGGTTCACAACGGAAGCCACGCTGCCAATCGGTCGACGCGCGAGGCACCGTTGGCCCCGTCATCCAATTCCGTCGATTGGATCGAACCCGTCCAGGCCAGACGCATGACCAAGTCCGATATCGCAGATTTGCGTCGCTGGCATCGAGAGGCGATCGATCGCTCCATTCGAGCCGGCTTCGACATCGTCTATGTGTACGCGGGCCACATGATGACTCTCATCCAGCAGTTTCTGAGCCCTCGAACAAACACCCGATCCGACGAGTACGGCGGTTCGACGAAAAACCGCGTGAGGCTGCTGCGAGAGATTCTCGAGGACGCCCAGGACGAGTCTGGCGATCGCGCCGCTGTTGCCTGTCGACTTTGCGTGGACGAGCTGAGGGGCACTGCCGGACTGGTTCGGGGCGAAGTCGAGGACATCGTCGGAATGCTCGCTGAGCTACCCGATCTCTGGGACTTTCAAGTCGGAGATTGGCCCAATGATTCATCGACTTCACGATTCGAGGAGGAAGGATTTCAGGAGGCATACGTCAAGGGCCTCAAGGCACTCACCAGCAAGCCTGTGGTGGGAGTTGGCCGTTTCACCTCACCCGAAGAGATGGTTCGACAAGTCACCGGTGGCACCCTCGACCTGATCGGCGCCGCCCGACCGTCGATCGCCGACCCATTCCTGCCGAGGAAGATCGAACAGGGCCGCTTGGACGACATCCGCGAGTGCATCGGATGCAACATCTGCGTGTCGGGTGACAATTTGATGGCCCCGATTCGTTGTACGCAAAACCCGACTATGGGTGAGGAGTGGCGTCGTGGTTGGCATCCAGAATCGATCAAGGTGGGGCGACCAGCAGAAAAGGTTCTGGTGATTGGAGCGGGCCCAACCGGTCTGGAGGCGGCGCGAGCTCTGGGCGAGCGACGCTTTGAGGTGGTGCTGGTCGAAGCAACTCGTGAAATCGGGGGACGGGTGACAAACGAATCCGCTCTGCCGGGTTTGGCCACATGGCGGCGAGTTGTCGACCACCGAGTGTCACAGATCGACAAACTGTCCAACGTCGAGATCTACCGGGAAAGTCCCATGACGCCGGGAGAGGCGCTCGACTACGGCTTCCACCACATTGCCGTCGCCACCGGCGCCGGGTGGCGAGCCGACGGCGTCGGCCGCACCAACCGATCGCCAATTCCCATAGCAACCGGGGCTGATGTCCTGACCCCGGACGACCTGATGTCGGGCCGGAGACCCACCGGTGAAAGGGTCGCGATTTTCGACGACGACCATTACTACATGGGCGGGGTGTTGGCCGAGCTGCTCGCCAACGAGGGTTTCGAGGTGGAAATCGTCACCCCTGAACCCTTGGTGTCGGCTTGGACGGTCAACACCCTGGAGCAGTCACGAATCCATCGCAGGCTCCTCGACCTCGATGTCAACATTCGAGTCCAGCACGCCGCAGTGGAGGTGGGTGACACCACTTTGACCATTGCCAGCGAGGTGAACGGACACCGCGAGCAGATCGCCGCCGATTCGGTGGTCATGGTCACCAGCCGCACGCCCCAGGATTCACTGTTCACCGCCCTGAGCACATCGATGGAGGACGCTTCCACCAGCGGAACCCTCCGATCGGTGAGGGCGATCGGAGATGCCTGGGTGCCGAGCACGATCGCCTCGGCGGTCTGGTGGGGGCACCGCTACGCGCGCGAACTCAACGAGGATTCAGATGATCTCGTTGTGCGTCGCGAATTGACTTCGCTTCATGGAAGTTGATCGATGGCGTTCTTGAAGGTCTGCAATTCGTGGTCATCGATCGGAACCAACCGGGATTGGTCCGGAAACTCGCCCGACTGAACGTCGGCGACGTAGGCCGCGAACGCCTCCTCTCGAAGCCGCTGCACGCGTGCCAATTCACTGTTGAGGTCCGCATAGGTCTTGGCGTGTCGTGGCACATGGCCGTCGTTGGTTCCGAGGATGTCCGTCGAGAACAGGTATTGCGCGTCACAGCCGCTTCCGGATCCCATCGAAATCATGAACAGCGAGGTTCGCTCGCTGATGGCGGTGGCCACTGCTTCGGGCACCACCTCGATCTCGGCCGCAAACGCACCCGCTTGCTCGAGGGCCTGGGTTGCATGCCAGACGTCGAGTGCCGACGAAGCCGTTTTCCCGACGGCACGGAATCCGCCGGTCCAGGTTCGGCGAGCCGGGATCAGCCCCACATGTCCCACGACCGGCACTCCTTCGGCTCTCAGTCGGCTGATTGTCTCGAGACTTCCTGCACACCAAACGGCGTCGCCGCCCTGCTCGAGCCCTGAGAACGCAGCGCGAAGATAGTCGTCGGTGGTCACCACCCGGCCGTATTCGAGTCCAACAACGATGAATGCAGTGGGCGCGGCGTCCCTGTATTCAGCTCCCATGAGGGAGTCTTGAACAGTGATGATGTCGATCCCGGATGTCTCGGCGGCTCGTGCCTCTTCGATGGAGTCGACGTAGACATTGCTGAGCTGTCGCCGACCTTTGCCTTCGATGAGGTCGGCAACCGTGGGGCGGCGGCGTGTCATGCTTGCCTCTCTCCGGCGGTGCGCCTCAACAGCACTCGTCCTTCACGGACCTCGACGGGATGTGTGGAGATCGCTTCACAGACAGGTGCCCTCACGGGCTCACCCGTCGCAATGTCAAATCGCCCGTTGTGTTTGGGGCATTCAATCAATCCGTCGATCACCAAACCGTCCGCGAGATGAACTCGGCGGCTGTGGGTGCATATGCCATCTGTGGCCATGAAGTTCCCATTCTCGAGGCGGTAAACGGCGAACGTTGCATTGCCGAGATCGACGCGCGCCACGTCGTTCACTTCGAGATCATCAACCCCACAAATGTCGAGCCAACCATCTCCGACTTCCGTGGGAGCAAACGAGAGCGCTGTTGCCGGTTTCTCTTCGGTCGATGTGCCGGCGTTGGAGGGCGGAGACGGAATCTGCCTCGGGATTTCCCAGGTGGGATCGCGGTGCTGATGGCGCAGGGCCGGCACCACCTCCCGATAGGCAGCCCATAGCGACGAGGAGGGCTGCGGCAGATCGTCGCGAATCTCCTCGTGGAGCGCCGGGAGGGCGTGATACGGCACGGTTGGAAACATGTGATGCTCGCAGTGGTAGTTCATGTTCCAATAGAGAAATCGCAATGCCGGGTTCATGAGAACGGTTCGGCTGTTGAGCCGATGGTCGAGCACGTCTTCGCGCAAACCGAGATGTTGAGTGGTTCCCAGGATCAGCACAAGCCAAGCCCCGTAAAACGAAGGGCCGATGATGAACAGCAGCGGGACCAACGAGCTCGTAAGAACGCATATGGCAGCTACGAGCGCCCAAATCGCCACATAGATTCTTCCTTCGACCACCACTTTGTGCTGCTCACTTTCAGGAATGAAGGAGCGATCGGCGTCGGCAATCCGACCAAAAGCGTGACGAAGTGTGCGAGACATCGCCGCCGGCCCGTTCTTGAGATTGAACAGATTTGGCAGCCAATCTCCCATCTGCGGTGGTCGTGCCAGAATGATCTCCGGGTCCCGCGCCACAATGATCGTGTCGCTGTGATGACGCACGTGTGACCAACGCCAGATGGTCGGGTCACGCAGGAGCATGAACGATGCCGGGTAGTAGATGACGGTGTTGATCCAACTGGTCCGAAATGCAGTTCCGTGTCCGCATTCGTGCCACCGAGGATCGGCCGAACTGCCATAGAGAGTGCCGTAGATCACCAGAGGGATGATCGTCCACCATGACCAGAGCGACAGGTAGAGCCAGACCCCACTGCCCACCAGCAGTCCCAGGTACAACGCAATGTCAAGCGCGGCGCGAGCGTTGCTCCTGGCCATCAATTCCTTGAGGCGAGCTGGTTCTACCGGCGAGCGGTACCAGTCAGCGTCGGCCAGACCTGCCGCCACGGCTCTCTCTTCCTCGTCGGAACAGAGTCGATAATCACGCCGCACCAAGAGGTCGGTGCGATCCGAGCC
>CAZHMP010000125.1:0-6427 GCA_964533595.1 uncultured Acidimicrobiales bacterium | reverse complement strand
CCGAAGTTGGTGCCGCCGATGATGCCGATGATGAAACCGACAACGACCGACATGGCACCCATGCCGAGCATCGGCCATGCCATGTTCTTGGCCATAGTCTGTGGAAGGTCGTCGCCCTTGTAAGGAATTGTGTTCTTGAGTTTGGTGGTCACGGTTGCCCCCCTTGGAGCTGTATTCGAGTCGGATGAGGTTGGGTTGGTGGATTGTTCGTGTGTTGCGGTCATGACGACTGGCGTCTTGCGAGAATGACTGGGATTCCGTTGGCCATGGAGTCACGGCGGTAGCGGATGTGGCCGAAAATATTGTTGAGGGCGAGGATTACGCTCCCCCCGAACAGGACAGCCATACCGACCAGTGCGAGTGGGTTGGCCCAAGCCACGGTGGCCCGCCACACGCCTTGATCAGCGATGGTTCCTCCACCGAAGAAGTCGCCTGCGTTGATTCCTGCGACGATGAGGGCGATGAACGCGGCCATGACCGTCATCACCCCGACCGCTGTAACTGCGAGAGGCACAAACAACGAACTGTCGTTTGACGCCCCCTTCTTGTTTCCTGCCATGTGATTCCTCCTGGCACTCGTTTGTTTGTCGATGTACGTGGTGAAACGACCTTCGATGCCTTTGGATGCCTCAAATCCCGCATCTGTTGCATTTCAAGTTTTGGTCGCCATGCCCTGACCCCCGACTGGGAGATTCCGCGCATTGCCCATCTCCGACCTATTGTTGGGATGTGGCTGATCTTCTTTCCCGCTATGCGCCTTGGATTGCGTGTTGTCTGAGCAGGGGGAGCGACGCGCCGTTGCGCGAAAGTGACGTCGATCAGCTGATTTCTGAGCTGGGTGAAACGTCGCTGGCCGGAGGCATGTTCGTGTTCAAACGCGGCGATCGCGCCGCCAAGATTCATGTGGTCCACACAGGCCGGGTGGAACTCTCACGCGAGCTCGGCAGTCGCAGGGTCACGTTGCAGATATTGCGACCCGGCGATGTTTTCGGTGATGTTCCGGCGTTTCTGGGTGAGAGCGAGCCGTTCGATGCCAGAGCGATTGAGGACTCCACCATCCTGTCGTTCGATGTCGACTCGTTGATTCGTTTGTTGCAGACCAAGCCGTTGGTGGCGCGGCGGTGGTTCGTGTCACTGGCAGAGCGAACGGCCGGTCTTCAGGGTCGGCTTGTCGATCTTCTTGCTGGGGGTCTCGAGTCACAATTGGCGTCGATACTTCTGAGGGAGTCTGACGACGATGGAATTGTTCACATAACGCAGGGTCAATTGGCGGAGATGCTCGGAGTGCAGCGATCGAGTGCCCAAAGGGTCTTGAAGAGCCTGGAGAATGGCGGTCTGATCGCGTTGCGCTATCGCAAGATAGAACTGTCCGACCGTACGGCGCTTTTGTCGTTGCTCGACACTGATGATTTGACAACGTCCTCCCGGAGCGACTCCCAGCGCTGAGTCGGGCCGAGCGCGAATCGGGCCCCTCCTCGCGGAGAGGCCCGACTGGTTGGTTATGGGTTTACCGAGGTCTGATCAACCCACCGGTTGAGGGACGATCTTCTCTTTGGTGAGCGCCTCGGGAATGGTGTCGGGCACCTTGACCTTCTCATTTCCCTTGGATGCCCAGACCAGAGCAACGCCGGTGAGACCGAGCACGAACCCGAGTCCGAGGACCAGGAGCGAGGTGCCCAACGCGAGTTGCAGGGTTGAGGCGGTGACCACACCAACTCCGAGTTCACCGATGAGACCGTGAACCGTTCCGGACCAAGCCTGCTCACGTGCTGGTCCATCAAGTGGGTCCATGCGGTCGAATCCCGTCCAGTAGCGACCGTCGACGGCGACGTCGTAGGTGCCTGCGTCGTAAGTGGTGCCGTTGTACTCGACCGGTTCATCGAGCGTGACGCTCTGGGTGCCGTGGAGGGTATGGAAGCTGATGGTCGCCATTTGGTACATGTATTCGGTTGCGGTGTTGATGACCGGGTCGTTGGGGTCGAAGTCCGAGGAGTTGGACGGGTATCCCCAATCATCCTCGAGCAGGCTTCTTATCGCCTCTGCGCCCTCGACCTTGCCACGGTCGATCAATTGACCATCATCGTTGTAGCTGAGCGTGACGTTCTCAGCGGAGCTGAAAGCGTGCAGCGAGTCGTAACCCTTTTGAACTCGCTGGTAGGCAATTCCGCCGGATACCACGAAGGTCAATCCGACGACCAAGAGCCCGTATCCGATCCATGAAAGCCTTTTCTTCACAGGAATCACCCCATTCATCATGAAGATGACTAATGAGTTATCAATCATCTATGGATATAGTGCGCCGCGTTAGGTATGCCAAACAGGGGCTTTGGTCCCGCCATTCGTCACGTGATGTGACGTGTGAGACACTGGACGCGCGAGGACTGCGCCGCCATGGCAATCCCACAATTGCCGCTTTCCGGGCTGGTGACGCGTGCAAGCGCGGTTCTGGTTGTATTCAGAGCAGTGGTCTATTTGGGAGAAGTTGAAGATGCAGCTTGGAATGGTCGGCCTCGGCCGCATGGGAGCGAACCTCGTACGGCGTCTCATGGCGGCGGGAATCGAGTGCGTCGTATACGACATCCATCCGGAGGCGGTGAATGAGCTCGTCAGCGAGGGTGCTGTAGGAGCCGACTCGCTCGCCGACTTGGCCTCGAAGATCGACGGTCCCAGGGCTGTCTGGGCGATGGTGCCGGCCGGGATCACCGGCCGGGTCGTACGCGACGTGGCCGAGCAGCTCGATCCGGGAGACACCATCATCGATGGCGGTAACAGCTTCTACCGCGACGACATCGATCGAGCCAAGACCCTTGCCGAACAAGACATTCACTATGTGGACGTCGGCACCAGCGGTGGGGTCTTCGGTCTCGAGCGGGGATTCTGCCTGATGATCGGAGGAGAGGACGAGATTGTCACACAACTGGATCCGGTGTTCAGGGCGCTTGCTCCGGGCGTAAACGCGGCTGAACGCACCCCGGGGCGGGCCGGTATCCCATCACCGGCCGAAAATGGATACCTCCACTGCGGCCCCAACGGAGCCGGACACTTTGTGAAGATGGTCCACAACGGCATCGAGTACGGCGTGATGGCGGCCTATGCCGAGGGACTCAACATCCTCAGCCACGCCGGCGCCGGACTCGAATCCGCAGACCACGACGCCGAAACGGCACCCATGAGAGATCCCGACTACTACAAGTTCGAAATCGACGTCCCGGACGTGACCGAAGTGTGGCGCCGCGGCAGCGTGATCGCGTCTTGGTTGCTCGACCTTACGGCCGAGGCCATGACCGACGACCCAGCTCTAGACGGATTTGAAGGGCGAGTCTCGGATTCCGGCGAGGGTCGTTGGACGGCACAGGCTGCCATAGATGTGGGTGTACCGGCTCATGTTCTGTCGGCCGCCCTGTTCGAACGCTTCAGTTCAAGGGGCGAATCCGACTACGGCGACAAGGTCCTGTCCGCGATGCGAAAGATGTTTGGCGGCCACGACGAAAAGGCGACGAAATGAAATCGGGAGTTCGATCCGATGGTCTGGTGCTCTTCGGGATCACTGGAGACTTGGCCGCCAAGAAACTGTTCACCTCGCTCTACAAGCTTGCGGGTAGAGGCCGACTGCCGCCGGCTGTGGTGGGAGTGGCATCGAGCGAGTGGACCATCGACGAGCTGCGAAATCATGCGCGTCGCCATCTCGAGGAGTCAGACGACGATCTCGACGAGGCGCTGGTCGCAGAGTTGCTCGCGGCGTTGCGATACGTGTCCGGTGACTACCGAGACCCAGACACTTTCGAACGGCTCGGTGAAGCGCTCGGCGATGTGGAATATCCCGTGTGCTATCTCGCCATCCCGCCGTCACTGTTCACCGTGGTCGTGGAGGGATTGTCATCCATCGGCCTCAACGGAAACAGCAGAGTTGTGTTGGAGAAACCATTCGGTCGAGATCTGGCGTCCGCCGTAGAACTCAACAACACCCTCCACGAGCACTACGACGAAAATTCGATCTTTCGCATAGATCACTTCCTTGGTAAGGAGCCCGTTCAGAACCTGATGGTGTTCAGATTCTCCAATAGCATCCTCGAACCGGTCTGGAATCGTCACTACATCGATTCCGTGCAGATCACCATGGCGGAGTCGTTTGGCATCGAGGGGAGGGGACGGTTCTACGACCGCGTGGGTGCCCTCAAGGACGTGGTGCAGAACCACCTGTTGCAGATGGTCGCTCTGTTGGCCATGGAACCACCGGTATCGGATGCGGCCGATGCGTTGCGAGACGAACGCGCCAAGGTCCTCACGGCGATGCGTCCGTTCGAGCCCGGCAATCTCGTGCGCGGGCAATACGAGGGTTACCTCGATGAGGATGGGGTGGACCCTGGCTCCGACACCGAGACGTATGTGGCCATGAGGACCGAGATCGACTCGTGGCGATGGGCCGGGGTCCCGTGGTACATCCGAGCCGGTAAAGGACTGCCGGTGACGGTCACCGAAGCGGTGGTCGAATTCAAGCGGCCACCTCGACCGCTGTTCGCCGACCCGGGCTGTGATCCTCACCCCAACCATCTTCGGTTCCGCATGAAACCCGATGGCGCTATCACGCTCGACATGCAAGCCAAACGGCCCGGGGATGCCTTGCTCAGCGAGACAGTGCCGTTGCGGGTGGTGCACGACACCGATGAGTCGAAGTTGCACACCGCCTATGAACGACTTCTGGACGACGCGCTGAGCGGAGACCCAAGGCTCTTCGCTCGCCAAGATGGAGTCGAGGCGGCATGGGCCAACGTCGATCCAGTGATCCACGACCACCCAGGGGTCGCGCCATACGGATTCGGCACCTGGGGTCCAATTGGGCGGGGCACGGTGGAGCCCGCCAGCGGCTGGCACGATCCGGCGGAACAATTGTGATGTCCACGGTCCTCACTGTCGACCTCGGAGGGACGCGAATGCGCGCCGCCGTTGTCGATCGCGAGGGCCAGATTCTACTCCGTGCCGAGGAGCCGACTCCGCATGAATCAGCTTGCCCGGACGCATTCATGTCGCTGCTCGACAAGGTCCGCGATATCGGTGGCGGACGAGGGTCATTCCAATCAGTGGTGGTGGGAGTGCCAGGCCGAGTCGACTACCTGGAAGGCCGGCTTGAGTATGCACCGAATTTGCCACCAAGTTGGGTTGATGATCTCAACTGCGCGACCCTCGGCCGACACTTCGAGGCGCAGGTGTTTCTGGCCAACGACGCCGATTTGGCCGCGGTGGGCGAGGCGTACTTCGGATCAGGCCGAGCTTTCGACGATGTCGTGTACGTGACTCTGTCCACAGGCATAGGTGCCGGGGCGGTCTACGACGGCCGGGTGTTTCGTGGCCACCGTTCTCTGGCCGAGGTGGGCCACACCGTGATTGCCATCGAGAGGCTACTGTCCGGCGATCCGGCCACCGCCGAGCAGCTCGGATCCGGGTCTGCATTGTCACGTGAGGCCAACGCCGCGGGCATCGGTTGTGATGGTCCTGTCATCGTTGCCCAAGCTCGAGCTGGGGATGCCGAGGCTCTTGAGGTGTGGGGGCGCACCATCAGGGCTGCAGGCATCGCGATTGTCAACCTGGCCCACATCCTGGGCCCCGATGCCATCGTGATCGGCGGCGGGATGGGTCTAAACGGTGACCTCGTGCACGAGCCGGTGAGGCGACTCCTGGCTGAGCACGGCCCGCGGGATCCGGCTCGGCCTGTTCAGGTCGTGGCGGCAGAGCTGGGCGACGACGCAGGACTCGTCGGGGGAGCAGCCTGGGAGCTCGCAGTGGGGTTGACTTGATTCGGGTTTTGGAAACCAACGCTCTCGCCCTTGTGGCGGAGGAACTCCTTGAGAGACTGCTCCTCGACGCGATGTCCAATCAGGACAGGGTGTCGCTGGCTTTGAGCGGCGGGTCAACACCCTGGCCGGTGCTCGATCTCCTGTCCCATTCCGACATCGAATGGGAGCGCGTCGACGTATTCCAAGTCGACGAGAGGATCGTTCCCCTCAGCCATCCCGACCGCAATCTCACTCACCTGGCCGCAAAGTTCTTGGACAAGACACGAGCGGTCGCACATCCGATGCCCGTCGATGATTCCGACCTTCAACAAGCGACGCTCAGTTATGCCAATCGATTGCCGTCCCACCTCGACATAGTCCACCTCGGTCTTGGCGCAGACGGTCACACCGCCTCTCTGGTGCCGGGTGATGCGGTAGTGGACGTAACCGACGTTGATGTCGCCACGACTGCCGAATACAACGGTCACCGTCGAATGACTCTTACCCGTCGGGCCATCGACAAGGCCGCCACAATCGTCTGGCTCGTGTCGGGAGATTCCAAACGACGGGCACTCACACAGTTGTTGGCCGGCGAATCCGCTATACCTGCCGGAATGATTTCGACATCCAATTCGATTGTCGTGACCGACATCCGT
>CAZHMP010000124.1:0-6450 GCA_964533595.1 uncultured Acidimicrobiales bacterium | reverse complement strand
CGTTGTACTTGGCGAACGATCCGATGGCCGGAGCCGTCGTGTAGAGGATCGCTATTAGGAACAGAGCCCAAAAGGCCGACTTGCGTGCGGCCCTGACTGACTTGGTCGTGTAGAAGCGCACAATCACGTGAGGCAGTCCTGCGGTGCCCACCATCAACGTGAGCGTGATGAGGAACATGTTGCGCCGGCTCGTGACCGCGAACGGGCTCGAGTATGCGCTGAAGCCAAGATCCGTCTGGACCAGATCGAGCTTGTGGACGATCTCTCCGAAACTGATCTGGGGAATCGGATTGCCGGTGAGCGTGTTGGCGATCGCGATGGCCGGGATCAGGTAGGCAACGATCAGCACGCTGTACTGCGCCACCTGGGTCCAGGTGATTCCCTTCATGCCACCGAGCACGGCGTAGAAGAGCACGACGACCATGCCGATCACGACCCCGGTCACGACCGAGACTTCGAGGAACCGGCTGAAGACAACCCCAACGCCTCTCATCTGACCGGCCACATAGGTGAACGAAACGAAGATGGCGGCTACGACCGCCACCACCCTCGCAGTGTCGGAGTAGCGGTCACCGACAAAATCGGGAACCGTGTACTTGCCGAACTTGCGAAGGTACGGGGCAAGAAGCATGGCCAGCAGCACATACCCGCCGGTCCATCCCATGAGGAAAACCGAGCCTCCGTATCCCCGGAAGGCGACCAGACCTGCCATCGAGATGAATGACGCTGCCGACATCCAGTCGGCGGCCACAGCTGCTCCGTTGGCCGGGGCTGGAATGTGTCCGCCGGCAACGTAGAAGTCGTTGGTGTTCTTCGCTCGGCTACGAACGGCGATGCCGATGTAAACCGAGAAGGTGATGATGACCCAGAACAGAGTCCATCCGAGCGTTCCCATCAGTGCACCTCCCCCGACCTGGCGGAGTTGCTCATCTCATTCTCTTCGGTCATCCCGTAGGAATCGTCGAGCTTTCCCATCCGATACACGTAGATGCCGATGAGCACCACGAATGTCATGATCGCTCCTTGTTGCCCCATCCAGAATCCGAATGGTGCTTGAAGAAACGTGATCTTGTTCAGCTGGTCAACGAAGAGCACTCCCGCGCCAAGCGACACGATTGCCCATACCGTCAACAAACTTGCCATGAGGCGCAAGTTGGCACGCCAATAGTCTTTTCGGTCCGCATCATTCATGCAGAGCCCCCCTGTCTGTATGTCAACCGCAGAGCGAATGCCCCGCGTGGAGGGATGAGACACCATCAATCACGTGATTGACAGGGCCAATCGCACCGACGCGTGGATGCCATTCCCGAGCGGTGTAATCGAACCAACAAGCGGCCAATGCTCTGGCCATGACCGTTGGACAAACCGCTGGCAAATGCCAACCGACCGTTCGGAGTCCACATTCAACCGTTGGTCAAGTGACGCTGGTCACGTCAACCCGCCGCGACTTACGATCGCTGCATGGCCACCACCGTTATCGCTCACACCACACATCGCAGACCCACCGGACAACGCCTGCTGCTGCTGGCGTCATTCGGGGTCATCATCGGCTCTTTTCTGCCGTGGGTGGAGACAGGATTCGGGGTGTATCGCGGTTTCGCCGGCGGGGGCGCCACAACCTTCTACGCTGGAGTCTTCGGATTGGCCGGCGCTTTGGTGCCGTCCAGAAAACTGGCGATGGTCCAGGGTTCCATTACCGCTCTCGTGGGTGTGGGAATCGCCGTTTGGCAGGTTGCCAATCTCCTCATGAAGGTTGGTATCTCCGGATGGACCCCCGGAATCGGGCTGGTGTTGGTGTTCGGCGCCGGCGTCTACGCGGCTCGCGCCGTGTGGGTCATACACGGCGAGGCGTAGGACCTGATATCCGACAAACGAGGCTCACAATTTTCGGCAGGACTAGCTTGGGCCGCTGATGCGTGAACAGGGCCGACCAAGAAATCCGGGATCCGAGGATCACCGAGTGGCCCCCGACTTCACCGATACTCCAGCGGAGGTCGACGCGGTCTTTCGCAGCCAGCGCCGCGCAGCCGCCGCCCACTTCCTCATCTTCTGTCTCATCATCGGCGGCGCGGTTGCCGCGATGCTCTCGCTGTCGTGGTGGACCAACTCGAGCGCCCTCACTGGTTTGAGCCCAGCCTTCGTGGTTGTTGGCGGGGGCATTTACCTCGCGTTCGTTGGCATAGCAGTGTCGGCGGCCACGCTCGCCAACAGCGTTGAGGAAACGATGATGGGAGCCCCAATCGATCCCGACGAATTCGACGAATGAACGGGGGCGGGCTCGGACTCCTTGGCATAGCCATCGCGATCTCGCTCGGTCTTGCCATCACCGCCAGGCTGCGAGGCAGTCAGAGCGCAATCGACTTCCAGCTGGCCGGTCAGAGGGTTGGCGTAATCACCAACGCTTCCGCTATCTGCGGTGACTACGTGTCAGCGGCCAGCTTCCTTGGCGTTGCCGCGTCGGTCTATGCCTCGGGCATTGACGGGGCATGGCAAGCAGTCGGTTTCGCGGCCGGGTTCGTACCAGTGGTCCTGTTTGTCGCGGCACCCGTCCGTCGTTTTGGAGACCGGTCTTTGTCCGACTTTCTCGGTCGCCGATTCAAGTCCGAGCGGGTACGGATCAGTGCAGTGGTCGTTGTCGAGATGGTGATACTTATCTACCTGGTACCACAAGCCGTCGGCGGCGGTATTGCCTGGGACCTCCTGGTGCACTCATCGCTACCGGGATTGGACGGCTATGAGAGCGGAATTGTCGTGTCGACCTTGGTGATCGGCGTTTTGGTGACGGTTGGGGGAATGCGCGGGACCACTTGGACACAGGCGCTTCAGTTCGTATTGCTACTTTCAATCCTGGCGTGGGTGGCAGTGATGCTTGTGGGTGACGGGTTTTCCTACGGCGAGGCAGTTCGGCACGCTTCATCGTCACCGCTGGTGAAGCCATCCGACGCCTCGGGACTCGCCGGTACCTATTCGCTGACACCGGTCGTGAGCCACATCGATCACACGAAATACGCGTTTTTCGACACGCCCGGCGGTCAATTCGGATCTCTTGAATACGTGAGCTTGATGTTCACACTGGTCCTGGGAACCGCTGGCCTACCCCACGTAATGAACCGCTTCTTCACCGCTCCCTCCGGCAGAGCCGCTCGAGTAACAACCGTCTGGGTGATCGGGCTCATCGGGGTTTTCTACAGCCTCGCCGTGATGGCCGGAACTGCGTCCCGGTCGATCATCTCGGCGCGTGCACCACAGCTTCCGTGGCTTCAGGACCTCACAGTTGACGGAGTGCTCAAGGTGCCTGAACACTCGCTGTTGGTGCTTGGAAGGCTCTACGGAAACGACATCGGACTGTCGCTAATGGCCACCGGAGCAATCATCGCGATCATGTCTACCGTGGGCGGCCTGCTGCTGGCCTCATCAGCGAGCTGGGGCTACGACATCTACGAGCGCCACATCAACCCTCACGCCACACGCCGACAGTCGTTGCGCGCTGGGCAGTTCACCGTCCTCGTCATGGCGGTCCTTGCTGCCGCTACCGCCGCAGTACTTCGACCGGACCGGCTTTCAGGTTCCACTCCGTCGATCATCGCCAGCCTTGTCACCGCGGCATTTGCCTTGTCCGCGTCCACACTTGCGCCCGCAGTCATGCTCGGAATTTGGTGGAAGCGAGCATCAGCCGACGGAATATTTGCCGGTCTCGTCGTGGGCGGCTCACTGTCGACCATCGCGATGGGCATCAGTTTCACCGATTCGTCCGCACCTGCCGTGTTGCGGTCCCCGGCCCTGTTCACCGCCCCGGTCGCCATTGCCACCATCGTCGCTGTGTCAATGGCGACTCAACCCGTGGAGGGGATCGATGAAATCTGGGTGAGAATGCATGGCACGGCCCGCGATCGTCGATCTGAACGACTGGCCAAAATGGTCATAGAGGGGTCGGAATGAATCGATCAGGTTTTGCTCCCCTCGCCGTGATCCTGGCAGTCGTCTGGTTGATCGTGTGGCTACTGACCCAGGTTGCTCCATCGCCACCGCTGTCCACTGGTCCGACGATCATTGTCGGACTCGTGGCCACCGAGGTGGTACTCGCCGGATACGGCTCAATGTTCCGGCGGCCCCGACGTGGCGGGTTCAGTCGGGCCGGATCCCTCGACGGCGCCGCCGACGACACGCTGGTCGAGGTCAGCCGCACCCTTCCCTACTTGCGCAGGGGCCTCACCACCGGCACTGCCGATCGCGCCGCCGAGGCAATCCTGCCGCTGTCCGGAGCAAATGAGGTCGAGATCACCGACACCGTTCAAGTCCTCGGCAGAGCAGGGTCCGGAGATTCGAGCGGCTACGAACTCCAAATCGCCTCACGCTCGGCCATTGAACAGACCGAGACCGTGACTCGAGCACCGGAAGACAGCCCGACAACTCACGTCGCCGTACCCATGAAGGTCGACGGCGAGGTGGTCGGAACGCTGTGTGCAAACATCGATCGCTTCGAACCGTCGTCGGTCGAGCGAATCGAATGTCTGGCAAGTCTCGTATCGGTTCATCTCGAACTGGCCAGCCTCAAACAAGCCTCCCGGCTCGCATCGGATGCGAAACTCGACGCCCTCCGCTCGCAGATCAATCCCCATTTCCTGTTCAACACGCTCAACACCATTGCGAGCAAGTCACGACACGATCCTGAGGCAACCCGTCAGCTCCTGCAGCGATTGGCAGAGTTCTTCCGGTACTCCATGAAACAGGAAGGCCACTTTGCGGATTTTTCACACGAATACTATTTCGTGCGCACCTACGTGGCCCTCGAACAAGCCCGCTACGACGATCGCCTGAAGGTTCACTACGACATCGACCCTCAGGCACTTTCCGCACAGGTGCCTGTACTCACGATCCAACCCCTGGTCGAGAACTCCATCAAACACGGCCTCGCTCAGAAGAACGGAGGCGGCACCGTCACTCTCCGAGCCCGCGTCGACACCTTGGCCGGGGCCACGCGGATCATGGTGCGCGACGACGGCGTGGGGATGGAACCCGACGTTCTTCGAAGGGTGCTCGGCGGCACATACAAGGCCGATTCAGGTGGCGTGGGCCTGGCCAACATCAGCGAACGCTTGCAGAGCCTCTTCGGAGAGCGCTATCACTTCGACATTCGATCCAGCCCGAAGAAAGGGACGCGCGTGGATCTCGAACTGCCGTTCAAGGTGATCCGATGACCGACGGGCCGCTCCGCTGCCTCATTGTCGATGATGAGGCACCAGCCCGCGACGAACTGAGGTACCTACTCACGGAGCTGGAAGGTGTGAGAGTCCTCGGTGCAGCCGCGACTGCCGAAGAAGCAGAGGCGCTCATACACGATGTCCATCACGACCTCGTGTTCCTCGACATTCACATGCCCGGGATCGACGGTCTCGAGTTGGCTCGGAGGCTCCGCGAGTCCGACAACTCTCCTGAGGTGATCTTCACCACCGCCTTTCCGGACCACGCACTCGATGCTTTCGATCTCAATGCCGCCGATTACCTACTCAAGCCGTTCGACAGTAAGCGGCTACAGCGGGCGATCGGCCGGGTGATGGCCAACCGAGGTTCTGGCGAATTTGCCGAAACTGATGAAACCCGCTCCGACGAGAATCCCTCATTCTCGACATCAAACAGGAGCTCTTCTGCAGCAAAGCGCATTCCGGTGCAACGTGGTGGCACAACGGTATTCGTCGAGGTAGACGACATCGTCTTTGCAACCGCTGCCAGGGGTTACTCGTATCTCACACTCAACGACGACCGGGTGTTGGTCAGCTTCTCACTCTCAGAACTCGAGGAGCGACTCTCCGACAGGTTCGTCAGATGTCATCGATCACATCTGGTCAATATCGACCGGATCGTGGAATTGCGCCCCGACTACAAGGGTGGTCTGATGCTGCGCCTCGGAGACCGTCTCGGCTCCCAGGTTCCTGTCGCCAGACGCCAAGCAGCCGCACTGCGAGATCGGCTGGGCCTGTAGTCGGACATATGGCTCCAAGGCATACGGTGATCACCACCAATGCTTTCCGGCCTAGCATTCGGCTTCGATACGAGTGATTGAGGGGACCCAGCATGTCCAAGGTGACAATGATCGGACATTTCGAATGCCAGGAAGGCAAGGCCGACGAGATGGAAGCAGTTCTCACAACAATGGTCGAAGCAGCGACTGATGAGCCGGGAGTGGAGATCTACTCCTATCACCGCGGCGAGGGAAACACGTTCTGGTTCTTTGCTCTCATGGCTGACGACGAATCCATGCAACACCATGGACAGAGTGAGGCCATGCAAGTTGCAATGCAGAGCTTCGCTCCGTTGATGGCTGCGCCCCCGCAAATGTCGAGGGCCGACCCGGTAGCCGCAATCGGCTTCGACTTCTGACCGCCATGGCCGGCTCGCTTCCCGAAGCTGATCTGCTCGTCAACCATCGTGCACTGCAAGCCGCCGCGTTCG
>CAZHMP010000123.1:0-6511 GCA_964533595.1 uncultured Acidimicrobiales bacterium | reverse complement strand
CCGCTGTGAGTTTGGTACGCGACGTCGAGGCCCGCGACAAATACGACCGACTTCTGGCTTACGTGATTCGAACCGACGACCAACTGTTCATCAACCTCGACTTGGTCGAGAACGGTTTCGCGGGGCCACTCACCTATCCGCCCAACGATCACTACGCCGCCGTGTTCGAAGCGTCGGCGACGAAGGCCGCCGACACCGGTGTTGGTTTGTGGGGCGCGTGCGGCGGCCCCGACGTGCCATTGGGTTGACCGAGTCAAAGAGTCTCGATCGCGGTTAGATTCTTGCACGTGGCTTCGTTAGCGGAGGACTTGGGGTTTGGCCCCAAGGATCGCCTCCTGATCATCAGCAGTGACCTTCTCGGCTCAACTCATGCGGCCACCGCCGGATGCTTCTCGGCGATGCGCGAGGGATTGTCCACCACAACCACATTGATGATGCCCGGGCCGTGGGCCCGTCATGCTGCGGAGAGGACCAGACCCGAAGACGACGTCGGGATTCATCTCACGGTCAATTCCGAACTCGACTGCTACCGCTGGGGTCCGCTCAGCTATGCCCCAAGCCTGCTCGACGGTGACGGAGGGTTTCCACGGACACTCCCCGACCTTTGGGATCATGCCGATCTCGATGAAGTTCGGCGGGAACTGAAGGCACAACTCGAGAGAGCTCTGCTTTGGGGCTTCGACCTCACCCACATCACCACTCACATGGGCGCGCTGCAGCAGCGCCCCGAGTTCTTCGATGTGATGCTCGAAATCGCAGCGGAGGCTCGCCTGCCGATTCGGCTCGAGGGCCCTGAGGCCGAGAAACTGGCGGGTTTCCCGTTTCGTCTCCTCGCGTCACAGGAGGGGATCCTTTCGCCCGACCACTTCAAATTGGTCAGAGGTGGCGCGAGGCAGCACTTCATGGCGGCCCTCAAGGATCTCCAACCGGGCGTGACCGAAGTTGTGTTCGAGCCGGCGATCGCTGCCGAAGAACTCCGTGCAGTCGATCCGTCAGCTACCCAGCGAGTAGATGATCTCACCCTCATCACCGACAGAAGGCTGGCAGGATTGGTGTCGGATGCCGGCGCCAAGTTGATCGGCTACAGAACAATACGGGACTTGCAGCGCTCGAGAGACTGATCTTCTCAGATCAGGTTGCGGCCGGCACCAGGTCCAACAGGGCAGCCATGATCTGCGCGTTGAGACCGTTGAAATCGACGAGCCAGAGTGCGTGATCGCCCTCCACCTTGACGTCGCCGGTCATGTAGGCAACGTCGACGTCGACCGAGCCATCGACGATGTCGGAGAGCAAGTCGTGGCTGAGCGACAACCGGCAGTCGGGCTTGGTTGCCCTGCCAACGGAGACCTCCGCCAACCGACCGTCGGCAATCTCCGCGGCAGCCACGAATTTGCCTTCGGGGCCGTCGGTGATCGTGTATTGAAATCTGGCGTTGCTCACGAGTCGGAGCGTAGTCCGGCAAACAAATCGGTTTCGGGCACATCAGACCCGATGGTCCCACTGGCGAGACGAAACTCATCGTGGCTGTGGATCCGGTCATCGACGTCGACCGGCAGGCCGAACCAGAAGTTCGACTCCGGGTCGATTTGGGTGGCATGCGCCAGAAGTGCGTTGCGACGCACACCGGCGAATTCCCCAACCGGGACTCGAGTGGTGATGAGATGGTCCAGATCGGGTCGATCAAACCACCGCTCGTCGTAGGGCGACTTGAGGCCCAGCTCCCCGAAGGCCTCGTGGCGGGCAAGGATCCGCCTTCTCGACCAAGCGGAGTAGTAAATCTTCGAAACCTTCCACGGATCTCCCAGCTCGGGGCGATAGGCCGCGTCGCAGGCGCGATCAGCGGCAGGCTGGGTGATCTCATGCACCCGAACGTGATCGGGATGCTGATAGCCGCCCGGATCGTTGGGGTATGTCACGACCACTTGCGGTCGTTCCGTCCTCAGGATTCTCACCAGTCGGTCGATCGCTTCGTCGAGAGGTGCGCCGGCGAAACACTCGGGGTGATTGTTGGCATCTGATTCGAACATCCCCGAATCGCGGTATCCGAGCATCACAACCTCGTCGTAGCCGATAACGGCGGCCGATCGAGCCAGTTCTTTGCGTCGAACACTCTTCATGTCGCTGCGGACGTCGTCGTTGTCCATTACCGGGTTGAGAATGTCGCCTTCCTCACCGCCGGTACAACAAACAAGAACGGTACGCACTCCCTCGGCGTGGTAGAGAGCCACCGCCGACGCGCCTTTGGAGGCCTCGTCATCGGGGTGGGCATGAACCGTTAGGAGACACAACTGTTCGTCCATCGGCGTGGAAGATACCGGTTGATGGCCCAAAGGGTGGCGAAAATCGACGCGTCAGCGCGGAATCTCCGCCGCCTCCAAAGCCTCCAGCTCGATTTCCCCGTCTCCGTAGGGGTCGACCAACCGCCATCCGAAGATCATCGCCAGGTGCTCTCGACCCTCGTCGGGCCCGCTGGCGATCACCTCGTCTGCGGCCAGAAACCTCGCTCCCCCTCTGGGACGATAGAGATACTGCCCACCACGCCGGATCGCCAAGACAGTGAAACCGGGCTCGATGTTGAGGCACAGTTCCGCCAAGCTCGCGCCTTCGGCCTGACTCTCCTCACCCACCGGAAGCTTCACCACCACATCGTCACTGTCGCCGAGTGCCAGTCCGAGCACGGGGTGAACGTCCTCGCTTTGTTCGATCATCCAGACCATCGCTTGAGCTTGATCTCCGATGTCCTCAGCTGCCTGCGACAAGTGGAGCAGTCCCCTGAGTGGCGACGGATCAGCCTTGTCGCTGGCGGCGCGCAACACCCACAGCTCAAGCTTGTCTTTCATTTCGTCGAGTCGATCCTCCAATTGACGGACCTCGGCGGCGAGTCCCAGGTCGCCCAGTACGAGCGCGGAGTAGGCGAGACCCACTGCCACCTCCGACAGGTTCTTCATCTCAACGAGCACATCGACGGCCCGATCAAGGTCGGTTGTGTAGCCATCCTCTGGCGCTTGGGCCGCCGTCCAGGCGGGTGCTGCCGCCAACTCACGAAGTCGCGTGATTCCATCGGGTGATCCTCGCAGAAACATGACATCACCCGGAACGACGATCAGGTCGCCGTGCACGTCGGTGATCCAGCGCCTTTCGCGCTTGATGGCCATGACTCTCATTCCGGTCTGCACCGGCAACTCGTGAGCCGACAGCGGCCGGTGGGCCATGTGGGAGCCCTCCGACACCAAGACCCTGTGACTCACCTCCTCTGCGTCTGACAAATCGGCCACCAGTTCCACCGGGATCCCGACCTGGTGGGTGACGATGCGAGCGATGTCCACTGCGTCGTTGGCGATTCGCTCGATGGCGCTGATCACTTGCAGCACCGACGACATCCCCTCGGAATCCTTCGGGCTGCGAACCGCCATGACGCATACGCCGCGCATGTCCTGCACAAGATCGTTCATCGTTTCTTCGAGGGAGTCGACCTCCTCGGCCATATCCGGGTCACCGAAAAACAGTGACGCATACGCCAGGTCGACCATCAACTCCGATGTGTCCTTGGCCTCAGCCAACATCTCACGAAGATTTCGCGGTCTGTCGTCCATCAACTCCCCCTACTGGGTTTCGTAATCGTAGATCCATGCCGGCGAGTACGGCCATTCAATGTCATATGACCCCCAACCACACCAGCGCCAGAACAAGTGCAAACGCGCCGACAAAATCGAGTGCAGACGCAACAATCGGGATCCCGTACGTATCGGGGTCGAGCCCGAATCTGACGGCGACCACAGTTGCGTAGTAGGCGATGACAACAAGACAAACCGTGGCAATCAGACCGCCCAGCAACGTGGCGGCGATCATGCTGGCCAGCCCAGGGCCGACATCACCGGTGATGGTGCCACCAAATTGCGCGGTGACGGCGGCGACGAAGAACACCGGGACAGCCAGCGAGAACGTCATCGCTACATCAGGCCAAACTCCGCGCCGAGGAACCGCGTCAGGGTCGAGAAGTCCGAGGTGAAACTTTGTTGCCAATCGACTCGAGAGAATTCCGCCAAGCGAACCTGCCTTGTTCAAGAACCCAGGCAGAAGTATCAACAACATCGGATACCTGAGCAGATCATCCAGCCGCTTTTCGATGGTGATTCCGGCGACCAAATCGATGGTTCCGGCCATCGCCAGTACGGGCAGCGACTCGCGCATGATCGAGGGCACCAATTCGAGCGACGACCTAAACGCCCAGATCGTGACCACGATCGCTGCCACCACCACCACGATTGCGATGACGGGGCTCGCCAAATCGACTCCCGCGAATCGTACAGCGATCACGAGCGCGGGAAGGCTCACCAAATCGCCTACGGCGTTCACCAAAGGAGCGACGACATTGTCGAGATCCCAACCGTGGCGAACCGACCCGCCGGCCAGCAAGAGGGTTATGGCCAATACGACCACCGATGCCAATAATCCGCCCACGGTGGAGATCACGATGAAGTCGACAAGAGACATCGTGGGGGTAATCGAAAATGCGATTGCCACCACCTTGGCGAGGAACGCAAGCACGACGGACGTGACGAGGCTCAGCGCCAGGGCCACTGCCGTGTTCTGCCCCACCACGGAATCGAGCCTCGCCGTGAGACTAAATGTGCCGGTGTGAATCGATGTTCCAAGCCGGCTGCCCAGCGCCCCGAAGACATTGCCCTTTACCGCCAGCGCCGCCGGTACCAGCAGCAACAGGCCCGGGAAGTCTTCGAGAGTGCCGGTAATTGACGCAAGCGTGATTCCAGAGACGATGCTCGCCACCGAGGCCAACAGCATGGCGGCGAGACTGTCACGGTACGCGGCCGTGTCACCGCCGGCGAGACCGACGATCAGGCGCTGGTTCCTCGTGGGCGACCGTCTCATTCCAGCAAGTGTGCTGCGTCAGCCGGCATCGCGTGGTGATAATCGATCGACTCGTGGGTCAGGAGGCCCGCTTGCCGAGGTCCCGGAGGATGGAACGGCAGTCATCCCAAGCCGACCGGATGATGGCCTCGACGGGTTCAATCGAGTGAATTCGACCCGAAACCTGGCCCGACAATGCGACCCCGACTTCCATCTCGCCACCGAAGTAGAGCCTCATCATCTTGTCGATATCCAGAAGGAGCGGTGAATCGTCTGCTTCCAATCCGCCCGTCAACTCGGTTCGCAACGCTCGCATTGCCGGACGATGATGGCGATTGACCACGACAGTGTCGGTCTCGCTTGCGTCGACGATGGCATTCTTCCAGGCCTGATGGATTGGTGACTCGGCCGAGGCCACCATGCGGGTACCCATTTGAACGCCTTCGGCCCCCATGGCGAATGCCGCTGCCAACGAGGCGCCATCGGTGAAACCGCCGGCCGCAATCACCGGCACTCCAAACCTCGACACGATCTCGGGCACCAGAACAAGGGTTGACGCCCCATCGGCGTTCTTGAACCCGCCGCCCTCGATACCTTCCACCACCAGGCCGTCCACTCCCGCCGCGATTGCCTTCTCGGCTCCGCGGAGAGTGGGGACAACATGGAAGACGGTCACGCCCAGATCCTTGAGCCGTGGTACGAGCACCGCTGGATCGCCGGCCGAGGTGGTCACGAACGCCACCTCATTGTCCGCTACGAAATCGACCAAAGCCTCCGGGTCGCGCACAAAGTGTTGCGCGATGTTCACCCCCCACGGCTTGGAGGTGAGATCCCGCATGGCGCGAATTTCTTCCTTGACGGAGTCAAGGTCGCCCGAGGATGTCTCGATTATTCCGAGTCCCCCTGCATTCGACACCGCTGATGCCAGAGGCGACCGGGCGATCCATCCCATCGGAGCCTGCACAATCGGGATTTCGATACCGAGCATCTCCGTAACTCTCGTCTGCATGGGACTCTCCTCTGGGCGTGTCACGAGTGACGCCGTGCCACAAGCTCAGCGGCGACGGCGAATGATTCGCGGTCGACGGTAGGCCACCGAGCGATCGGATGACCAAAGCGCAGGTGGGGCATCGACAAAAGACGCGACCTGCAGGAGCGGCTGGTCGTAGTTGACGCGCCATCCGGCAAAGTCCTGCCAAGCTGCATCGCGATCGGCCCGCACGGGAACGCCGGCGTCGAGAAGCGACTCGTACACCTCATCGAATTCTGCACGCTCGATCGAGATCGGATCGTCGGGTGCGGGGTCCGACTCGTACTCGAACCCGAAAAAGTCGGAAATCCTCCGAAGAGCAAGAGTGCCCGTGCGAATCATCAATTCTGCTCTTGGTGCTCGTGGAAGTTCGAGCGTTGAAACGTAAAGCGACGCGGTGTCGAGTGCCAGTCCGGCACCGCCAACCCATGAACGTTCCGGGATGGGCGATCTGAAGAACACCAACATCGGGAACGAGGTGTGGCTCTCCTCCACGTCGACGAACCAGTCTTCCCATTCACTCCACAGCTGCGGCATTTGGTCCAGGCCGTCGACGTAGTGCACGCGGGTCAACAGCGTGTGGGGTGTGGCATGGCCCGATTGCTCGCTGGC
>CAZHMP010000122.1:0-6594 GCA_964533595.1 uncultured Acidimicrobiales bacterium | reverse complement strand
CGCTCGATTCATCGGTGGGAACGCACTATGCGTCGACCGCGGATGACATCGGCCAGCCCGACCTCTCGGTGTTTGACGTGACCACCACCACGTCCGGAGTTTCGGGCGGCTCCTCCACGACCACAACGGCGGCTCCGTCATCGTCAAGCACCACCGCCGCTCCTACGACTACGGCAGCGACTACGACTACGGCAGCGACTACGACTACGGCAGCGACTACGACCACGGCAGCGACTACGACCACGGCAGCGACTACGACCACGGCAGTGCCCACCACCACCGCACCCACCGCGACGGGATCCGGCGCTCTGATCCTCCATTCGGCCACGACCACCAAGTGCAAGGACAAGAGCTTCGAGTGGCGCCACAAGGAACACGCCAAAGTCGTCATGCACTTCGACGATGAGGACGGCGAGGATCTGGAGGAGGCTGAGGTGGAGGTCGAGTTCACGCTCAAGGACGGCACCACCGGTAGGGCCAAGGGCGAGACCAATTCTTGGGGACGAGTGGCCTTTGAGTGGGACGATCTCGAGAAGTCTGACTTCGACATAGAGGTCAGGGTCGTGAAGATCGAGAAGGACGACGAGGAATACGAACACGACGAGAAGTCCTGCAAGCTGCACGACTGAGAAACGGCCCGGAGATTGGAGGAGTCGGCAACGCCGTCTCGCTGTAGTCTCCGGCGGATGGACAGAACTCTTGTCATCTGCAAACCGGATTCGGTCGAGCGAGGTCTCGTCGGAGAGATCATCGGTCGTCTCGAAACCAAGGGGCTGACCTTGGTCCGCAGCGAACTTCGGACTCTCGATTCCGACACGTTGGCCCGCCACTACGCCGAACATGTCGGTAAGGGCTTCTACGACGGACTTGTCGAGTTCATGGGTCGCGGCCCAGCAATGGTCTTGGTGGTGGAGGGCCCATCCGACACCTGGAAGACGGTCCGCCAGATGATGGGAGCCACCAACCCACTCGACGCTGCCCCCGGGACCATCCGCGGTGATCTTGGCACACTCTTCACCGAGAATCTGATCCATGGATCAGACTCGATGGAATCGGCTGCACGTGAGATCGAGATCTTCTTTCCCGGCACACCAGCCCAGATCTGATCACCCGGTTACCACGGTGGTGACGACACGCAACGAACACCAAGCGTGGCGACAACCCCACACATTGAATTTGTGTTGCAATCTGGTGACCATTCTGGCCTAGACTGCCGAACGGCATGCGTATCGGAGACGGGTCCCCCGCCCCCACCGTTGCGTCCAGCTGAACTCCCAATTCCAGGCTGCGAGGCCATTGATCATGTTTGCAGATTCTCTTCTGAGCAGCTTCGGGGCCGTCATCGGCCGCGATATGGCTGTCGATCTCGGTACCGCCAACACCCTCGTCTACGTGCGTGGCGAAGGGATCGTGCTCAACGAGCCATCCGTGGTGGCCATCAACACCGCCAGCGGAAAGCCGTTGGCAGTGGGCACCGAGGCCAAGCGAATGATCGGCCGAACACCGTCCAATATCCAGGCCGTCAGGCCACTGAAAGACGGCGTGATCGCAGATTTCGAGATTTGCGAGATGATGATGCGCCACTTCATCCGGCGTGTGCATCAGCGCAAGTGGGCCCGTCCCCGCATGGTCATCGCGGTACCGTCGGGAATCACAGGGGTAGAGCAGCGAGCCGTGCAGGAGGCCGCCGAGTTCGCTGGCGCTCGCAAGCCCGCCTACATCATCGAAGAGCCCATGGCGGCTGCGATCGGGGCTGGACTACAGGTGCAGGACCCGGCAGGCAACATGATCGTAGACATCGGCGGCGGCACCACCGAGGTCGCCGTGATCTCGCTTGGCGGCGTAGTGGCCAGCCAGTCGGCCCGTGTCGGCGGTGATGAGCTCGACGACTCGATCATCCAATTTGTCAAGAAGGAATTTAGCCTCGCTCTGGGTGAGCGTACCGCCGAAGAGATAAAGGTTCAGCTCGGATCTGCCTGGCCACTTGCCCAGGAATTGAGAGCCGAAATTCGGGGTCGAGATCTCGTAACCGGTCTCCCGCGTACCGTCCTCGTGGGCACACCCGATATCCGCGAGGCGATCGAAGAGCCGGTCGCCGCGATCTGCGACGCCGTTAAGTCGACTCTTGATCAGACTCCTCCAGAACTCGCCGCCGACATCATGGAACGCGGAATCACCCTGGCCGGTGGCGGAGCATTGTTGATGGGGATCGACCAGCGATTGGCCGAGGAGACCGGTATGCCGATTCGCATTGCGCCCGATCCTCTCAACGCCGTGGCCATCGGATCAGGGCAGGTCCTCGAGGAGTTCGAGGCGCTGCGCGACGTGATCCTGAGCTCAGGCGAGCTCTAGACCAGTATCGACATGCCGCCCGCCCGGCGCGCAGGGCGGTCGAGATACCGACTTGCGCTGTTCGTCCTCACAGCGATCTCTCTCCTGAGCCTCGACTTCAGGAGCTTCGGCCCACTCGAATCGGCTCAAGGTGCCGTCCGCGACGTCTTCCATCCTGTCGTTTCGCTAGTCGACACCGTTCTGTCTCCGTTCGGGAATGCGTGGAATTCGGCATTCAACTACGGCGATCTCGAGGCTGAAAATGCTGATCTCCGTCAACAGCTCGATGTTTTGAGCGGGAACGCAATACAGGTAGAAGCCGACAAGGCTGCATACGAGCGGCTGAGGCGAGCGGTCGACATTCGATTCGGGGGCGACATCCCTCGGGTGGCCGCCACGGTGCTACGCGGAGAAGTAGGAAATTTCGACACCGATGTCGTCACCATCGACAAGGGTTCGAGAGCCGGTCTGAAGCCTGGCATGGCTGTGGTCACCGGAGCAGGCTTCGTGGGACGGATCAGCCGTGTTGATCGCACCATGAGCACGGTCCAACTTGTAAGCGACTCGTCGCTCATCGTTGGTGTGAGGCTTGTGTCGACCGATGAGGTGGGCCTGGGTCACGGTGTGCCCGGCCGCGCCAATGAGTTCGTGGTCGATCAGGGCCCGGGGTGGCCCGAGGGTGGAGATCCCGCCCTCCTTCCGCGCATCGGGTCCGCCGTGGTGACCGCCACCGACAGCCGGTATCCGGCGGAGATTCCGATCGGCGTTGTGGCGAGTGTGTCGACCCCGGATGGGCTTGCAATGGAGGTGATTGTGAGGCTCGCCAACAACGTTGCCGACATCGGGTTCGTGTCGGTGATGCTCGATGTTGCCCCCGATGAGGTTCCGTTGAGCCCGGTCGTGCCCAGCACCGTCGTACCGATTGAGGTCGACCCGGCACAACTCGGCGCTGGGACGGGAGGTTCCGTACCGTGACCGCATTGCGTGTGAGCCTTGTCTGCATGTTGGCGTTGTCGCTTCAGTTGACCGTGTTCGTCGACGTGCGGATTGCCGGAGTTGCGCCCGAATTGCTGGCGATGGTGGCGGTTCTGGCCGGGTACTTTGGTGGTCCACTTCGGGGGCAGGCCGTGGCCTTCGGAGCGGGGCTTCTGTGGGACATCTACCTGCCAACCCACTTGGGCGTGTCCGCGCTCATCTTCGCAGTGGCGGCATACGCGATCGGTTCGCTCGAGGCTGGTTTGTTCCACGATTCGAGGTCGCAGCAGGCAGCAGTGGTCGCCTTGGCGACCGCCACCGTGGTGATGGCATACGCACTGTCCAACGAGATCCTCGGTGTACGCGGAATGCTCAATATTCATCTGCTCAAAGTGGCCGCCCTTGCGGGGCTGTTCAACGGCGTTCTTGCGCTCTTCGCTGCTCCTTTGGTCCGCTGGGCCGTCCCACCGCAGGGTGAGCGGGCCGGGGGCGCGGCAGGCTTCGTGGCCACCCGTGGTTGAATTGCGACCGATGTCTACGAGGATTGATTGATCGTGGACGAGAACTCTCGGCAGCTCCGTCTCCGAATGCTTGCCTTTGTGGGTCTCACGCTATTCGGCGCGATGTTCGCGAGGCTTTGGTATCTGCAGGCCCTCGAGACTGAGGTGTTGCAGGCCGAAGCACTCGGCAATGTGTTGCAGCCCGTGTACGAGCAGGCACCTCGAGGCCGGATCCTCGATCGCCATGGACGAGTGCTCGTCGACAACCGTGTGGTGCAGGTGGTGACCATCGACCGTCGTGAGATGCAACGTCGGCTGAAGCCGGTCGATCAGGCAGACATGTTCCTGAGGCTCGCTGAAGCGATCAGCCGCTCCGGCAGACTCACTAAGGCGGCCACGGTAAATAACACCGTCAACGATCCTCAATACGGTCCGTTCGACGAGATACCGGTGGCGGTCGACGTCGATCCGTCTCTGCTGGTGTTCCTCGGCGAGCGCCCCGACGACTTCCCCGGAGTGAGCGTCGTTCAGCGCACAATTCGCACCTACCCGTACGGCAACCTCGCTGCCCACTTGCTCGGTTACGTGGGTCCAGTCACCCAAGGTGAATTGGTGGCTGCCAATCAACGGATCGACCCGAAGGATCCCGCGGCCAAGACATATCAATCCAACGACGACATCGGGAAGACCGGTGTGGAGAAGTCGTTCGAGGACGACCTGAGGGGTGTGCCCGGCGTTCGATGGCTCGAGCTTGATGCTCGACGAAATGTGGTGAGGGAAAGGGCAGGCACGCCGCCGAATCCCGGCAACGATCTTTGGCTCACCATCGACATCGATCTCCAAGCCATGGCCGAAAAGCAGTTGGCCGAAGAGTTGCGCGGTGCTCGTGCGCAGGTGTCCGCCGATGGCGATCCTCCATTTGTGGGGGCGGCCGGTTCGGCAGTGGCGCTCGACCCGCGTAACGGTGACGTTCTGGCCATGGCGTCATATCCCACGTATGACCCGGCCGAATTCGTCAATGGGATCTCCCGCCGGCTTTTCAAAGAGGTGACCAGCGAAGAGAACCACGTGCCGGTACTCAACCGCGCGATCCAGGGGGCCTACCCGCCCGGCTCCACTTTCAAGGCGATCACGTCGTACGCCGCTCTGAGTCGGGGGGTGATCGGCCCGGACGGCCTGATAGGAGTGAGGGGTCGATACACCGACACCGGCAGTTACAAGTATCCAAATTGCGTGGAGGAGTCGTCGACGTGCAACTTCGGCAGCCCGTTCGTGGGCACACGCGACGTCGATCTTCGCGACGCGATCACCGTTTCGAGCGACCCCTACTTTTATCGAATAGGAGGTGAGGGATTCTGGCCGCTTCCGAAGGGCCAGGACGAGGGCATCCAGCATGCAGCGCGAGAACTCGGGCTGGGTAGCGACAGTGGGGTGCAGCTTCCGTACGAGCGCAGCGGAGTGGTTCCTGACCGAGCCTATTTCGATGCGCAATTCGATGCCGGCGTGGCCATTCGCGACGGCTCGCAGTGGTACGCCGGTGACACCATCAACTTGTCGATTGGCCAGGGCGGGATGTTGGTTACCCCGTTGCAGTTGGTCAATGCCTACGCCACCATCGCCAACGGCGGACGACTTCATCAGCCGAATGTTGCCACCAAGGTCACCGGCCCCGATGGTGAGATTGTCAGGGAGTTCGCTCCACGAGTGCTTCGGGATCTCGACCTGCTCGACAGCGTGAGACAGCCCATCATCGACGGACTGCTCGGCGTGCCTCGCAACGGCGTGCCGAGAGGGACCGCCGGACGGGCTTTCAACGACAGCAGCTTTGGGGTGAAGTTTCCTCTCTACTCATGGCCGGTGGCCGGCAAGACCGGCACGGCACAGAAGGCTGGGAAGGCCGACACGGCGTTGTTCGTTGCGTTCGGTCCCAACGACAACCCGGCGATCGGAGTGAACCAAGGGTTTGTGCCATCCATCGCAATGGTCGCTGTGTTGGAGGAGTCTGGATTCGGTGGGTCCGTGGCTGCACCGGTGGTGGCGCGCACGCTAGATGCGGTGGCCACCAACGCACTGGAACGGGTGAGAACCAACGATGAGCTTGATCGGTTCTACGCCGATCTCGTCGCGGCGGCAGCTGCCTCGGATGGGGCCACGACACCATGATGGCCACCACGCGGAGAACCGGCGAGGACCACAATCCATGGTGGCTGGTGATCGATCCGGCTCTGATTCTCTCAACTCTGATGGTCACGGGCGTGGGGGTGGTGTTGGTCTACTCGGCCACGCGGGGTCCGGCGAATGGAATCATTCCCGCTGACCGCTCGTTCATGGAGCGTCAAGTCTTCTTCGCCATGCTGGGCGGGATCTTCGCGGTGGTGGCCGCCTTGATCAAGGTGCGGCGAATGCGCTCACTGATCCCTCTCGGCTACGCGGGCCTTGTTGTGCTGCTGCTGGCGGTTCTCCGACTGGGCGTCAATGTGAATGGCTCGCGGGCATGGTTCCAGTTGGCGGGATTCACATTTCAACCATCTGAGCCGGGCAAGATCATTCTGATTCTGGTTCTTGCCCATTTGTTGTCCGCGGAGACCATGACCGCCAAACGTCTCGCGGTTGCGCTTGCAGGGGCGATGCTGCCGATTTCCTTGATTCTCAAGCAACCGGATCTTGGAACTGTGCTGGTCTACCTGGCGATCGCGGCTGCGGTCATCGTGGCCAGCAACGTGCCCACCCGAATGATCTTCTTGCTGGCGATCGTGGCTCTCACCGCTGTGGTCGGAATCATGAAGTC
>CAZHMP010000121.1:0-6684 GCA_964533595.1 uncultured Acidimicrobiales bacterium | reverse complement strand
TGGTCGTGGTCGTGATGGTCGTCTTGGGGCATCAGACATTATTGATCGACGAGCACGTCAACGGAAATCACGCGACGCCGGCGAAACCGCCACCGGCAACGGCTCGAGTTTGTCGGCCACCACGTTGATGACCCCCTCACTGCGCTCCAACTTGCCCCTGACCAACAGTGCCGGGGTTCCCTTGGCCACACTTCGGTAGCGTTTCCAACAACCCATCGACACCACCACGTTGATCAAGCCGGTCTCGTCCTCGAGATTCATGAAGGTGGTGCCACCGGCTGTGGCCGGGCGTTGCCGATGGGTGACCACTCCCCCGACCAGCACCCGGGACCCAGGCTCGACCTCAGCCAAATCACCCGCCGTGACCACACCACGCTTGGCGAGGTCGTCTCTCAAGAACCGGGTGGGATGCCCATCAGGTGCGATGCCGGTGGCCCACAGGTCGGAGTGGGAGATCTCTTGGTCTGACATGCCGGGAAGCGTGGGGGCCTCGACCCCGGTGACGATGCCGGCGAGACGATCCGGCGAGGTCTGCGACATGGCACCCGCGGTCCAAAGTGCCGAGCGTCGGTCTATGCCGAAACATCCGAAAGCACCAGCGGTGGCCAATGCCTCCAGCACCGGCAAGGAAAGGCCCGGTACTCGTCTGCGAAGATCCTCCACCGATGAGTAGGGGCGGCCGGAAGCGATCTGTTCGCCAAGATCGCCACCGACCCCGCGCACGGAACCGAGCCCCAGCCTCACAGCCCAGCCACTGGTGCTGGTGGGGAGCAATTCGAGAGTGGCGATATCGGCCGATGCATTGAGGTCGGGGGTGTGCACCACCACCCCATGGCGACGTGCATCGCCCACGATGGTGTGAGGTGACCAGAACCCCATCGGCTGGGCGTTGAGAAGTGCGGCACAAAACGCGGCGGGGTGGTGAAGCTTGATCCACGCTGATGCGTAGACCAGATATGAGAACGACACCGAATGACTCTCGGGAAAACCGTAGTTGGCAAATGCCGCGAGCTTTTCCCAGATCAGTTCACCAACATCATGGGTGATCCCTCGCTCCCCCATCCCATCGAACAATCTCGCCTTCAGCTCTTCCATACGAGCCCTGCTGCGCTTGGACCCCATGGCCTGGCGAAGCCGATCGGCCTCGGAAGCGCTAAACCCGGCCACATCGATCGCCATCTGCATCAGCTGCTCCTGGAACAGCGGCACTCCAAGAGTCTTGGACAGGGAGTTCTCGAGTAGTGGGTGGAGATACGTGACCGGTTCGAGGCCATTGCGGCGGCGAATATAGGGATGGACCGAACCACCTTGAATCGGCCCGGGCCTGATCAGGGCCACCTCCACCACCAGGTCGTAGAAACATCGAGGTTTGAGCCTGGGCAATGTGGCCATCTGGGCACGCGACTCGATCTGGAACACGCCAATGGTGTCGGCCCGACACAACATCTCGTAGACGGCGTCTTCTTGGGGCAGCGCGGCCAGGTCGATCACCGTGCCGTCGGCCTCGGCCACCATGTCGATGGCGTAATGGAGCATCGACAGCATGCCGAGCCCGAGCAGATCGAACTTCACCAACCCGGCCGCGGCACAGTCTTCTTTGTCCCATTGCAGAACGCTGCGGTTGGGCATGCGCCCCCATTCGACCGGGCACACCTCGATTACCGGCCTGTCGCACATCACCATCCCCCCGGAATGGATGCCGAGGTGACGAGGGAAATGTTCGATCTCAGCCGCAAGTTCGAGCACCGGCAACGGGATCGAAGGCCCAGGGTCGGGCTCTGCCCCCGCCGCAGCATTGGCTGCGCCCTCGGTGACACCGTCGGCTACGTGATGCCACCGGTCGACCTGTTTGGCAAACGCATCCTGTTGCCCAACCGCGTAGCCAAGTGCTTTGGCCATGTCGCGTATCGCTGACTTGGCCCGGTAGGTGATGACGTTGGCGACCTGAGCGGTGTGGTGGCGGCCGTGGCGTTCATAGACATATTGGATGACCTCCTCGCGGCGGCCGCTCTCGATGTCGATGTCGATGTCGGGTGGTCCGTCACGCTCCGGCGACAAAAAACGTTCGAACAGCAGACCGAGCGACACCGCATCGGCGTTGGTGATGCCGAGTGCGTAACAAACCGCCGAATTGGCTGCAGATCCTCGACCCTGACAGAGGATGTCGGAACGTCGGCAAAACTCGACGATGTCATACACCACCAGGAAGTATCCGGGGAAACCAAGCTGATCTATGACCTCGAGCTCATGGTCGATCTGGGCCCACGCCCCACTGACCCTCTCTGCACCGCGCCGCCCGTAGCGATGGGCTCCCCCCTCATCCACCAATCGACGCAGATACGTCATCTCGTCGAGCCCGTCCGGGCACGGAAATGGGGGAAGATCGGGAGCCACCAGCGACAAGTCGAAAGCACATTCGGCCCCGATGGCCGCCGCCCGCTCGACCACCCCCGGATAGCGGGCGAAGCGCCTGGATTGTTCATCACCCGACCGCAGCGGCATACCGGCCGGCGGGAGCCAACCATCGATCTCGTCGAGGCTGCGCCGACTTCTGACCGCAGCCATGGCCGATGCCAGCCGTTGACGAGACATGCTGTGGTGGTGGGCGTTGGCGGTGGCAACGACATCAACGCCGGCGCGGGCCGCGAGCATGGCCAGGCCGTCGTTTCGGACCGAATCGAGCGGTAGGCCGTGGTCCCACAGTTCGATGGCCACGTTGCCACGGCCGAAATCAGATACCAGCCGATCAAGGGCAATACCAGCCGCGGCCGGGCCATCGGCCACCAGAGCTCGGGGCACAGGCCCCTTGCGGCACCCGGTGAGAATCTGCCAATGATCGCCGGTGCCCATCCCTCCGAGCTCAACCAGCCTCTCGTATCCGATTCTTGGCGCTCCCTTGTCGCCTGCCAACTGCCCCTCGCTGATGGCTCTGCCCAGAGCGGCGTAGCCCGAAGGATTACGAGCCAAGACAACCAGATGCTCTCCCCCGGGATCGGCGGGGCCTTGACGAGTGGCCTCGGCCAGGGTGGTCTCGGCCAAGGTGAGTTCGGCGCCGAACACGGTGGGGAGGCCCACCGCCCGGGCCGCCTCGGCAAACCTGACCACGCCGTAAAACCCATCGTGATCGGTGATGGCCAGCGCACTGAGCCCCAACCGGGCTGCTTCCTCGGCGAGTTCCTCTGGGTGTGATGCTCCGTCGAGAAACGAGAAGTTTGAATGGCAATGGAGCTCCGCATAAGGGACCGCGGACAATCGCCGTTTCAGCGACGGTGGCGTTTGATATGCAGACCGCTTGCGCGACCACGCCGGGCTGTCGCCACCATCACCGGCCCAGATATCGGTGGGGCGCCCGCTCGCGGGCCTATCCGACAACCTCCGCTCGATCTCGGACCACGGCACCTGGGGGTTGTTCCATCCCATGTGTTGAAGGTATACGAACATATGTTCGCTATCAACTCCGAGAAGGCACCAACTTTCTCAGATATATGGCCCGCACGGCCAGAGCCTCTCTGACCTCCTCGGTCATGTCGGCCGCGAAGCCCGCACGGTATGACTCATCGGTCACCAGCTGCACCGCGAACTGCAGACCCGAGATCACTCCGATGAAGCCCGCCACCACCAAGAGTTGGCGACTGAAAAGGACATCAGATCCAAACAGCGGCACCCTGAGCGCCCAATCGCCGTGACGGGTGAGTTCGCTGACAGTGGTCCACTGCAACAGAGTGGTCTCCCGCACCGTGAGCATTCCGAAGATCACGTAGAAGATCGTGATCGACAGGGCCACCATCAATATCTGCACCGCCTGAGACACAAACAGGAGCAAGCCGACATTGAGCCCGGCACCGCGTCCCAGCGGTGCGTTGGCAGGTGGCGGCTCCATGTGATCGTCGGGAACGAGATCAGACACCGGCGAATCGCCCACGAGCACAGACACCTCATGCCAATTGGAGAACTTGGCCAGATCGAGAGTGAGTCGCCTCACCGAGAGGGCCACAAAGGTGCCGCCGATCGAGAAAATGAGCGCAACGACAAGCGCGAAATAGGGAAGCGTGAAGTCGTTGGCAACCTGCCACATCTCGGCGTTGAGAAAGATGAAGGCCGAGAACAACACCAAGGTGGGCAACGATTTCATGGCCAGTGAGGCCACATCCCCGATCCGCTCCCACAACTGGGAAACCGACCACAGCACCATCGGGATCAACGCCCATCGCGCCACCAGGTACGCAACGACGACCACCGCCACGTTGACTGCCACCACGAAGCCCACATCCCCCAAGACCGACCCCTGGGACCCAATGGCGGTCGGGCCGAGCGGAAGGATCATGAACAGGGCAAGCTCCACCGCGCCGATGTCGTCTGGAAGCTGGAAGTGACGACGACGGCGAAGTCGGTTCACAAATGCAAACGCTCCCCCCATCAATGCCAGGCCGCCAAGAAAAGCCACGGCCTGCGACCAACCCTTCCAACGGTCACCAAAGCTCAAGAAAACCTCAGAGAACATCACCAATGCCAAGAACGGCGCGGCACGTGTCAACACGTCCTCGGTGACCGAGTAGTGGTCGATCAAATGGGGAAGCCCTTGCCGGACGAACCAGCGTTCGCATTCATCTCGCTGTTCGGAAAGGTCGGCCACTCCGACAGGCTGCCACAGACTGGTCAGTCCCATACGGCCGTGATCCACCATTGTCCGCCAACGAGTGCAACAAGGCTGGCCACGCCATCTGTGGTGAGCACCTGAACTCTGGCTCGACGGCGATGCGATTCGGGGTCCCACCATCGTTCCTCCACCGGCCACGGGCCGGCCCATCCCTTTATCTCGAACGGCCTGCCGGCTCTCACCAATCGGGTTGGCGGGGCCGACACTGCCCCGCGACCTGACACCCCAACCTTCACACCGGCCGAATCAAGCAACTCAACCGATATTGGGGTTGCCAACACGTTGGCCGGTGATGGGCATGGCAACGCTCCGGGCCATGGAGCAGAATCGTGGACCTCGGGCTCGATGGAACGACCGCGCAGTTCCACGGTGGCTGCCGACACCAGAACAATCTGCTGGTCGGTGTCACGGCCACCCCGCAGCTCGGGCACCAACACCGAATCGATGCCGAGTTGACCCTGCAGGCGGGCGGCAACCCTGGCGGCACGCTCATCTGCCTCGGTCTCGCCACCCCAAAAGCCGAGCTGGCGACCGTGACCCGGAATCACCTCGTCGGGCACCAAAGCCAGCCGCGATATCCCAGCGCTCGGCCGTGTCACGGCCGAGCCGTTGAGCCAACCATCGAGTTGCCATCTGACGCGGTCGGCAATCGCACCGGCGCTCAACGCTCCCTCGTGTCGCCACAATCTGAGGAGTGTTTCACCGTGCTCGGTCTCGGCCTCGATCGCCACCCTCACACAAGCCAAACCTTCACCTGCAAGACGGCTGTGCAGCTGGTCGGCCAATCCTCGGGCGCAGAATGCCACTCTGTCGACACGGTTGGCAGGCGGATCAATCTCGGTGGACACAGACCAGTCCGGGCGCAGTGGCCTTGCCTCTGGGGGATGGGGATCAAGACCTGATGCCAGTCGATGGGCCGCCATCCCGGACGAACCGAACCGGCCAATGACGCTCGACGACGGCAACGCCGCAAACGCACCGAGCGTGGTGACCCCCAGCCTGACCAGGACATCGCACAAATCCGGGCGTTCGAGAACGGTGACCGGCAAAGGGGCCAAGAATCCCGCAGCCGACCCCTGGTCAACCAATCGAATCGGATCGGCCAATCGGGCCGCCAACCCGGCGGCAAAGGGGCCATCGGCAACTCCGACCCGCACATCGGTGCGACCGTCGACGACTTCGGTCATCCGCCTCATTACACCTTCGACCACCGCTTGATCGCCGCCGAAGTATCTCGACGGACCCTTCATCACGAACGCGCAGGTGCCGGGCCTGACCACTTCTATGAGCGGGGTTAGATCGTCGAGAGATGCCAGCACCGGCTCGAAGCTGCGGGCTTCTGCTGCCTCATCGCGGGCGAGCACTTCGAGGTCGGCACAGGCCCCCTGGGCAGCCCGACGCCTCTGCCCTCGCGCCACACCCACCGCCCTGGCCGCCGGACTGGCAGCAACAACACGGTTGGCGGCCACAACTGCCACGGGTTGGTCGAGGCCGCGACCCATGGCCACCACCGGCCAATCGGGACACCAAGCAACGAGGGTTCGTACGGGTCCGCCCACTCAGGCTCCTCGCAGGTTTGTGACCGGGGCCAAACCAGCAGGGCCGGGAGCACCGTCGAGATTGGGCAGGTACATCTCCCCGGAACGAGGGCGTGAGGATGCACCACGGCCATCGGCTTTCACCTCGACACGACGCCGTTGCAGAAGTCCGTGCCCATCTCCGAGACCATTCCATTCAGAACCAACGACCCGTAACCGGACATCAGCACCGTCACCCACCCCCAGCCTGATCATCACCGAGCCACGCTCTCGCAACCGTGCCGTGAGTCGGCGCAGGTCACCCCGCCCCGAGCGTCGGCCACCAGCCACCATGATCACATCAACCGAACCAACCAGGGCGGCCACGATGTTGGACCACGAGCTTGGAGTCGGTGGTCTGACAACCAACAACCGACTGAGAATCACCCCCGCTTCTTCAGCCGCCTTGAGACCGATCGAAGGCAGGCCGACGAATGCAGTCCATGATCC
>CAZHMP010000120.1:0-6814 GCA_964533595.1 uncultured Acidimicrobiales bacterium | reverse complement strand
CTGTACCCAGAGCAGCGCGCACTGATCTCTTCTTCATGATTGTTGACCTCCTGATACCAACGCGTCGGTCGAGTTGGTGAAGGGGCCGGTTTCGCACTGGCTCACCGAGGGCTATGCGACCAATTTGGCGCCCACGAGTCAAAGCCTCCCCGATCGCAGGAACGTACACCAGATCCAGCGACGGAACAATAGTTCCAATGGCCCACTTCCAACCGCAAATGGCCCTATTTGAGGAGGAACCAGAGCTTCCTCGGATCACCGACCATGGCAAGCAGGGAACCACCGATGGAGAAGGCAAAGACCGCGTATGCGGTGCGTGGCGCGGCACGTCCGGATCCACAGTCGATCTCGAGAGTTGTGAGGGGCTCGACCCGGCCCGCTTCCACCGCTGCAACCCGGCTCGCATCGCTGATCTCCAGGTCGACCGTGATTGTCTCACCGGGACTGACGTCCACGGTTGACCCAGTCGGATCGCCATCGATGAGGACGGCCAGCCGGGTGGATATCGAGCCGCCGTTGGACAGAACAACCTGAAGCGATCCGCTCCCACAGTCGGCTATGAAATCGGCGGACGGGTCGGCACAGGTCCGAGCGGCAGACAGGCCTGATTCTCCGGCACCGGGAGCTGACACGGAGCCGGCATCCACCCACCACGACTCACCGGGCGAGGGGGTGGAGATGAGGGCCGGCATCGAGCCGTCGACCTTCGACACAACGACTGACGAACACGGAGGGATGTCAGCGGAGCCGGCGGACCCACAAGGGTTGGATATCGCATGACGGGCCAACTCGGCGCCACCGGCGTCGGTCAGACTCACGTTCGCCGTGGTTTGCGAACGGGCGAGGGGAAGCCCGGCGACGATGACGGAACCGGCAGCGACCGAAATATCAGTGAGCGACGACTCACCATTGGAGATTGCGACGATTCCGGCGGCTGCCCCTCTATTCCACACAATCACAAGAACCTCGCCGGTGACGCAGCTCACCGACGCTGACGACTCGATCTCGGGCTGCTCAATTACGGGCTGTGCACAGTTGATCTCGATTTCGCTCCGCAGGATGTCCTCACCGTCGGCGACAACGCGGAGCGGCACCGACGAACGGCCCGTGGTGTCGACCTCTACTGTCTGGTTCTGCCCACCGGCCAGATCCACGGTGGCAACTCTGCCCGACCTCTCGACGAGAACGTCGATTGATGCCGTTTCCTCGCCGCGGTTGGAAAGGGTCAGAAATATTGCGTTGGCTTGACAGCTCACCACGGTCGACGCCTCGACATCGGCCGGCGATTCGCAATCAACTGTGGCCTCGGCCGCGGCGACGACTCCATCATCGTCGGTGACGATCACGCTGAGGTTTTCGCCCTCCGCAACCTCTGGAACCGGGAAATCGAGGTTGACCACCGCGCCAGCCGCAATGGCGATGCCTGGCCGAACCGATTCCGTAACCAGAAACACATCGACAAGTCCCGGCGCGTCGCCAACATTGGACAATTCGGTGGTCAGCACTCGAGCCGAACAGTCGACCGAGACCGAGACACGCGGGATTGCCACCGGCGCGCGGTGAATGACGGGGGGTCGAGACGCCGGCTGGTCGGTGGTCGGCGATTCGATCTCTGGTGGGGTGGCCTCGTCACCTGGATTTGTCTCGATGGCGCCGCCAACGGACGGGTCCTTGGGAGGATCTGTCGGTGCGAGGTCGGGTGGCTCAGACGGCTGCTCGGGCGTGACCTCCGGCGGTTGCGTGTGCTCGGTTTGAGGTGGCTCTGGAGTGTCGGGTGGGGTGACCGGTGGGTCGGGAATCACCGGCGGAATCACCACCGGCGGCTCGGGATCATCAGGAACCGGCACTTCTGGGATGTCCGGCGAAGCGCAGTCGTGATCATCGGAACGGTCGCGGTGCTGCAAAACGAACCCGAGCCAGTAGCCAAACCCGGTGTGCCCGGAGTGGTCCCATGTCCAATGGTGCGAGTCGGCCCAATTCCACACGTCGGCCGTGGCGTTGGTGTCGCATTCGTCGTCGTGGTGATCGTCGCCGGCGGGGTCATCGTCGACCCCGTCATGCCCCTGATCGTCGTGGTGATCGACGTGTTCGACCTGGTCAGAATTGGTGTCGTCGTCGCTGGCCGATGCTGGAGTGAAGGGCAGCGAGAGGCCCAGCGCGAGGAGACTGAGCACCGCCAGCGTGGAAAATGTCCGTCGCAACTCCGAATTCCTCCCGAACACCCCGCCTCTGACGATAGCCCGGCGAGATGAATTGGCGGAGGATATCCGCAACGAATCAACGCAAAGTCAGATGCTGAGTCCCATCGACTGATTCAATCCCGACCACGACCTGATCACCCTCGCTGTAGCGGCCCTCCAGCAAGGCGATGGCGAGCGGATCGCCAATCTCACGCTGGATCAGTCTCTTGAGCGGACGAGCTCCAAATTCGGGCTGGTACCCCTCCGACGCCAGGACCTTCTTGGCCTCGTCGCTGACGGAGAGTCCGATTCGTCTGGCAGCAAGACGCTCGCCCAGGTCGAGGAGTTGGATGTCGACGATCGCAACCAGATCGGTTTCAGTGAGCGCGCGGAATCGGACGATGTCGTCGACTCGGTTTATGAATTCCGGACGGAAGAAATCCGACGGCTCCCCAACCAGATTGGAGGTCATGATCAAGACGACGTTGGTGAAATCGACGGTGCGACCCTGTCCATCGGTGAGTCGACCGTCGTCGAGAAGCTGCAGCAGCGCGTTGAAGACGTCGGTGTGCGCCTTCTCCACTTCATCGAGCAACACCACCGCGTAGGGGCGGCGCCGCACCAGCTCTGTTAGCTGCCCGCCTTCGTCGTATCCGACATATCCGGGGGGCGCGCCGATCAGGCGGCTCACCGAATGCTTCTCCATGTATTCCGACATGTCGAGGCGGACCATCGCCCTGGGGTCGTCGAAGAGGAACTCGGCGAGCGATTTGGCGAGCTCCGTCTTTCCGACACCCGTGGGCCCGAGAAAGAGGAAGCTGCCAATCGGTCGATTTGGATCGCTGAGACCGGCGCGGCTGCGACGGATGGCGTTGGCGACCACCCCCACCGCCTCGTCCTGACCGATGACGCGTTTGTGAAGGTGGTCCTCCAAGTGGACGAGCTTTTGTATCTCTCCCTCCATCAGCCTCGACACCGGAATGCCTGTCCAGCGGCTGACAACTTCGGCAATATCGTCATCATCGACCTCTTCTTTGAGCATGGAATCCTGGGACTGAATGAGGTTGAGTTCGGCGCTTGCGTCGGCGAACCTTCGCTCGATACCGGGAATCTGCCCGTATCGCAGCTCGGCCGCCCGTTCGAGATCGGATTCCCGATCAACCTGAGAGCGCAGTCGCTCCAGTTCCTCCTTCAACTCCCGCATCGAGGTGATGGCGTCTCTCTCGGCCTGCCATCTGGCGGTGAGCCCCGATGACTCCTCTTTCAGGTCGGCCAGCTCTCGGTCGAGATCGGCGAGCCGTTCCTTGGACGCGTCATCGGTTTCTTTGGCGAGCGCCACTCGTTCGATTTCGAGTTGACGTACGCGCCGGTCGACCACGTCGATCTCGGTGGGCACCGAGTCGATCTCTATTCTCAGAGAGCTTCCGGCCTCGTCGACCAGGTCGATCGCCTTGTCGGGCAAGAATCGCCCAGTGAGGTAGCGGTCGCTGAGTACGGCGGCCGCCACGAGCGCAGAGTCCTTTATGCGCACGCCGTGGTGGACCTCATAACGCTCCTTGAGTCCGCGCAGGATGGCAATTGTGTCTTCGACCGACGGCGGCTCGACCATCACTTGCTGGAAACGGCGTTCGAGCGCAGCATCCTTCTCCACGTACTTGCGGTACTCGTCGAGTGTGGTTGCCCCGATCATGCGGAGTTTGCCTCGCGCCAACATCGGCTTGAGCATGTTGCCTGCATCCATCGCTCCTTCGGCTCCCCCACCGGCTCCGACGACTGTGTGCATCTCGTCGAGGAACGTGATCACCTCGCCGTTGGCATCTTCGATCTCTTTGAGCACCGCTTGCAATCGCTCTTCGAATTCTCCGCGATACTTGGCGCCGGCCACCATCGCCGACATGTCGAGACTGATCAGGCGTTTGTTGGCCAGGCTGTCGGGGACGTCGCCTTCCACGATTCTCGAGGCAAGACCTTCGACGATCGCAGTTTTTCCAACTCCGGGCTCACCGATCAGAACCGGATTGTTTTTTGTGCGGCGCGACAGCACTCGGATGACCCGGCGTATCTCGTCGTCGCGTCCAATCACCGGGTCGAGTTCGTTGAGACGGGCCGCTTCGGTGAGGTCGAACCCGAATCTCTGTAGCGCCTGATACTGGTTCTCCGGATTTTGACTCGTCACTCGGTGGCTGCCACGAACGTCTCGAAGTGCGGTGAGCAACGTCTCCTTGTCGATCGACAAACGATCGGCGAGCGCCAAGAGCAGGTGCTCAGTTGAGAGATATTCATCGCCCAGATCATCCGACAGCGAGCTGGCATCATCGAGCACCGCCCGGAGGTCTCTCGAAATGGTCGGATCGGACCCGCCTTGGGCGCTGGGAAGACGATCGAGCACGGCTTGGGCGGAAAGTCGCGCTTGATCGGGGTCAATCCCGACCTTGTGAAGGAGTGGCTGGACTATGCCCTCGTTCTGATCGAGGAGAGCCACCAACAGATGCTCGGGCACCAGTTCCGGGTTTGATGCCGACCGTGCCGCTCCGGTGGCGCGCGAGAACGCCTCGGTTGTCTTGAGGGTCCAGCGATTTGGGTCGAGCGCCATGTGGCTTCCTCCGTCTGTTCTTTAAGTTACATCAGAAAACTTGAGTCCAATACACTCAACTTTGTCAACGGGCGCTGTATTCCAATTGGCTCCAACAATCGGCGCACAACTCGATTGGGGCACCATCATCCACTGTGCGATGATCACGCCCATGCCGGTTCGAATCCCCCGCCTACGCGGCACCCTTGCGATACTTCTCGTGGTTCTTTCAGCCGGCACCATCACCATGTTCGCCCTGAGTCGTCAAAGCGACCGACCACGGCCCTTCGATCCCGATCGTCACCTTCGCGAACTGTCCGAATTGCCGGGGACGGGAGTGGGCCGACCTGACTTGGTGAGCGTGGCCCCCGTGCCCCAACCGCCGCAGACCCTCACATTCGCCGGCACCGAGATGCTGGTCGTCACATTCGACGGGCTGATCCGAAACCTCGGACCCGGGCCACTCGACATCTACGGCGACCCGAACGACAGCGATGGAATCGACGGGCCACACCAACGAATCTGGGATGGCACGACCTGGATACCCGTGAACCGGCCGCCGGTCAGATTCGAATCCGCCGACGGCCACAACCACTTCCACTATTTGCGAATTGCCAGATACTCACTCTGGGATTCGACGATGTCTCGCGAGATCGCGCCGAGCAACAAGGTGGGTTTCTGCCTCATCGACTCGATCAAGGACGACCCCGAGGCCGAGCGAGGATACTTCAGCGACGACGGCAACTACTGCCGTCAAGGCTCACCCGGCGCCGAGGTCCTTCGCATGGGCATCTCACCGGGATTCTCCGACATCTACACGCGAGATGTCGCGCTTCAGTGGATCGATGTTTCCGACATCGCACCAGGCACCTACCGAGTTGCCGCCGAGGTGGATCCCTTCAATCGAATCGATGAGGCCGACGAAACCAACAACGGGATCGAATTCGCTGAGGAGACAACAATCATCCCGGGATACGTCGCACAGCCCACTCTCGCGACCGCTTCGGAAGACTCTGAGTCGGTTCAGATTCCTCTCGACTACGACACGGTGGGTGTCGCTGACACGGCGGCCATACGCATCACGTCGCCGCCACAACACGGCACCGTCGAAATCAGTGGTCCCGACTCGGGTTCGGCGACCGTTGCCAACTACCGGCCGGATCCTGGATTCGTCGGGGTCGATCACTTCGGCTTCGCCGCCTACGACCCCGCGAGTTCCTACCCCGTCACCCCCATCGAATCGGTGGCAATGGTGTCGGTCGGCGAGGGAGCGCAGAGAGTTCTCGCCATTAGTGGCCGACGCGCGGTGGTCCACACCGGAGCGGAATTGGCCCTCTCTGTCGTCTCGAACGGTCCGGATCCGTCCCTGGGTGTCGAGTGGTCGGTTGAAGGTGTCATCGGCGGGTCAAGGGAGTTCGGCACCATCGATTCCAACGGCATCTTCCATGCTCCCGACCAGGCGTCGGGGTCAGTGGAAATCTCGGCGGCAGTCGGATCAGCCAAGGCCACCATCCGAATTGAAGTGGTCACCCCGCCCAACTACGAGCCGTTCATACAGCCGCCGGTCAACTACGTGCCGCTGACCGACGCCGGCGCCGTTCAGCAGAAGTTCCCGGTCTCCACCATTCCAAAGGGTGAACCGGCGAGCTTCATCGTCTCGGCTACCGACCCGAATGGTGACCAACTCGGATTCACTGCCGCCGGGCTTCCCCCGGGTCTGACCATTGATCCCGGGAGTGGGTATGTGTCGGGCAGTCCAACTGAGATTGGAGACTTCAGTGTTACATTTGGAGCCGACGACGGAGCGTCGATCTCTGAGATCGAGGTGACCATCACCGTCGAGTGAATCCGTGGTGTCGCTGGTTCAAACCCGGCTGAGACTCACACCGAATTCACCCGCCGCGTCGGTGTACCACTCGACCAGTTCCAGCCCCGCGCTCGCGAGCTCCGCATCGACGCCCTCACGGCGAAACTTCGATGAGACCTCGGTGCGGGTCAGTTCGCCAGACTTGAATGACACATCGAGATCGAGGTCCTCGATTCGAACCGTTTGATCCACACG
>CAZHMP010000119.1:0-6983 GCA_964533595.1 uncultured Acidimicrobiales bacterium | reverse complement strand
CTGCCGCGAGAACTCTCGACGCCTCGGGGTCATCTACAGCCGTCACCTCGATGCGGAGCGTCACGTAGGCCGAAACTAGCCGAGGCGAAACACGCTCACACGAACCAGCGCGACAATATTGTCAAGATTTCCGACGGTACAGGTCGGTCGGTCGTGCGTCGATTTCCGGCGCCTGCAACCGCGTGATCACATTCGACCCGTTTGCCTCCACCACCTTCATCAACCGCAAGTGTTCGGAGTGCCCCTCACTCCGATCGCACAGCACGACCCTTCGCCTGCCGACTCGCGCCACCACACCGCCGGAGCGACGGAGGCGTTCGAGCGTCTCGACCTCATCCCATGCAAAGTGTCGTCTCACCAAGGGACAGACTCGATCGATTCCTGTCGGCGAAAACACCGATCGGATCGGCTGGTCTACAAGCAGGGCGATTGTGGCAACAATCCCAACGACCAATGCGCCTATCCCGAGCCCGCCCAGCGGCCTCGAAAATGCCACAACGACCGGGCCCACCACAAGAACCAGCGCACCGAGTACGGCGAACGCCCAAGATCGTCGAGAGCTGTAGAGCACCAATTCCTCTTCAGACTCCTCGGAACCGGCAGCTCCCATCTGCTACTCGAACAACCGGAGAGTCACGCGCGACGTGCGGCCGCGATCTCGACCAAGCTCTCGCCCGGCTCGAGCGGGAAATGACACGCCACTTGATGGCCCTCACGGACCGTTTGGAACTCGGGATCCTCAACCGCACAGCGCTCGACGGCAATCGGGCAGCGGGTCCTGAATCGACACCCCGATGGCACTGCGGCGGGGCTTGGAATGTCGCCTTCGAGCACGATGCGTTGACGGCTGCGTTCGAGGTCGGGGTCGGCAACCGGCACCGCCGAGAGAAGGCTCTGCGTGTATGGGTGAGATGGCCGACCATAGATCGAGTCGCGATCGGCGAGCTCCACCACCTTTCCGAGATACATGACTGCAACTCGGTCGGATATGTGGCGAACGACGGAGAGATCGTGAGCGATGAACATGTAGCTCAGATCGAACTCGTTCTGAAGATCTTCCAGCAGGTTGACCACCTGGGCCTGCACGCTCACATCGAGCGCGGATACCGGCTCGTCGAGGATGATCAATGTGGGGTTGAGAGCCAAGGCACGGGCGATACCGATTCGCTGCCTTTGGCCGCCCGAGAACTCGTGGGGGTAGCGGTTGCCGTAGTCGCGCAACAAGCCCACTGCGTCGAGAAGCTCGTTGGAGCGTTGAGTCGCAGCTGACTTGCTCTCACCGTGTATTCGCAGCGGCTCGGCGATGATGTCTCTCACCGGCATACGCGGGTTGAGGGATGCGAACGGGTCTTGAAACACAATCTGCATATGCCGGCGCAAATCACGCATCTGGCTACGATTTGCGTCGGTGACTGATTGCCCCTTGTAGGTGACGCGCCCGCTGGTGGGTTCGAGCAAACGAAGTATCGACCGACCGAGGGTGGTCTTTCCGCATCCGGACTCGCCAACCACACCAACCGTCTCGCTGGCGTGGATGTCGAGGCTCACCCCCGCCACCGCCTTCACCGTGGCGACTTGTCGTCGGAAGAACCCGGCGCGAATCGGGAAGTCCTTCACCAGATCCTGGACGCTCAGAACCGGTTGATCGGTCATGACGCGCCTCCCCGGGCAAGTGCCGGAAGCTCATTCAGCTTGTGGCAGCGACTCATGTGGCTTGGATCGGATCCGACTTGTCGGAGTTCGGCGTGAGCCTCAACGCATTCCTCGCTCACAAATCCACATCTGGGAGAGAATGCGCATCCCGACGGTGGATGCAACACATTGGGTGGTGTGCCGGGAATTGGGACAAGTCTTTCGCCCTTGGCCGAATCGAGGCGAGGAATCGAGCTCATCAGTCCCCGCGTGTAGGGGTTCTGGCTGCGATAGAACACTTCTTGGGCCGCCCCTTCCTCGAACACACGACCGCCGTACATCACCACAACTCGGTCGGCGATACCTGCCACCACGCCGAGATCGTGGGTTATAAGCATGATCGCGGCACCGGTGGCCTCTTGCGCCGCCTTCATCACCTCCAGAACCTGGGCCTGAATGGTGACGTCGAGTGCGGTGGTCGGCTCGTCGGCGATCAACAGGTCGGGGCCATTGGCGATCGCCATCGCAATCATCGCCCTCTGGCGCATCCCACCCGAATACTCGTGAGGATATTGATTTACCCGCTTGCCGGGCTCCGGCACCCCGACGGACTCAAGAAGATCGGCGGCCTTGGCCCAGGCCTTCTCCTTTGAGATGTCGGAATGGATTCGCAGCATCTCGGCTATTTGGGCGCCCACCTTGAAGACCGGGTTGAGGGCGGTCATGGGATCCTGGAAAACCATGGCAATGCCGTTGCCACGGATGCCTCGCATCTCCTTTTCCGGGATGGCCAGAAGATCGCGACCGTGAAATCTGATAGCCCCGGTGATGGAGGCTGCCTTGGGGTGAAGCCGCATCGTGGCCAGCGCGGTGACCGACTTTCCCGAGCCCGACTCCCCCACGACCGCGATGACTTCACCAGGGTTGACGTCGAATGACACGTTGCGGACCGCATGAACCATGCCGTCATCGGTGGGGAACGACACGCTGAGGTCGTCGATGCTGACTACCGGATCGCTCATTCGCGGCCCTTTCTCGTGGCCGGATCAAGCGCGTCTCGGAGCCCGTCCCCCAGGAAGTTCAGACACAACACCAATGTGGTGAGAATCGCTCCGGGGATCAAGACCCTCGATGGTGTGGTGTCGATGAATCCCTTGGAGTCGCTGATCAGCTTGCCGAGCGAGGTGTCGGGCGGAACGACACCCAGACCAAGGAATGACAATGTGGATTCGAGGATGATTGCCGAACCGCTCACCAAGGTGATCTGAACGAGGATCGGCCCCATGGCGTTGGGGAGAATGTGTCGGAAAATGATTCGGCCCGGGCCCGCTCCCGCGGCGCGGGCCGCTTGCACGAACTCGCTTTCCTTGAGTTGGAAAAACAACCCTCGGACTATTCGGGCGATCGTTATCCACGAGATGAAGGCAACAAGAAATGCCGTCTGATTGACCGAACCGCCGTACTTGATGCCGAGCACCAGCAACACGACGATGGCCGGCACCACCAGGATCAGGTTGATCATTTGATTGACAACGGCATCCACCCACTTGCCGAAGTACCCGGCGATCGCGCCGAGCAAGGAGCCAACCGCCGTGGACACGATCGAGACCACCGCGGCGATGTAGATCGATACCTGGGCACCCTCCATGGTGCGCACCATCAGATCCCGGCCAAGAGGATCGGTGCCAAATGGATGCTTGCGAGAGATCCCCTGTGCCGCATCGGCGACGTTGATCTCGATCGAGTCGAACGGGGACAGAATCGGAACGATCCAAAACGATGCAATCAATCCGACGAGGATCACGAAGGAAATCATTGCCAACTTGTGGTGCCTGAATCGATCCCAAGTCTGGCGACCGAAACTTTTCGGCTTGACCGATAGTCCCTCGGCTTCGAGTTGCAGCTGTTCAGCGAGTGTCGTGGTCATCAGCTGATCCTGATCCTCGGGTCGAGGACGCCGTAGAGGAGGTCGGCCAGCAGGTTGAAGCCGATGGCCAGGATGGCCACGAACAACACGATGGCCATCACCATGTTGACGTCGGCGGCGAATATCGAACTCAACAACAACGGCCCCAGCCCGGGCCACGAGAAGATGGTCTCGGTCACCACCGACCCACCCAACAGGGCGGCAAAGTCGAGTGCCCAAATCGTGACCACCGGTATCATGGCATTACGAAGTGCGTGTTTGAAGATCACGGTTCGTTCCGGCAGGCCCTTGGCTCGCGCCGTGCGTATGTAGTCGGAATGCACCACCTCGAGCATGGAGGCGCGTATGAACCGGCTTTCCGTGGCCACTACGACCAGCGTGAGCGTGGTGATCGGCAAGATGATCGACTTTATGAGATTGACAAATGAGTCGTCGTGCATCTGGGAAGTGAAGAAGGGTCTCCACCCCGTCCAGTCGTGGAACCAGATGCCCCAAAACACCTGCAGCAGGAGCCCAAAGAAGAAAGTGGGCATGGCGATCCCAAGAAATGACAGACCGGTGATGGCGTAGTCGGTTTTGGAATACTGTCGCACCGCGGAATACATGCCGAGCACTGCGGCCAGGGAAGCAATCACGAAGAAGGCCGGTATGGCGAGGATCATCGTGTTCTTCGCCCGTTCCCAGACGAACTCGCTCACCGGCAGTTCGCCCTGGGAGGTGGAAGTGCCAAAGTCGCCGGTGAGGGTGTTGCCGAGCCAGGCCACGTATCGGCTCTCGGCGGGATTGCTGACATCGATTACCGGCTTGTCGAGGTCGTAGAGATCTATCAGCCTGTCGAATGCGCTCTCGTCGCACTTGGGGCACGACACTCGCAGTTCCGCCACGGGATCTCGTACCGAGGCCTCCAAGGCAAACAGCCCGAGCGTCGCAACGATCAGCAGCGGAATGGTGGCCAGCACACGGCGGGCGGCGTAAGCGAACAAACGGCTTTCCCCAATACTTGACGGCTAATTCAACGAGATTCAATTCACGGCGGACAACCGTGGAGGGGCCACACTAGACCCCTCCACGGCTTCCGTCACCTATTCAGCAGAACTCAGCTCGCGAACTGGTAGTCCTGAACGTTCTCGAGCGGACCCGAGTTGTTGGCGTCAGGTGACACACCGTTCTGCGACAACTGTGAGCTGTTGTAGGCGTAGAACGATGGCTTCTGGGTAAGCGGCATCACGACGAGGCCACTTCCGTCGGCCTGCAACTGAGTTACGAAGGCATCAAGCTCGTCGTAACAAGTGGCCGCAGCGGCGTCATCGACGGTGCCATCGCACTCATCAGACTTCGCGTCGAAGGCATCGTTGTGGTAGCCGTACGGGTTGTCGCCAGAGGTGCTCTTGTAAGCGGCCGTCTGGCCACCCGGCCACGGGCCACCTACCCACGCGAACTGGGTGATGTCCCAGATGGTGGAATCGCCCTCAGCACCTAGCGATGCTGATGCGGCGAGGGCCGCTTCAGAGAACGGACGCTCACCGAAGTAGGCGCCACCGGGCACGTTGTCGATGATGATTTCGATACCGGCCTTGAGCATCTGGGCCTGAATCAACTGCTCCTGCAGTTCACGCAGACCGTTGCCACCGGTGGTGCCGACACGGAGCGACAGACGGCCCTTGGTCGGATGCTCGTAAATGCCATCGCCGCCCTTGACATAGCCGGATGCCTCGAGCTTGGCCTGGGCCTGCTCGATCTGGGCACCGGCGTAATCGGCCTGGTGATCGGTGTAGGCCGGCTGATTGCTCAACCAGTAGGTGCCACCGAGTCCCTCAGCGGGGAGCAGATCGCCGAACAGCGGCGTGTAGAGAGCAGCCATGACCTCGCTCTTGTCGAGCGCGAAGAGCAGTGCCTCACGGACGTTGGAGTCTGATAGGTGCGGATTGAGCAGGTTGAAGCCCCAGTGCTCGAACACCGGACCTGCAGAAGCAGCCAGCGTGATGTTGGAGTCGGTCGCCAGACGGTCGCCGAATGCCAACTGCGGCTGAGTCATGATGACCTGAGCCTCACCGGTCTTGAGTGCGTTGATCTGCGCATCGGTGTCGACCACGAAGTTGATGCGAACACCATCAACGAAGGCCAGACCCGGGTTCTTGGCGTCGGGGCTCGTCGACCCGTTGTAGAGATCATTGCGAACGAGGTCGATGCCCACACCGCGATCCCAATTGTCGAACACCATCGCGCCCGAGGACGGGATGGGATCGCCGTTGTCGAGCTTCCACTCAGGGAACAGTTTGTTGGCTGTGGTGGCGTCGGGGATCACGTGGTTCGGCATGAGGCGATCAAACAGGCCCTTCCAGCCGGCGAAAAAGCCGTTGAGGGTGTAGCTGAAGTCGGTGTCGCTCGTGGCTTCGATCGAGGTGATCATGTCGTCGCCAGTACGGTCACCGAGAAGATAAACGGCGTCGTCGCAATTGGCAGATGCATCGTTGGTGGCCGCGGTGCAACCTTCCATCACAACGTCAAACGTGCCGAGCACGTCAGCAGTGGTGAGAGGCTCACCATCTGACCAAACCAAACCGGATCGCAGGGAACCTGCCACGGTGAAGGTTCCATCGCCGTTGTCGGTGATGGTCGCCTCGCCGTCGAGCAACTGCGGGTAGTACGACGTGGTCGAGTCGATGCCGTAGAGGCCCTCGAGCATGGCACGCCAAATCCAGGATGTGACGGTGAGGTTGTTGTTGGGATCGTTGAGCGCCATGTCGGGCGGCTCTTGTTCGTGGGCCCAGATTAGGGTCCCACCACTGCCGGTATCTTCGACAGGTGCGGCGGTTGTGGCCGGGGCAGCCGTGGTGGCGGTCCCGTCATCGGAACCCTGCGTCGTCGCTGGTGCCGCAGTGGTGCCGGCCGAGGTGCTGCTCGAGCCACCGTCGTCGCCGCACGCGGCAGCGACGAGTGTGAACGCAAGTACAACACCCAACAGGCTCAAAAGCCGTCGGTTGGTTCGCATGTATCTCTCCTGTGTAGACAGATTCCCACCGCGGGGCCGCGGCGGTAACTGGTGCACCGAGAACGGGAGGCCCTCAAGTTGCCAAGCCCTCCCGAATCGGCGATCGACATGTCTACCAGCCAGTAACCGTTATGGGAAGTCTTGCCGCATCACAATCGCGTGACGACGGTCGCAACAGTCGGCGCGATGGTGCCTCATATAGCGCCGCTTGCAACCCGTATCATCGGTTGATGAATCGATTGTCAGACGAGTCGAGCCCATACTTACGCCAGCACGCGTCCAACCCCGTCGACTGGTTTCCATGGGGCGAACATGCCCTGGCCGAGGCTGCTCGACGCGACCGACCGATCCTGTTGTCCGTGGGGTATTCGGCCTGCCACTGGTGTCATGTGATGGCTCACGAGTCCTTCGAGCATCCCGACACGGCTGCAA
>CAZHMP010000118.1:0-7013 GCA_964533595.1 uncultured Acidimicrobiales bacterium | reverse complement strand
TGGTGCCGTCTGCCTCGGTTTCCAGGGTCGACATCGTCCAACTGACGGTGCCAGGTGAGAGGCTGTCAATGTTGATCGAGTTGCGGATGGCATTTGGGCTCGAGACCTCACCACAGATTTGTTCCTCCGGAGTGGGAACCTCCACTCCGTTCTCCAATCTGGTGCACGTGAGTGGCTCGCCGGGGCCTCCACTCAGAATCTGTTCGATTCGCTGCCCGTTGGTGCTCTCGATGAGTAGGTGATACTCGATTGGAAGATCGGGGCTTGTTGGGATCGGCCCCTGAAAAGTGTGAGTGGCGGTCAACACAAATGGAAAGTCCGGAACTCGCAACAGCGAGGCGTCGGACCCGCCGATTATGTAGTAGAGCCGACAGTTGTCTGCGTTCTGTTCCGGGTGCTTGTCGCAGTATCCATATCCGTCGGGCGGAGTCGCCGGTGTCGCAGCAGTGCTTGGAGGCGCCGTCCCGACGGATTCAGCCGTGGTGGGTGGAGCCTCGGTGGATGGTAAGGCAGCCACGTGCTCGTCGGTTTTCTGCTCTGTCACAGGAGGCTCACCGTCGCTGGATCCGATCGCGATGATCGTGACAGCAACTACAACGATGAGAGCTGCTGCTCCCAGCCAGATCATTATCGACCTGTAGATTCCGGGTGCGGGGCTGGTCTTCTCTGGGTCGGACTCGACCTTCTTGGGCGGAGGATATTTCCGCTCCCACCCCCTTCTAAATTTGACCTTCATCTCGAGGGTGAGATGGGTCCATCCAGGTGTCGCAAAAAGGAGGGACATAAGGTTGTCGTTAGGGTCGCTGAGACCGAGCAGCGCGTCGGCTGCTTCAAGAAACTCCGGATCATCGGACCCATCTATCCCGTACATCGTCTGGTCGCTCAGGTCGAGTCCGGTTTCACCGTCGAACTCGTGCTGGAACCATTCGTCGAGTTGATCGTCGGACCATTCGTACTCTGGGGGCTCAGGTTGTTGTGGGGCAGGTGGGGCCGGAGGATCGCTGGGAGCGGGCTGATTGTGTGAGGCAGCGTATTCGGGGTCGTCGAGACCCGGAAGGTTGGGATTGTCCCAAGGACCAGGATTGTCTGGTGGCATGATTCCCCCGTTCGTGCTGATGCCCGACGGTGCCGAGACCCGTCAGCTATGGCGATGATCACGCATTGTGTCACTAGTCGACTTCGAGCCGCACACTCGCGGACAGACGAGACGACGGAAAGAGGAGTAGGCCGCCCGGGGCTCGAACCCGGCACCTTGGGATCAAAAGTCGCATCTGAGTCGTCTCATCCTGTGTCGGATAGTTGCGTTTGGGCAGGTCAGAGACGATCGGCCCGCCGAGATTCTTCGGTCGGTCGTATCTCAGCCAATGTCGAGGAGTTCTTCGTTCTCTTCCTTGGCCAGCAGGTCACCGACCTGGAGCGCTATTTCGGTCTCACCGTAGGTTGCACTAATCCGTAGGCGACCTCCGGTTGCCTCGATGAACCGGCTCAGGGTGGTCAGGTGGAGGTTCTCTCGACGCTCGAGTTTGGAGACGTCGCCCTGACTCATGCCGAGCATCTCGGCCATCTGGACCTGAGTGAGTCCGATGGCGCGCCGCACCTCGGCGAGTGTCGCCTGTTTCGCATCGAGTCGGGCCTTGATCTCGGCCGAGAGGACCTCGTGAGCGGCGGCTGCGCTTGGATCGGTGAGGAGCCGCTTGCGTGCTTGGCGTACGCGGCTGGTGGCGGTGGAGTAGTCCTCGGGTGTGTGCTCGGTACCCGTCTCGGGTTCGGTGATGGTGGGCTTGCTCATCGGGTCCTCCTGATGCGAGCGTGATGGCTTGGGTTGGCGGCCTCCCAGCCGGGTATGAGTTGGGTTTCGATCTCGTTCACGCGGGTTGGGTACCAAAGGTTTCCGAGCGCAGTCTTGTCGCCGAGAAGCATCACGACGGCGAGTTCTTCGTCGGCCGGGTCGAGAAACCAGACGTACGGGATGCGGATGACCGGCGGGATCTCGGCATATGGCGTGTAGGTGGTCGGTGGAGTGCGTCGGAGCGCGAACATGTGAAATCGAGAGGTGACAATCGGATGGCTGGGGTCATCGGTCGCTTCTCCTTCCAGGTCGTGACCGTGCTCTTCGAGGGCGAGGAGCAAAGCGTTGATCTCGCCGGCGATCTCCATGGTGTCGGGGTCATCACACAAGGCGGTGAACTGCTCGGCAAACACCGGGTGATATTCGACTCGCGTCACGCCCGTAGTATGGTCTCAGATCAATATGGTGTCAAGGCCATGCTCGGTCAAGGGACCAGCCGGCTCGGTGGAGGACGTCGATCTCGAATCGATCAGGGCCTCATGGCCGTAAATCTCGGCGTAGGGGAAACTGCGGGTCATCTCGGCGGTGGGGTAATCGACAGACGCAGAAGCGTGTCGCGAAGGTGTGCTGGATAGAGAACGCATGTGTCGAGGACTACGGCGAACGACACCGGTGGCTCAGCGGGTGGAACTTGGGGTTGCAGTCAATTCGTACATACTGCTTTGGTCGGCGATTTCGACCATTCGGTCGAGCGAATTGCCGGCCCGACTGGGTACGGGAACCAACGAAGCTTTCGAGCGACCTGCGGCTGCAACTGAGGTGGTGTCATCTCTGACCGGCGGCCCGTGTGGCCTGATTGCTCCCTGGATGGCGCACTCGTCAGAGGGTGGCGTCGACGAGGAGGTCGTCGCGGTCGGCGGAGGTGATGACCATGCGGGCGAGCTCGGTGGTGGGTGTGCTGGAGGCACCAGTGAGGCGTACAGCACCGGTGGGGGTGGGTGACCAGGTCGCGGCGCTGATCCATTCCCCTCGTGAATCGATGGCCCAGAGCTGGTAGCTGTCACGGACCGGCAGTCCGGTGATGGCGAGGGTGATCTCAGTGCCCCAGGCACGGGGGCTGACCGAGACCTCGGTCGTCGCTGCGGTTGTGGAGACCACGGTGGCGGCTTGGGTGGGTGGGGCGTCGTTGCCGCCAACGACGGGGTCGACGGCGATGAGCGCGACCAGCACGGCGGCTGCGGCGGCCAAACCGGCGGCGGTGAGTCGCCATCTTCGGCTGCGTCGCCGCAGTGCGCCGATTTCCTGTCGAGCTTTGTCGGCGATGGCTACGGCGCGGGCCGGGTCGGGTTGGTGTTCGATGTCGGCGGGGCTTGTCTTGGCGATCAGACCGGGCAAGGCGGCGAGCTCAGCCAGGTCGGTTGCACAGATGTGGCAGACGGCGAGGTGGGTTTCGAAGGAGCGCCGGTCGTCGGGGTCGAGCGCGCCGAGGGTGTAGGCCGCGGCCCACTGGGTGTACCGGTCGTGATTGTCGTCGGTCATTTCAGGACCTCGCGTTCTTGGAGGTGGGCACGCAGGATGCGCAAGGCGTAGTGGAGCCGTGATTTGACGGTGCCGTCGGGGATCCCCAGCCGCGCCGCGATCTCCTTGGTCGAAAGCCCCTCCCAATACGCAGCGGAGACGACGTCGCGGTGATCGGGCGACAGGGCCCGGATGGCATCGGCGATCAGCGACCGTTCGGCGACGCGGGCCAGCTCGACGTCATTGATACTCGAGTCGGGCACCGCATCGGTGGGCACCGAGCGGAGATGCCGCAGGTTGCGTCGATGACGGGTGGCTGCAACGTTGCGGGCGATGCCGAACATCCAGGCCCGTTCGCTGCCTCGTCCCGGGTCGTACTGGTCGTACTTGCGCCAAGCGGACAGCACCGTCTCCTGGACCACCTCTTCGGCGAGTTGACGGTCTGAGAACCGCGAGTAGGCCCACCCCTCAAGGGCTGGCCCGTGCGACTCGTACAGCTCACGGGCCAGTTGCTCGCGATCAGACGACATCACCCGATTCTGCACGATGCCACACCTTGGGTGGTGTCATCCGGCGCCGATGGCGTTGCCGGCGGCATCGAGGACATGCCAGACATCTTTGACGCCCTGGCCGTTGGTGTCGCCTGCCGCGGCGTCGTTGACAAAGTAGTACAGAGGCCAGCCGTTGTAGGTGGCCTGCGTGTCGCCAGTAGTGCGCTCGGTGGTGCCCAGCAACCCGGCGTCGAGCCCGCCACCGACCGAGGACAGCTCGGCCACGATCGGCCAGTTGGCCTCGCACTGGTCATAGCAGGTGCTGTCGCCCTGGTTGTCGGGCACAAACGAATACAGCGTGTTGCCGTCCGTGTCGACCAAGATGTCACCCAGATCCGAGCTCGACAGCTGCAGATCCGTCGCCTCGTTCCCGCTCGACCCGTTGTCACTCGACGTGTTGCTGTCATCGCCACAGCCCGAGGCAATCAGCGCGGCAGCGAACAGCACGGCCAGTAGTCGTTTCCCCATCACAGAACTCCCAGATGTCGGCGTCAATGGTCTGCCGGTCTATACACCAGCGACCTTCCGATCGGTTCAACACCTCTCGAGAAATTGACCGCCGGGATCGCCCGGCACCCAGCCGAGGAGGAGCAACCGACAACCGTGGACGCGTTCCTCATCAGCACAGCGGCCATCTTTTTCGCCGAGCTCGGCGACAAGAGCCAGCTCATGGCCCTGACCTTTGCCACCCGCTTCAAGGCCCCGGTCGGTGAGTGAGATGTAGAAACGGTCGATGTTGAGCGCGGTGAGCTTCGACAGACGTATCGACCCGAGCGCCGGTACCAGGCAAATCCGCGGGCCGACCCGGCCCGAACCCACCTCGACCTCCAATGCCGACAGCGCCAAATCCTTCGCCTCAAGAGATGTCGACTGCATCTACCAGCTTGGAATCACACGTGGCAACGGTGCAAGCGAATCCAGTCCCAAAGCGCGAGTTACGGGAGACCAGATCGCACTGTTCCTCGCGAGACCTATTCGAATGCTGTCGCAACGATCATCAACAGACCAACCTTGGATCTGTGACTGCTGAGGCCTCTATGGGAGTCCGCCGCAGTCATAGAAGCAGGGGTTGAGTAGGCCGCCCGGGGCTCGAACCCGGCACCTTGGGATTAAAAGTCCCCTGCTCTACCAGATGAGCTAGCGGCCCGTGACTTGCGGGAGAGATCCTACGGCGTTGAAGTGCCGGCACCGCCGTCGGATGGCACGATCACCACCTCTAGCTTGGCGTGGGCATCGCGCAGAGTCGATTCGACGGCTTCGGGCGATTGGCCCCGGGCGAACATGAAGCCGAGGTACCGGTCGCCGTCGGGTAATGGTCGAACCTCATGTCCGAGTGGGATTGTGATCTCCAGCCCTTGAATGCCGAACACCGATCGTGCCTCGTCCTGGCCGTTGACCGCCTCGAGCACACCTCCAGCCGGAATCGGCAACATCAACACGCCCGACGCTGCGCTCTCACGAGTGAGGTCACTGATTGGAAGAGAGAGGGCCTGGCGCAGGATTATGGTCTCGAGGCTCACGCCCAGACCAAACCGAAGTGAACGAGAGCACAAACCGCCGATCGACCGTGCGGCAACCTCGAGAATCCATGGCCTGCCGGAGTCGTCGATCCGGGCCTCGGCGTGGAGCGGACCTTGGACGATTCCGAGAGCAGCCGCGGCCGACTCTACGGATCGTTCGAGACTCGCGAGCGTGTCCGCCGGTTGCTGCGATGGTGTGACGTAGTACGTCTCCTCGAAATACGGGCCCGTCGATGCTCCCGGTTTGTCGAATACCGCCAGGGTCGTCAGGGCGCCATCGTCGACTATCGCTTCCACGGCTACCTCAGCCCCGCCCACGTACTGTTCGATGATCAAGGCCGAGTCGGTCTCGCCGGCATTGGCGGCTACGGCGCGTGCGTGTCGCACCGCGTCGAGGAGATCCTCCGGTCTGTCCACTCGGATCACGCCTCGGCTTCCGGATAGACCAACCGGCTTCACCACGCACGGTCTTCCCGGGAACCCGACCGACGTGGCGGCGTCGAGAACCATCTTTTGGTCGGAGCGCGGAGGGAGCGCCGCGAATGAGGGCTGGGTCACATTGCACTTGGCCAGGCGCTCGCGCATGGCGGACTTGTTGCGGGTCAGTTCCACCGTCTCTGGGGAATTCCCGGCCAGTCCGAGCAAGGAGCGGGCGTGTGACGCAGTCAGGATTCCCACGTCGTCGACTGCGACCACAGCGGCAACATCGTGTTGAAGTGAGCCACCGGATTCTTCAGCCACCGATTCGACAATCAGCCTCGCAGCCTCTCGTGGCCGCGAGAAGTCGACTTCGATTCCGTTCGTGCCACCGACCGCGAGAGTGTCGCTGACGACCACCACCTCCGTGGGGTTCTCCGATGCGTTCGGAGCAGACCGGTCGAGAGAGCGCGCCGCATCGATGAAATCGGTGGCTCGGTAGGTGCCGGCCGGCAACAGGAGCAGAACCTTTGCCATCGTCCTATCGTGCCCGTACCCCGTCGCATCTCCACCGAGGAGTCACGTGTCCGATTCAGACGAATCCGTCAACATTGTCACCGTCACCGAAAAGGCTCAGGCAAAGCTGCAAAGCATGCTCGCCGGCGAACCCGATGGCGGCGGACTTGGCCTGTGGCTGGTGGTGGCGGGCACCCGCGGTCCGAATTACGCCTACGACATGTGGTTCCAAGCGATCGACGAAGCCGGCGCCGACCACGTCATCGAGCTCAACGGCGAACTGCGCGTTGTCCTCCAGAAAGCCGACTCCGACAAGCTTCGCGGCTCAACCCTCAACTATCGCCAGAACCTGATGGCCGCGGAGGGTGAGAGCGGCTTTGCCTTCGACAACCCCAACTCCCTGTCACCAGACATTCCCTCCGGCGATATCGAACTCACCGGCGACGTTGCCGAGCGGGTCAACCAAGTTCTGGCGCAGCGGATCAATCCGGCAATTGCCGGTCATGGTGGCGTGGCTCAGTTGGTGGCCGTGGAGAACGACACTGCGTACCTGCGCCTGGGCGGGGGATGTCAGGGTTGCGGTATGGCAGCAGTGACGCTCAGCCAGGGCATCGAGGTGGCGATCCTCGAGATGGTTCCCGAGATCAAGAACGTGGTCGACGTCACCGATCACGCCACCGGCGACAATCCCTACTACGAAGC
>CAZHMP010000117.1:5037-7017 GCA_964533595.1 uncultured Acidimicrobiales bacterium | reverse complement strand
GCAGGTGGCGCATCTGGCCACAAATCAGGATCTGGCATGGCGCCCATCACCGATCGCACAGGTGACCTCACCGGGGCAGCTTGCATGGCAGGCTCCGGCTGCGAACGATTGGGCCACACAAACCCGGCAATCAGCAGGGCAACGCCGGCGATGGCCAAAATGATCGATGGCGTCAGTGTGGACCTGAGAATCGCCGTGAGGAAGGCGGCGATCACCTTCGCTTGAGCCGGTGCGAATCTCCGAAGCAACTCAGGGATGCCGAGTCCGAGTATCAGGTAGACCGCGGTGGTGGCCAATGCCCAACCCGCGGCGCGCTTGAGCACCGACGGCCGGTCGCTCGTGGTCAACAAAGCGATGAGCAGGCCTCCCAACGACAATGCAGCGAGTATCGGCACCGCCTTCTCGAGGAAATCGTTGACGGGTTTGGCGTTGGGTATTTGATCTGTGGGCAGCGTGACCACCAACGGCTGAGCTGCTGGTAGCTGCGAATCGAGAGACGGCATGGCGGCCACCAATCGCTGTCGTGCCATCGCCGCCACTTGGGTGAGGTCGAGCGTGCGGGGAACGTCTCCGTCTCCCAGAAATGCGTGGTGGGTGGAGCTGAAGGCCTCGACTATCAGCGACTCGACCTGGGGATCAGCAAGAATCTCCTCCGCAATCGTGGAGATTTGCTCTGCGCTCACGTCACCGACGGGGACATCTTCCGGTATGGCTCCCTCAACGGCCGAACCGATGTTGGCAGCGAGCTGCGACCTCACCTCTTCGTTGTCGAGAAGTTCGTGGGCGATGGTGGTGGACCTGTCACCGTCGAACACAGTTGACAGGGCGATGTAACCCGACCATGCAAACGATCCGAGGAGGAGGGCGGGGCCGAGAAACAGGCCTGCTATTGCGCGTCTGAACATGATGGATCATGTTGGCACGCGACTGCGGGTGCGCCGCATCGGGTGGCCCTCGACATATCGGCAAGAGCCAATAAGTCGAGCCCCTCTATCTGGTCGAGAACCGATCCAAGCTCACGAGGCAACTCGCCGAAGGGCACCTCTCCCTTCTCAGAAGACTGCACGTCGGCGGAATCCAGGCCGACGAACTTGGCGAACTCCCGCTGTGCAAGACCGAGGTGGCCGCGAGCAGCAAGAGCCACCGCACCAGCGACCGGATGGCGGGCACCTTGCTCGTCCAACCTCAGCGCCAACAATTCACACATCGCCGTGGCGTCGCCGCGCGATCCGGTGCTCATGCCGCAAACCATCCGATTTCGCGGATTGATGCAAATCTTTCGTCGACGTCGACGAGAGCTTGAACGCTGGTCATGTGACGATGATAGATCTGGCGGGCGTTGCCGTTGCTGACACCGAACATGGCAGCGATGGTGACCGAGGGCGAGGGGTCGCCAAGATTCTTCTGTATTCCGTAGTGCCAGCAGATCTGTTGATTTCGTTCACTGCCGATGGATCGAATCGCCAAGTCGAGCAGAGCAACCCGCTGGTCAAGTGCAGCAACCGAAGCGAGATCGGACACCAACGAGGTGCCGAGAGCGGGGTCAATGGCCCGCTCCCAGGGGCCACTCACCTCGCCCTCGGATCCCACGGATTCTGGGTGGACTTGCCCGGCATGACCTTCTTCGTCGAATTCGACCACACGGTGGCCGATGACCTTGGCGACTCGACTGCGGATCGCCATCCGTGCCCAGTTCCATGGCAATGCACCACCGGTGCGCCAACCCGCGGCTCTGTCGAAAATCACCTCACATGCGTCGAGCACGAGGCCGTCGATCTCATCGTCGTCGGCAAGAACATCGACTCGGCCCATGCCCTTCACCATGTCGCGCACCACCCAAGCGAGCTTGGGTGAGAATCGCTCATGGAACATGAACAGGAAAGCTGCGTCGCCCGCCGCCATTCCCTGCATGCAAGTGCAAAGATCATCGTCGTCGGTCTCCATGTCGTCCTCTCAGTCGGGGAAGTTCGTGACACCGGT
>CAZHMP010000117.1:2990-4937 GCA_964533595.1 uncultured Acidimicrobiales bacterium | reverse complement strand
GACTCACGGTCGACATCGACTTTGGCAATCAGCACATCATCGGGCGACTCTCTGGCCACTTGCTCCAGATCAGGTGCCATTGAACGGCACGGCCCACACCAGCTCGCCCAGAAGTCGACCAGCGCGATGCGATGGGACGTGATCGCGTCGTCGAACGTCGCTTCTGAGAGTGCAACCGAATCGTGCTTGTGCTTGGCCATGACCGGATGAACCCCAGGGCAGGCCGGGCCATTCCTGAGATCCGGATGATTTCGGGGACAATTACGTCGACTGTTTCGTGCCGAGCCGACAAAGAGTTGACGGCATCAATATCGTCACGGTGTGAATCCAGCGTTGCAATCCCCAGTTGTCATCGAACTCACTCGAGCTCACGGAGTCGAAAGTAGCCACCTGGTCGATGTTGTGATCTCCGACCGATCCACGATTCACAATTCGTGGGGTGAGCCCGACCGACCCGTGATCCCCCGCTCGGCGATCAAGTCAGTGCAGGCTCTGCCTCTTCTCACCACCGGTGCAGCCGAGGCCTTCAACGTGAGCGACGACGAGTTGGCGCTGGCCTGTTCGAGTCACAGCGCCGAGCCTCGCCATGTGGCCATGGTTCGATCGTGGCTTGAACGTGTGGGCCTGAGCGAGGACGACCTCGAATGCGGACCTGGGCGGCCGATCGGGCAGGACGCCGCCGCGAATGCCATCCGTGCTGGTCTCCCCACCGCGCCAATTCTCAACTGCTGTTCCGGCAAGCACACTGGATTCCTCACCACCGCCGTGCACCTCGGCGAAGCGACGGGCGGTTACATCCATCGTCACCATCCCGTGCAACGAAGAATCGAACAGGCCATTGCCTTGATGACCGGGGTCGACCTGAGGGATCAGGTGAGTGGAATCGACGGATGCGGAATCCCGGTATTCGCTCTTCCACTGAGATTGCTCGCGTTGGCGATGGCTCGTTTGGTCGATCCGGTCGACCTCGATTACGGCACTGCGGCGGCCTGCCGCAGACTCTCGTCTCTGCTCCCCTCTCGGACCCATCTCACTTCCGGGGCCGACCAGAGCGAACCGGATATTGCTGCGGCCGCTTCCGAGACCGTGATCTTGAAAGGCGGTGCCGAAGGAGTGTTCATGGCTGCGCTACCGAATCGAGGGCTCGGAATTGCCCTGAAAGCCCGTGATGGTGCCGACCGAGCGGCCGACGAGGCAATCTGGGCTGTCCTCGATCGACTCGAAGCTCTGAAGGCTCCGGCCCCCGATCATCCGATACTCAACAAGGCGGGAACGGAGGTCGGTGTGTGCCGCGCGGCGTTCCCGCTATGAGCGAGTTGGTCCTCGTCAGGCACGGTGAAACAGAGTGGAGCAGCACGGGCCGCCACACGGGACGCACCGACATTGGATTGACGGCCCAAGGCCGTAGCCAGGCCGACCAGATCGCCGCCAAGTTGGGGGGCCGCTCATTCGCACAGGTGTGGACAAGCCCTCTGATCCGAGCGTTGGAGACTTGCGAACGGGCCGGCCTCTCCACCACGGCACAGACTCTGGATGATCTGATGGAGTGGGACTACGGCGAATATGAGGGCACTACCACCGCCGAAGTGAGGGTCGACGTTCCCGGATGGTCGGTGTGGACGCACCCGATCATCGGTGGCGAATCGATCGGCCAGGTGGGTGACCGGGCTGACGCGATCATCGATCGGGCGCTGCGAGCCGATGGCGATGTGTGCCTGTTCGCCCACGGCCATTTCTTGCGGATCCTGGCTGCTCGTTGGCTCGGACTCCCGGCTGACGCCGGGAGGCTGTTGGCTCTCGACACGGCCACGGTGTCCACCCTCGGATTCGAACGCGAAACCCACGTCGTCCGCACCTGGAACGAAGGCTGCCATCTCACAGCCTGATCCCCCGGATCTGTGACCTCGGCGGACCGAATACCGGTCCCACGCAGTCACAAAAGCCAGG
>CAZHMP010000117.1:0-2890 GCA_964533595.1 uncultured Acidimicrobiales bacterium | reverse complement strand
GCCCGGATCTATGACCTCGGCGGACCGAATACCGGTCCCACGCAGTCACAGATCCAGGGAGGGGTTCCAGGGAGGGGAGGGCCTGGGTCAGGCGACGCTGTAGAAGGCTTCGGCGTTGTCAGCGAAGAGTTTGCGGCGGTCTTCCACCGAGTAATCGCTCACGATCTCGAAGAAGGCGTCGTAGAGCGCCTCCCAACCGATCGACACCTTGTCCATCGGAAAGTTGGAGGCGAACATGCAACGATCGACACCGAACGTCTCGATGCCGTGACGAATATGCGAGCCGATGTCGTCGACCACCCGACTCACGGACGGCGCCCCGTCCAGTTCGTGATAGCCGAACCCCAGATTACACATGAGTAACCCACTCAATTTCAGGTGCATATTTGGATTCTGCGCGACCCGTTCGAGGTCTTCATACCAGTCGCGGCGGATGGCATCGCGCTGTTGAGGGGTCTGGCCCAGCCCACCGAAAGGCCCGGCCAGCGCGATCGGGGTACCCATGTGGTCGAGAACCATCCGCGTCTCTGGCACCCGCTGCGCCAGGCGTGAAAGATCACGGAGCTGGTTGGAGTAGACGCACGCGTCGAAGGTGAGGCCACGCTCCCCGACCGTGCGCAGGCCGGCCTCGAACTCCGGCGAGGTGAGGGTGGCGGTGGAATCAGCCCAGTCGTGGATCTTCTTGCTCGGATGCGCAGCCATCATGTCGCGCACCCCAACGAATCGGCTGCTCGTCGCGGCGTGCGCGTCGAGTACCGCTGAGAGATTGTCGGTGTCGCTCAGCGCGGCATGAGCCACAAGAGCAACCGGAGGATCATCGAGAGCGTCGACCCACTCCGTTTCGCCGACTGGGCCCATCGGCCCCTTGGCCTCCCACCCGGCCTCGATGTGGACATACCCGGCGACGTCGTATTCACCGGTGTCACGGTGGTAGTCGGATGGCATGTGGGCGTTGAGCACGTAGTGGGAATCGCCCACGAAGTCGACCAGCGGAGCGGGCATGAGAACGCGAACCGCCCGGTCGAGCACGCTCGGCCAGCGCCCGAGCAGCTTCACCAGTGGGCTTGCCGCCCTTGGAGTGGTGCGAGGGTCCCAGATGTGAACGTGGGGATCGATGATACGGACGGCCTGGCTCATGGGCCGACCTTAGACCGCATGCGCTCAGCCGGCCCTGCCCGCCTACTGTCGGTCCATGCGTGAAATCCATTCGTTGGCCGAGTTCGACGCACAGATCGCAACCCACGGGAATCTCGATGACGTCGTGATCCAGGGCCTCGACCTGTGCGACCGGACCGACGCCATCATCGCCGCAAGTTGCACCGGCACGACGTTCCTCGGCGCAGCGCTCACCGATGCCGCGCTCAGGCACGTCCATGAGACCGGCGCGATTGTGTTTCCCAGATTCGACGATCTGCCGTTCGACCCGTATCGGCCCTGTCTCTATGGCCAGCGCGAGCTTCTGGACGGATGGCTGCCGGGAGACACCAGCCGCCTCCACACCTTCGAGCAGTCGCTCGACACCCGGATTTATCGTTGGGCTTCGCAATATGAGAGAGGCACCCACTTGCCGGTGGTACATGCCCTGGCCCGTCGGCTCCATGATCACGCCATCGACGATGCACTACGGGATCACCTCGACTCGCAGCCACGGGTGGTCGCCGTCATGGGCGGTCACGGGCTCACACGCGACGACACCACCTACCGCACCGTGGCCGAACTCGGTTGGATGCTGGCATCGAACGGGTATCACGTGGCCACCGGAGGAGGTCCCGGTGCGATGGAGGCCGCCAATCTGGGGGCGTGGTTGTCGCGGCGGTCGGCAACTGCCGTCGATGATGCCATCACCATGTTGTCGCCTGCAGTCGACTTTGCCGACACCGACGGATACCTGACCGCCGGCCTGGAGGTATGCGACACGTTCACCGACGGAGGCGAGAGCTTGGCCGTCCCCACTTGGTTCTATGGGCATGAGCCAACCAATCAGTTCGCCACTCACGTCGCCAAGTATTTCGCCAACTCGATCCGCGAGGACGGCCTACTGGCGATCGCCAGTCACGGCGTCGTCTTCGCTCCGGGGTCAGCCGGAACCGTTCAGGAAATCTTCCAGGACGCCACCCAAAACCACTATGGCGTGTTTGGTCAGGCCAGTCCCATGGTTCTTCTCGGAAGCGACTATTGGAACGATGTTCTACCAGCGGAGCAATTGCTGCGCGATCTTGCTGCCGGCCGCGTCTACTCAGACATGATCACGACGGTCGACTCGGCGGACGAGGCGTTACGTTGGATCGTTGGCCACCCGCCACAAACCGTGCAAACCTGATGCCAGCAGAGGTACGACATGCCCGATCAGCAACCACCCGGACTTCTAGCCCTCCGATTCGCTGAGCCCCTCATGGCACAGGAGTGTGTGCTCGCCATGGGACGGCTGGCCAAGAATCACGTGATCGAGATCGACGACATCGCCATCGTCAAGCAGACCGACGGCAAGATAAAGATTCAGCAGACTCGAGATCTCAACACCGGCCAGGGGGCCAGCGCCGGTGGCTGGGTGGGAGCGTTGTTGGGCATGCTCGGCGGACCACCCGGGATGATCGCGGGCGGGGCGCTGGGCGCAACCGTTGGAGGGCTCTGGGCCAAACTGCACGACGTCGGAATCAATGACGACCACATGCGCGACATGGGTAGTCGGTTGTTGAGCGGCGAGTCCGTGGTGTTCATTCTGATGAAGGACTGGCACGTCGGGGGACTCGCCAAGGAACTTCGCCGATTCAACGCCGAGATCTTCGAATCGACCCTCACCGACACAGCCGACGAGATGATCCGCGAGAGCCTCACCCTCGAGGTCTAGACCCACGACATCTTCGAAGGCACCGAGCAGATCCAGCAGCTG
>CAZHMP010000116.1:0-7062 GCA_964533595.1 uncultured Acidimicrobiales bacterium | reverse complement strand
TGGTCGATCTCGAACTCGACGGCGACTCGCTCGTCGGCACAGAGCCGGTTTTCGGTGGTACCACCAACGTCAAGACCAAATTCACCTCCGACAAGGTCGGCATCTTCCTGGTTCGCCCGAAGTCGTTTGAGGCGGAGGCTGTTGGTGGCGCTGAAGCCGATGTCGAAGATCTCGATGTTCCCGACCTCGGAGCCACCGGCGCTGCGAAGATCACCGACAGCTTCGCTGAAGAGTCCGTGGGCCCGAAACTCGACGAGGCGGCGATTGTCGTCTCCGGCGGTCGTGGTCTCGGCGACAAAGATGCCTACTCGATGGTCGAGGAGCTCGCCAAGGCCCTTGGCGCCGCCCCCGGTGCCAGCCGTGCGATCGTCGACTCGGGCTGGGTGCCCTACAGCTACCAGGTCGGCCAGACCGGCAAGGTCGTGAAACCCACCGTCTACATCGCCTGCGGTATTTCCGGCGCCACTCAGCATCTCGTTGGCATGAAAGGTTCCAAGAACATCATCGCCATCAACAAGGATTCCGAAGCCCCGATTTTCTCGGTGGCAGATCTCGGAATCGTCGGTGATGTCCACAAGGTCATGCCGAAGCTCATCGAGGCGCTCAACAACAAGTGATCGGCAGGCGGCCCCGGTGACCCCCAGAAGCAGGGAGACCGAGGCCGTTCAGGCCGGCCATTTCACAGATCCGGGCGACGGTGCCATCGTGCCGCCGCTGCAAATGTCAACCACGTTCGCCCGCGATCGTAGCTACGAGCCGGTGGGCGATCACCTATACAGCCGCTACGGAAGCCCCACTGTGTCTGTGGTCGAATCCGTTGTGGCCGGTTTGGATTCCGGCGCTGAAGCCCGCTTGTTCTCATCGGGGATGGCGGGTTTCGCAGCGGTTCTCGAAAGTGTTCCCACGGGCGGCCACGTGGTCGCCCCCACGGTGATGTATCACGGAGGGCTCACGTGGCTGCGTCGATTGCACGCTCGTGGCCGGATTGATCTCACCCTGTTCGAGGCCGATCGGCCCGAATCGTTGTCGGCGTCGGTTCGTCCGGGAGTCACCGATCTTGTTTGGATCGAGACTCCCGTCAACCCCACATGGGACGTGATCGATATTCGCGCCGCAGCCGCCACCGCTCATGCTGGCGGTGCCGTGCTGGCTGTCGACGCCACGGTCACCCCGGTCACCACGCGCCCGATCGAGCTTGGGGCCGATCTCACCTTCCATTCCGCGACCAAGTCATACAACGGCCACTCCGATCTCACCGGCGGTGTGGTCGTCACTGCAATTGTGGACGATAGGTGGAACGAGATCTGCGAGGCGCGGAATCTCGGCGGGGCGATAATCGGCCAATTCGAGGCGTGGCTCCTCATGCGGGGCCTCCGAACTCTCCATCTCCGTGTCGATCGTGCCTCGGCCAGCGCCCAGTCGATAGCCGAATACCTGCAGGGGCATCCAGCCATCTCCGAGGTGAGATATCCGGGGTTGGCCGATGATCCGGGTCATGTGATCGCGGCATCCCAGATGGATCGTGGTTTCGGTTCGATGCTTTCGTTCCGGACATCGGGTGGTTTCGATGCGGCCAGGCGTGCCGTCACGTCCACAGAGGTGTTCATTCCGGCCACTTCGCTCGGCGGTGTCGAGAGCTTGATCGAGCACAGGACAGCCGTGGAACCCCCTGACTCGAACGTTCCCGACGATCTGGTGAGGGTATCGGTCGGAATTGAGCCGGTTGATGAGCTGATATCTGACTTGGAGCGGGCTCTGCTTCCGCGTTGAGCACATGGTTATCCACAAGGTATCCACACGGACGTTGTGAATCTGTGTTGAAAGCGCTGGAACGGCTCGCTGCGGCGCACCTGGAATTCGTTTCCGCTCGAATGTCGTTGCATTGGGCCAGAACGCGAGAATCGCCCCAGCGGATAACCCGTGGAGCGATGTGATTTCTCTTGTTTAGCACATCTGACTGTTCGATGTCGGGTCAGGTGAGGGTTTTTTGGCAGCAATTCGGAAATAGGCCAAATGGACCACTCAGCGTGCGCATCCAATCTACGGTGAGCGAGATCTCCACAGGTTGTCCACATTGCCGCGCGAAGTGGTTCAGACGAGTGGCCAAGGCCAACGGCGGCCGTCTGTCTCATCATGGGGAAAGATCCCATTCTCGATGAGCGCTCGAGTCCGCGAGACCACCGCATCGCGCTCAAATGGATCGAGAAGAAGCGCAGCATCCTCAGTGAGTCCACAGGAGCAGAGACGGTCGAGATCGCTGACGATGTCCATCGGCAGTGACTCTCCGGCGAAGTCCCAAATGACCGTGCGCAGCTTGTACTCACGATGAAGCGCAACGCCGTGATCTATGGCGTGGATACGGCCGTCCGTGCCGAGAAGACAATGCCCGGACTTGCGGTCGGTGTTGTTGATGACGACATCGAATGCGCAGATGCGCTTGAACTCATCATCGTGTTGTGAGCCGGCCTCATGGAGGGTGAAATAGTGCTCTTCGAACAGGCACGGCATGAAAATCTGAATTGAACCGATGCCTGCAGGCAGGTCGGCACGTGCGATGGTCGGCGGAACCAGCCCCCAGCCCAATTGCTCCGAAATGAGGAATGCGGCCACCTCGCGTTGGTACAGCCCGTCGGGAAAGTCCCACAGGGGTCTTTCTCCGCGCAACGGCTTGTAGATCGCCTGGGCTTCGAGCCCGTCGAGTTCGATGTCAACCAGGAAGGTCGCATTCGACGAGTAGGGCATCCGGCCGCGAAGTTCGACCGAACCCTCAGCGAGAAGCTCGAGCGCGGCGCCGGTGTCGATCGGCTCGCGGTCGAGGAATGGCGAATCGTCGGTCATCAACGCGTCAGTTGTGGCACGGGCACCAGTCGCCGTTTGCCGACTCGAGAGGTCGTCCGCAGAACTGGCATGGCGGACGACCGGCGGAAACGATCAGCTGGGCTCGCTCAATGAGGCCCGAGACTTGGCCGCGATCGAGAGCGAATCGGGCTCGCGCCGGCTCGCGCTCGTCGTCGGAATCGAGAAGTTGTTCAGCTACGACGATCAGCTTGTCGATTTCCTCCGCGTAGGCCACTCCCATCGACCCGACCGCCCACTCTGGCACTACAGGTTCGCGCAAGCTCAGATCCTGGGTCACTTGTGCGTTGTCGACATCGGGCAGATCGTTGAGGATTCGCTCCAGATAGTCGGCGAGCGCCGCTACCTGTTGCTTCTCGATTTTCAACGACACGAATTGCCCCTCGCCGCGGCACTGCAGATAGAACACGCGCTCGCCGCGCGGCCCGAGGGTGCCGACGGTTATGTATTCGAGCTCCTCGAAGTGAAACGATTCGGCTTCGGTCATGACGGTGCGAGCGAGACCAGGTTGTCGCCGGTGGAATTGACGGTGAGCACAATCGGCCCGCCGGATCCGTAGAGGATCGCGGTGATCGAGCATGGGGAGACCACGATTCGCTGGAAGAGGTCGAGATGAGTGCCGGTGGCACTCGCCACGACCGCCTTGATGACATCGGCGTGTGAGACTGCAACGATGGTGTCGCCGCGATGCCGCTCTACGAGTTGTTGCACACACTCGATGGCACGGGTCTGCATGCCTGAGAATGACTCTCCACCGGGGAAGGTGAATCCGCTCGGGTAGCGCTGAACCGTGCTCCACGAATCGAGTTTGCGAAGGTCGGCCAACTTTCGACCGGTCCATTTGCCGAAATCACATTCGATCAGGCCTTTTGCCTGGCGAACCCGCAACTTGCGCCCCCGGGCGATCGGGGCGGCAGTCTCACGGGTTCGTTCCATCGGCGACGCGTAGACGGCTGCCACAGCGGGAAGATCGGCAATGCGCGAAGCTGCGAATTCAGCCTGCGTGACGCCCTTTTCGGCCAGGTGCAGCCCGGGAGCGCGGCCGGGAAGGGTGGCTCCGGTGGTGGGTGTCTGACCGTGGCGCACGAATAGCACCAAGGTCGGTTTCGGCGGTGGGGGACGACGTGACATGAGTGCAGGCCAACGTAGCCTGCTATACGTGAATAGCGCAGATCACGAACTTGTCGAGTCCACGAAACAGTTGAGTTGCCTCGAGGCCGAGATCGTCTCTTGTCGTGAATGCGCTCGGCTTGTCGAGTGGCGGGAGGAGATCGGCCAGGTAAAGCGGGCGGCGTATCGTTCAGATGACTACTGGTCGAGGGGTGTGCCCGGATTCGGCGATCCTGCTGCCCGTTTGCTGATAGTGGGTTTGGCCCCGGCCGCACACGGTGCAAATCGGACCGGTCGGATGTTCACGGGGGACCGCTCCGGCGATTGGCTGTACCGGGCTCTCTGGCGGTCAGGTTACGCCTCGCAACCCGAGTCGACATCACGTTCCGATGGGATGGCGCTCACCGACGCCTGGGTCACGTCTCCGGTCAAGTGCGCACCCCCCGGAAACAAACCGACCACTGTCGAGCGCGACGCGTGCAGGCCGTTCTTCGCTCGTGAACTGGCGGCACTGTCCCGAGTCAGGGTCCTCGTCGTCCTCGGTGGATTCGGGTATCAGGTGGCGTGCAGCGAACTGGGCATCAAACCGCGACCCAAATTCGGGCATGGGGTCGAGGTGCCCATGGGCGACGGTCGCACAATGCTTTGCAGCTATCACGTGAGTCAGCAGAACACGTTCACGGGTCGCTTGACGGAGGAGATGCTCGATTCCGTATTCGAGCGGGCTCGGGAGATCTGCGTCGAGTAATGCGTTCTCCCCATCCGTCCGGGTTCGTTACCGGGACGTGCGACCTATTGGACAGGACGCGACGTGGGCCGGATGCCCCGAATTCTGTGCGAAGTCCATGATTGGGCCGATTGCCCCTTTGGTCGGGGGCCCGACGCGACGAAACACACGGCATGACAAATGACTCGGGGCGCGAAGCTGAATTCGTTGAGGGCGACACGTCCGCGGCATCGCTCGATCTGACCGACGAATCAGCGCTTCTGGCCGAGAACTGGATGGGCATGAACTCCGGTGGAGTGCGGTCGCTGTTGGCCGCTCTGAATCTGTCGAACGCTAATGAGTCGGATCCGGAGGTCGGAGCGCCGGTCTTTGACTTGGCCATCTACCGGGCAACCCGAAGCACGCACCTGGCCGAGTTGTTCTGCCGCGAGTTTCGGCCATGCCGGTGAGCTTGGCGATCCGGTAGCCTCCTTGCGGTGATCGACACTCCGAAGAAGTCTCGTCGGGCAATGTTCGCTGGGCTCATGGCCCTGCTGCTCCTGGCGTCTGCCTGCAGTTCCAACAATGATCCCCAATCGTGGAACGAAGCCGGGGTCGACGGCAACGTTCAGAAAAACTTTGTCGAGGCGTGTCAGCAGGCCAACATCGGCAATCAAGGCATGAGCGACAGCCAAGCCAACACCTACTGCACCCGGTCGTTCCAGGCTTTGGTCGACTACTACGGCGGTGTCATAACCCAGCCCGGTAATGTCCTGCAAGACGCGCCCACCCCCGGGCAGGGCGGAGACTTCGCCGCGTTTTTGAAGCTCGATGGAGATTTGCGCAAGGACCCCGAGTCGATTCCGGCCGATGTGTCCACGCTGCTGTCGGGCATCGAGGCAGCCGTAACCAACTGATTGCCCGCACGGCCGTATCGGGTCGCTGATCAGCGGCTAATTTGCCGGGTATGGCTTCAAACGATGCGGTCTTGACCACCCTCGACACCGATTTTGTGCGCCGGCAGTTCCCGGCGTTCGGTCACCCCGAGACCGGGAAATGGGCACATCTTGAGAACGCCGGCGGCAGCTATGTGCCCAGTCAGGTAATCGATCGCTTCACCAATCTGCTCTCGTTCCACAAGACCCAACCCAACTGGGATTTCGCTCCGTCGCAGCGGGCGACGGAAGCGATCGAACAGTCGAGAGTGGAGATGGCGGCAACGTTCAACGCCGCCCCGGAAGACATTCACTTCGGTCCTTCCACCACCCAGAACACCTATGTGCTGGCGCGATCGATGAGGCACGGATGGTCCGAAGACGACGAGATTGTAGTCACTAATCAGGATCACGAGGCCAACATAGGAGCGTGGCGTTCGCTGGCCGAAACCGGAATCGTGGTTCGCGAGTGGTCGGTCGACCCCGGCACCGGCTTGCTCGACGTTTCCGACCTGGAATCTCTCATCACCGACCGCACTCGCTTGGTGGCCGTCACCCACGCGTCCAACGTCGCGGCCACGATCAATCCTGTTCGGGCCGTGGCCGATCTCGTCCATGCGGTTGGTGGTGTGCTGGTGGTCGACGGTGTCTCCTACGCCCCCCACGCCCGGATCGATGTTCGTGCCCTCGATTGCGATGTCTACCTTTACAGCGCATACAAGACCTTTGGCCCGCACCTCGGAATGATGTACACGAGGAGATCGCTCCTCGAGTCGCTCCACCACGAAGGTCACTGGTTCAACGAACCAATCCTGTCCACTCGGCTCACGCCGGCGGGCCCGGATCACGTCGAGATCGGAGCATCTGGCGGGATCGTTGACTATTACGAGGAGATTCATCGTCACCACTTCGGGGCCGGGGAAGGCGCCTCCGATCTGGTTGGCCGAATCGGTGAGGTCTTTGCACTGTTTGCCGCTCATGAGCAGGCCCTGATGACGCCTCTCATCGACTTCTTGGGCGGCCGTGACGGAGTGACCATCGTTGGTAGTCCGTCATCGGATCACTCGGTGAGAGCCCCAACGGTCGCCTTCCACAGCCAGAAGGTCAGCTCTGCCGATGTCTACAAGGCGTTGATCGCGGCTCAGATCTCGTGCGGCCACGGACACTTCTACGCGCGCCGCCTCGTGGAGGCCCTGGGTCTCGACCCCAATGACGGAGTGGTCCGCCTATCGATGGTCCACTACAACACCCCATCCGAAATAACCCGAGCCATCTCCACCCTCAACCAGGTTTTGTGAACGTTTCGAGTCCCAAACGGGACTCGAAACGTTCACAAAACCGGTGGGACGTCGGTGGGCGAGCGGTGGGGTGGGGAGCCTTAGGGGCGGGTGGGGAACTCAGGGCCCTGGGTGCGGGTGCGCTTGAGTTCCCAGAAGCCTTCGACATTCATCATCG
>CAZHMP010000115.1:4023-7093 GCA_964533595.1 uncultured Acidimicrobiales bacterium | reverse complement strand
TCGACAACAACGAACGCGGCCCGGCTGACCTCGAAGGGAATTTCGATCATTTCCGGGGTGTAGGCACCCACGGCATTGATGTGGGTGCCGTGCTTGACCGACTCTGCTTTGAACAAGGGTGACCGCGACGGTGTGGCCGATGAAATGATGTCGGCGGCTGCCGCGGCGGTGTCGGCATCGAGCTCAACTTCGCCATCCACCAATTCCGCGCATGCCGCAGCAGTGCTGCCGGTGCGACTCCAGACCAGCACGCGCTCGATGGGTCTGACCGCGCGAATGGCGGCCACCTGGTCGGCGGCCATGGCCCCACCACCGAACATGGTGAGTGCCGTCGCATCCGCAGGGGCGAGCAAGTCGGTGAGCAGGCCGGGTGCAGCGGCGGTGCGAATCGATGTGAGCGTGGGGCCGTCGACCAACCCGAGGGGATGCCCGTCGGGTCCGAATACCACCACGATCCCGGCTGGGTCACCGGGCACTGTCGACACCACTTTGACTCCGGTGGTTGCTCCCACCCGACCCGGCATGAACAACGACACCCCGATCTTGGTCCGCATGGTGCTTTCGCGGTCGTCGGAGAACGCGTTGCGCATGGCAGCTATCGCGTCGGCCATCGGTAGGGCGCGGCGTAGGTCGGTGGAGTCGAGATATCGCATGAGGGCAAACTATCCGCCGCCAGACCCGGCGCTGGCCAAGGCCTGGTCAGTTCGTGATTCTGATCTGACCGTCGGGGGACACATGAGCTGATGACGCGGATATGAGCCTGGTGAACGTGGCTTCATCCACCACCACAACCGGTGTGGCAACTCCGTACAGCTCATCGGCCACTACGGCACCGATCACGATGATCTCGTCGACTTCTCGAAGCACGATCGCACTGGGAGCGGTTCGCAGACGGATTGCCTCGGCAAGAACGGAGCTGGCCGAACTTGACCCCCGACCGGCATGCATGACGAGGACTGAGCCGCTCACGCTTTGCCCGACCTGGGGATGGTGATGGTCGATGATGAGGCCGGTTTCGGGATCGAGGCCGCCCCAGAAACTGAGCGGCTCATCCAGAGCCATGACCGGGCCTTCGGCGCTGCCCGCCACCAACACCCTGACAGGCGGCTGGCTGTCGGCCTCAGGCATCGGCCCATACCGATTCGTCTCGCGTGAGGCGTCCGCTCACTGCGGTTGCCACACAATCCTCGACGCTGCCGAAGACCACGTCGACCCCGATGTTGCCGGGTGCGTAGTAGGCCCACTTGGCGGAGTCGGTCATCGCTGCGCCGTCGAAATCAGCGAGAATCGGGGTGATGTAGGAGCACGTGTCGGTGACGATCTTCACGCCCGAGGAGCGAAGGCGGTCGCCCCATCCTCTGAGGTCGACTTCGGTGAGGACTTCCCGACTGGTCGTGGCCACGAGTTGGATGCCCTTGGCGACGTGGCGTGAACCGATCAGGTCCATCAAGCGGGAGAATTCGCTGACCGAGTAGTGGGGGGTGCCAACACACACGGCGCCGACGACACCGGCCATCGTTGCGGTGCTGAGTTGGTCGCGCGCGGTTCGAAGATCGGACGCCGTGACCTTCACCGTCTCCAATGCAGCCTGTCCGTGGAGGGCCGAATCAAGGGTCGGAGCCTCGGGTGTGCTGCCAACTGCGTGGAACATGGCAACCGAACCCGATGACGCCGTTGCCGCACCGATCGCCTTGAGCCTGTCCTCACTCAGCTGGGGCGGAACGCCGGCAATCACCGGCACCCGATTGCCGGTTCGGGCTCCGATCAAGTGTCCAAGCACCGGGTAGAGAGCGTCAGCGTCGAGAAGCCGCTCCGATAAACCGGCCAAGTCGAAAACGATCTCGCCCCGTCGATGCTCATCGAGGTGAAGGCCGGCGGCCGGGGCTCGGCCGGTGATCGCTGCACAAATGTCGATGAAATCCCCGTAGCGGTCGGTTCGGGCACCCAACACGGAATTGGCGAACACAATTGCGTTGGACTCGGCCCAAGCGACGTGTTCCCCGAAGGCCGGGCGCTGCTCGGACTGGTAGGGCGCGCAGGTCCAAGTGGGTCGGCACCCCATTGCTTCGTATTGCTCGGTGAGCGAACGAGCCAGCCGAGCGGTCTCCGGATCGCCACGGTAAAGGTCGGGATGGCGAAGGTCGAGCGATGAGACGTTGAGTGTGGTTGGAACCCTCACCGACGCGCCGGCGTCAACCAAACGCTCCGCGAAGTCGAGCCCGGATCTGCCGTGGTAGAGGCACGAGTCGATGTGGGCGCCGGTGACATCGAGCAGGCGTTTCGCGCCGATCGCCTCGGCCACTCGAACGATCACCCTCATGGCCATCTCGAGTGCTGCTCCCATTTCACCGTTCAAGGCGGCAAGGTCTGCATCGTCGAGAACGAGGGTCACCGACCGAACCGTAGTATGGGCGGTCGTGAACTTGGTAGACGACGAATCGATGCTGAGCAAGATCTCGGTCGACTTCGCCGATCAACTCGCAGCGGCGCTGCCGGATTGGATCGACCGGATCGCCCGGCAACGGATGCTCGAGGGCGGAGTGTTGGTGGATGAGCGCTCAGACGGACTGATTGCGGATTGCGCTGCTGCTACCTCCAAGATCTTGGCGGCGAAAGTTCGTGCCGCGGTGCTGGCCGACGTCGATTCTGCGTCCGGGAGTCCGCTGGCAGTCGTCCGAGACGGCGTTGGGCCGCTCAACGACCTGCTCACCGAACTCGGCGTGGGAGCATCGGCACGAGATCGAACGATGATCGAGATGTTCCCCGACGACGTTCATGATTTGGGGCCAGCGTCATTCTCGGACATATCTGCCGATCTGCATGATCCCGGAATCACCTGGGGAGCCGCCAGGGCACACGTTCACCTGAAAAGGCACGCCACACCCCTAGGCTCCGATTCCGTGTCAGGTCGCCCCGCGTTCGATCAAATTCTGGGTGCCGTCGCCGAGGTCGAAGGCTGGATGACCACCGACCAGGCGCGTCTCCTCCACGACGTCGCTACCGGGCTTCGGCCCGGCGGTTGCATGGTCGAGATCGGAAGTTTCCGTGGGCGATCGATCATCGTGGTCGC
>CAZHMP010000115.1:0-3923 GCA_964533595.1 uncultured Acidimicrobiales bacterium | reverse complement strand
CGGGCCCAATCGATGGCGCAGTTCCGTCGAGTTGATCTCAGCCTCTCCGAACGCGCCAAGAATCTCATGCGCCAAACACTCCAGCTGCCTTGGTTCATACGAAACGTGGTCATCAAGGTGCTGATCACCGTGAAGCTCGCGCCGCTCACGCGCCTGCTGGGTCATCAAGGCACTGACTGGCCGTACTGAAACTTCGGAGTCGGCGCGGCTGCTGCCGCGGCGAATGAAACACACGAGTCAGCCGACGGAAACACTCCGGAAACAAGCGATACCTAATCTGCTCATCGTCCAACGCGGTAATCACCGCGACCGACGGGGAGTGGTGAGCTGATGGAGTCCGGAGATATCGCTTGGATGCTTGTGTCGACCGCCATGGTCGTGTTCATGGTGCCAGGACTGGCGCTCTTCTACGCCGGCATGACGAGATCCAAGAACGTGCTGAACATGGTGATGATGAACCTGTACTCCGCCGGTGCGGTCACCATGTCGTGGGTCATTGTCGGCTACAGCATCGGCAACGTGGGTGACAGCGGATTCGTCGGATCGCTGGATGCGGTCGGCCTTCGAGGCATCAAGTCGACCGAAGACATCATCAGCGTGGCCTTTTTCATGGCATTTGCGGTGATCACTCCAGCGCTCATCTCCGGTGCGGTTGCCGACCGTATGAAGTTCTCGGCATGGGCGGTATTCGTGCCGGTCTGGTCGCTGCTCGTTTATTGCCCTGTCACGTTCTGGGTGTACTCCGGGTGGATGGAGAAGTGGGGGGTCCTCGACTTTGCCGGGGGCACGGCCATTCACATCAACGCAGGGGTCGCCGCACTGGCGCTGGTGATCGTGCTCGGCAGGCGCCACGGCTGGCCCCGCGAAGCGATGCCGCCCCACAACACGGTTCTGGTGGTGATAGGCGCCGGAATTCTCTGGTTCGGATGGTTCGGATTCAACGCCGGATCGGCTGGGGCCGCCAACGAGCAAGCTGCTCGAGCGGTGCTCAACACGTTTGTGGCCGGTGGTGCGGGGATGCTCGGTTGGCTTGCGATCGAGAAGTATCGCGATGGTCACGCCACAACTCTCGGGGCGGCTTCCGGTGTGGTTGCTGCGTTGGTGGCCATCACCCCCGGCGCCGGATACGTGGGAGGTCTGGCCCCTGTTCTGATCGGAATGGCCGCCGGGGTCCTGTGCTATTTGGCAATCCAGCTCAAACATCGCTTCGGTTACGACGACAGCCTCGATGTGGTGGGCGTCCATATGGTCGGCGGCATCATCGGCGGTCTGATGCTCGGGCTTCTCGCCGACACGAACGCTTTCTCGGACGCATTTGGAGCCAGTTTCCAAGAGGGTGCGTTGATGGGCGGAGGCTGGGGCGGCGGTGCTCTCATCTGGGACCAGATCGTGTCCATCGGATCGGTGTTGATCTACTCATTCACGTTGACATTCATCATTGCGAGGGCTCTCGATACCACCATGGGAATCAGGGTCGACATCGACGACGAAAGAATCGGGCTCGACCAGACCCAGCACGCGGAGTCGGCATACGTAGAGTGATTGCATGACTGCCGGTCCGGCTACTGCTGCTCTGCTCGAGGACTCGTCGCTCGTCGGCACGAGTTTGTCGGCAGCATGGACCGCAGCAGTCGACGAATGGCTCAGCGCCATCGTCGCCGGGGTCGACGAGGTGCCCGGCGTGAGTCTCGCCGCCGTGGGCGGATACGGACGAGGTGAACTGAGCCCCTGCAGCGACCTCGATCTGCTGCTGATACACGATGACTCCGGTGCGGTGGCCGAGGTGGCTGAACGTGTCTGGTATCCCGTTTGGGATTCTGGGATCAAGCTCGGGCACGCGGTGAGGACCATCGACGAGGCCCTCGACTTGGCCACCACCGACCTCGAAACGGCTACGTCGCTGCTCGACATGCGCTGGCTTGGCGGCGACCGTCGGATGCTGGCCGAACTCGCCGAACGAGCCGAGAGGCTCTGGGTCGAACGGGCCGACACGATGCTGCCGATGATCGCCGATACGGCACGTGAGCGTCACCTCAGATTCGGGGAAGTGGCGTTCTTGCTCGAACCCGATTTGAAAGCCTCCCGCGGAGGCCTGCGCGACGTGCACGCGTTGAGGTGGATGCAACGTGCCGATCCATCGCTTCTCACTCCCGCCGAAGGCGCCAGTTTGTCGGCGCCCCACGGCATGCTTTTGGCGGCCCGAGTCGAACTCCATCGACGTATCGGGCGCACCAACGATGTCCTCCTGCTTCAAGAACAAGACGAGGTGGCTCCGGCTCTCGGTTACGGAGACGCAGATGAGTTGATGGCCGATGTCGCGGCCGCCGGTAGGTCTGTTGCCTGGATCGAAGATGCCGTGCTCCATCGCGTCCACGTGAGAGGAAGCAAGCGTCGAAGGTTTCGCAACAAGCCGGTCGAGTACGGGCACGGAATCGAAGTCCTGGACGACACCCTCAACCTCACCGACGACGCAGAGATAGTCAATGATCCGGTCCTTCCAATTCGAGTCGCGCTGGTGGCCGCGCAGCAAGACGCGTTCGTTCGACGTGACGTGCTCGACCGACTGGCGCTTCAGAGTCCGAGCCTTCCGAATCCATGGCCCCACGACGCACGAGATGCATTTGTCGAACTGCTTCTGGCCGGCGGTGATGCCATTCGAGTGCTCGAATCGCTCGATCAGGTCGACCTGATCAGCCGAATCATTCCTGAGTGGACCCCCAACCGCAGCCGTCCGCAGCGAAACGCCTACCACCGATTCACCGTCGACCGTCACCTGTTCGAGACGGCGGCAGAGGCAGCGTTGATTGCCGATCGTGTTGAACGTCCCGACCTGTTGGTGCTCGGAGCGTTGTTTCACGACATCGGCAAGGGTTATCCCGGTGACCACAGCGTGGTTGGAGTGGATCTCGTCCGGCGAATCGGTGAACGGATGGGTTACCCACCATCTGACATCGATGTGCTCGCCGCACTCGTGCGACACCATCTTCTTCTACCGGATGTGGCGTCGAGACGAGATCTGGAAGACCCGGGCACGGTCAAATTCGTGGCTGAGGTCGCGGGATCGGTGGGCACGATCGAGCTGCTGGCCGCGCTCACCGAAGCCGATTCGATCGCCACCGGCCCGGCTGCTTGGGGATCATGGAAGTCCGAGCTCGTGCACGAGTTGGCGCAGCGAAGCTGCCAATACTTGCGCGAGGGCGCTCCGGGCGATCCGGTGGAGACGTTCCCCAATGAGCGGCATCTCCAGCTTTTGGCTGCAGGTGAAGTGGTGGTGTCCATCGACGGCCACGAACTCACGACCGTCACCTACGACCGGCCGGGCATGTTCGCCCGGGTTGCAGGCGCTCTCGCTCTCAACGGTGTGGAGATACTCGGGGGCAATGTTCACACTGCCGATGGAATGGCGCTACAAGTAATGCGTCTCGGCGGTGGTGTCGGACTCGAGGAGCGCCCAGACCGAGTTCTGCGCGATGTGAAGGACTCGTTGGTTGGGCGGATCGCGCTGAGGGCGAGGTTGTTGCAACGGGCAAAGACGTATCGCTTTCAGAGAATCACCACCGCACATCCGGTCGAGCCCCACGTGAAATTCGACAACGAGACATCGATGGTGTCGACAATTGTGGAGATCGGCGGCCCTGACTCGATCGGGTTGCTCTATCGCATCACTCGAGCGCTCGCCGATCTTGATCTCGATATCTACCGGGCAAAGGTCCAAACACTTGGTGATGACGTCGTCGACACGTTTTACGTCAATCCACCCGATGGCGGAAAGATCACCGACCCCGACTATCTGGCGGAGATCGAGCTGGCGGTAATGACTGCGATCGGCGCCGATGCCTAACGCTTGCCGTCCAAGGTTGAAGGTCCCCTTTTCTTTTTCGTTCTGGCTGTGCCCTGCACGGCTAGGCCGTGCAGGGCACAGC
>CAZHMP010000114.1:0-7095 GCA_964533595.1 uncultured Acidimicrobiales bacterium | reverse complement strand
TGACACCCAACGCCAGTTCGAGGTCCGGGAGCCAACCAGATCAGATCGAACAATCCGCGGGAAGCTAGAGTCCTGCGAGCGGGAAAACGGGGTCATTCCAAACTCTCGGCCTTCCACTTCGCCGACTGGCAAGGAGAACGAAGGTTGAGAGCGAGAAGTTGGTGAGGCTGTTGGTGGCAGAACGAAGCGGCAACGAATCGGAGATTCGAACGGGTTTCAGCAGCACGGTGAGATCTCTCACCTCGTGGTTCTGGGTGTCGGTGCTGGCGGTCGTGCAGAGCGTGGTGGTCGCGTTGTCAATGTGGCTGCAAAAATCGAGCGCGCCAATCCTCTACGCAGATGAAATGGGCTATCTCGCTGCCGCGGCCGATCTCTCCACACGAAGCGGTGAGCCATTTCTGGGTCACACCGCACCGTACGCAATTGGTTACTCGATTCTGATCGCCGGTCCGATGTCCGTCATTGGTTCCGACCCGTGGCGCATAGCGGTGGGCATCAATGTGATTGCGGTGGTCGCTCTGCCGTTGTTGTGCTTCACGTTGATCAAGAAGCTTTCATCGGTGGCCAATCCGGTGGCCGCTCTCATGGCCGCAGCTGCAGGTGCCTACCCCGCAACTGTGCTGCAAGTCACCAGGGCATGGCCGGAGGCAGTTCTTCCTTCTCTGATCTTGGCCTGGGCGCTCTTGGCGGTCGCGGCCGCTCGGAACCCGCGACTTGGCTCTTTGCTCCTTCTGTCGACGTCCGCATCGGTCCTTTACACGGTTCATCACCGAACTTTGGCGGTTCTCATCGCCACCATTGGATTCCTCGTCGTCAACCTGGCCCGTGGAGTAGCCACCCGAAACGCGCAAAAGATCCGATTGTCGGCAGTCAGCATTGCGACTGCAGTTGCGCTCACAATGGCCGGTGTGGCGGTGGAAGCTTCGGTTGCTTCGAAGCTCCATCTTGCCGGAAGTCTCGACCGTGGTTCCCAAGTCTTGACCGGGCTTCACCTCTCGCACCTCTCGTTCACCTCACAAGTATTCGTGGGGCAGGTTTGGTATCTGCTGGCGGCGTCGCTCGGGTTGGCATGGCTCTGCGTTGTCGCAATCCGTCGCGCGATGCGAGATCGCCACTCCGATCGTGACTGGGCGATAACCATCGCCGCGGCCATGTTCGGAACGCTGCTCATCGGATCAGCCGCGATCGGTGCCGGTAGCGGAACGCGGGCCGACACCTTCGTGTACGGCCGTTACGTGGAAGTTTTCATTCCTCTCATGATTGTGATCGCTTTCGCTCTCGCCCGAACAGGATCATCGATGAGATATTCAGCAAGCCTCCGTACTCCTGCACTGGCGATTGCCCCGCTGGCGGTGCTGATTGTCGCTTTCCACAGCAGTGACGCATTCACCGCCAACTATCAGAAAATCAATCTTGAAGGCATTCTTGCCCATGAGTTGGTCAACGGGCACTTGGGTACCGCTGTGCGAACGAGACTCGACCTGCCGGTAATTGCAATATCGGTGGTCACATTGATAACTGTTTTGAATTTCGTCTCGCGGCGGGGCACTGGAGGGCTGGCAGCGACAACCTGGTTGATGTTCGCCGTGATGTCGTTCCTGGTGTCGGCTTGGACGTTGCGACCCTGGTTGGACATATTCGAGCAAACTTCGGTTGAGGCTGCGTCGATCGTGAAAGACGTGGGGCAGGTCGGAGTGGTGGTCGATGGTCCGGGTGCCATTCGTGTTGAGTCTCTCAACGCCCTGTTGTATCGAGCCAACTACCCAAGAGTTGAGCTTGTCAGCGGAGAAGACTGTCCCGCCACGAAGTTCGTTGCCGCGGGCGATGACTGGTCACCGAACTATGCATTTGAGTCGATAATCGGGATGGAGCCATTCGGTGGGGGGCTGTATACGGTCAGGTGCGACTGAGATTCCCTACCGGGGATGGTTTGCCCTGACAGTCGAAGATTCGGAAGCTGGACTCTGATCCAGTGTTGCCACAGCAACAAGATTGACGCTCGGAGATAGATCCTTGCCGATGACGAGATCGGATCCGGTGAATTCAACCGAAACCTGACTGGGCGTGGTCGACTTTTTTGAGCGCCTGATCTTCTTGATTGCCGCGAGCCCTCGAATTCGAACAAACTCTGGCACGATCGGCAGAGTCAGCGGGATCGTGAGCCACCTGAGCCGCTTTGTTCGCCGCAGTTCGATATCGAGAACGTCCGGAGTGCCGCTCATTTCTAGGACATCGACCGAATCAAAATGGGGAAACAACAAGCTGACGAGACCGGGCTTGTTGAATTCTCGAACATGCCACATATTCCAGGGCTTCTGGCCGGGAAACAGCCGGGTAGAGCGGTCTGGTGTCGCACACAGGAATACTCCCCCCGGCTTGAGCACTCGCACCACCTCTTGCAAATAGAGGTTGGGTGCACGGATGTGTTCGATCACCTGAAATGAGACCACCACGTCGAAGGAGTCGGAGTCGTACGGAAGTGGACGGTTCTCGATCGCTTCCACCGCTTGAAAGGTGAGATTGTCGGCGAAGTAGTTGGCTGATGCGTACTCGATTGCATCTTCAGATATATCGACGCCGACCACGGTGGCACAATCTGCAGCGAGATCTTGAGTGCCATATCCCGTGCCGCAGCCGTAGTCGAGAACGTCTTTCCCCCGCACGAAGTCCTTCGCGAATTCGTAGGACACCACGTGGAACAGATAAATGAGGCGATCCTCCGCGGAAGATCCGTAGGCGTCTTCAATGACTCGTTCGCCCGTTCGTTCGATATCCATCCCCACCACCCTAGATGCCGAGATCTCTACTGAATGGCAGTCTCTGCTGGGCTTCAGTTGACGTTGCGAATCTCGTCATCAACGTTTCCAGCGCGTCCAGGAGACCGATGCCGGACGCGTTGTCGGTAGACAAGAATCATGACGATCTCACCCAGAATCGTCACCACCCTGTGAGCGAGCGATGCCGCGATGATGGCGCTCAGCGGGGCGGCCCCTCCGAGTGCAATAACCAGGACCCCTTCGCGTACGCCCGCTCCTGCCGGTAGGGGGACCACGAGAAACCCCGCAACCCATGCCGCGGCAAAAGCGCCGGTCGCTACTGCCACAGATGTTGACCCATCAAGAGAACGCAAGAGCAGGGCGAAGGCGAGCGCCGTCGCCAGCATCATCGGTACACCGAACGCGAAGGACCGCAAGATTGATTGCTGCGACGGGATCAGGTCGTTCGGCGGGATTCGATGGATGAGTTTCCGTGCCAGATTCATGACCCGAAGGGCTGCACCTCGAACGAGAAAGATTGGGGACACAAGCCCCAGAGCGGCGGCGACTCGCAAGGTGGCTGGAATATCGGAGCCGGAGATCACGAGAGACCCGGCGACAAACGAAGATGCGGCGACGGTCACCAAGGCATACATCGGGTATGCCATCGACGCTCGTGCCAGCGATATGGTCCCGTCACGCGACATTGACACCTGTCCAGCAATCTGCAAGGCCCCGCCGCCGGGAAGGTACTTTGCCAGCTGCGATGTGAACAGCCCGCTTGCCAGCTTCAGCCGGTCACCATGGCCGTCGAACAGTGTGGTCCACCCGCGGCTGCCGCTCTGGAGTGAGACGATCACCAGCACGAATGCAGCGATCATGAAAACAATGGAAGGGGCAGTACTTTCTCGGGAGGCACGCAGAGCCGACAAGAATGCGACGGTGCCGATGCCCAATCCGGCCATGAGCACCATCCCACGAAATAGCTTTCGCCAATTCATCAGGAAGGCGGTCGGGCGCCCGAGACGATGAGCCCTGTCCCGAGGCGGGATCGGCGAAATGGACGCTGCAACAAACGAAACGGGGCTGTCGCCAACATTGTGCCGGTCGCCATCCATTCCGAAGGTTGCAAATATCGGCCACTTGATGCCGTCCGGTCGTCCACCTCATCAGGTGAGTCGCCCCGCCGCGCTGCGAAATTGCGAGCCGCCTCAAGGACGTAGCCCAGTGGAAATCCGTACCGCTCTACTAGAACGTCCCGCATTCCGACCTGCGACATCAAATCAACGAGGTCAGCCTCGTCATATCGGCGGTGGTGACCGACTCTCACGTCCGCGCTCGAGAAACGTTTTTGATCTGCGGGCACGGATATGAGCAACCATCCTCCCGGAGCTACTTTGTCGGCCCACTGGCTGAGCGCCGCGGCGTCGTCTTCGATGTGTTCCAGCACCTCGAACGCGCACACCAACGTGAATAGCCGTGAAGCATCAAGATCGGTGATGCTCGACAGAACCTCGGTGTTCGGAGGCAATCGATCGCGGGCAACACTGGCCGACGCGTCGTCTGGCTCGATCGCGACGTACTCTGCCATTCCCGAGAACCGAGAGCCCATGGCTCCTTGTCCAGCGCCAATCTCGAGAATCGAGTCGATTCGGCCGCCGCGACGGAGGTGGCTCTGCATCGCGTCGCGGCGGAGCCAGGCATTCGGTGTGAGCGGGGCATGCTTCATATTCGTAACGCCTCGATTCGCGAAACCAGGTCGGTGACCACTCGCTCAGGCGAGAATCTCGTTCTTGCCGAGTTCAGGGACGACTCGCGCAAGGAGGCGAGCAGTGCTCGATCCTCAGACAACTTCACGATGGCGTCTGCCAGTGCGTTGCTGTCTCCCGGTTGGACATATATCGCAGCGTCGCCAAGTGCGCGACGCTGTGGCCCGGTGTCGGAAGTGATGATTGCGCAGCCCGCTGCCGATCCTTGGTAGACCTTGTTCGGCACAACGCGTTGCGATTTCTGGCTGGTGCCGAAGATGCCCAAGCAGACATCGTGCGACCTCACTTCGGAGGTCAGGAGCTCGGCGTCAATCCAGTCGATCCAAGTTACGCGCTCGTCTTCACCGATGATCGCTCTTGTCGACTCGAGGTCCTGGCCAGATCCGATCAAGGTGAATTCCACTGGCACCCTGCAAGGGACAAGTCGAATTGCCTCTCCGATGAAAGTTGTTCCCTGCAAGGGGGTGTAGAGCCCAAAGAAGACCACCCTGAGGCTCTCTCCGGCCAACCCCGGGGCATCCGCGAACCACTCATATCCGGCACCCACGGACACGATGAGACCCTTTCCCGATTGGTTGTCGGGAATCGATTCCAATTGTTCCGCGGTGTCGACCATCACGACGCTCGCGCTACGTGCGGCCAACCGGTCGGCCCGCTCCAGCAGACTCGTCAACCACACTTTCTCGTTGAGTCGCCTGTCTTGCACGGTTCCCCCGAGGGTGGCCAGTTGGTCAAGCACCACCGGGCAGCGGAATCTGACGCGTGCCAAGTGCACGTCGAACGCGCCCAGATATCCGACAATCACCACGTCGGGGCGCCCCACATTCCTTGATTTGACCAAGAGCCTCGCCCAGGCCCACAAGAGACGCACCGCGAGCGTCGGGGCGGTCCACGGTCGACGAACTGCCTCGACCCTGGCAGATGTGTCGACGGCCAGTGGGACGTTGACAACTTCCACGATGTGACCGGCCGCGGCGAGTCCTTCACGTAGCACTCTCGTACGAGGATGGAGTCGTTCATCGAAGGTTCCGAAGATCAAGATCCTCATCTCGCCGGAAAACGCCATCAGCGATTCCACCTACGCTGGACGCGATCCGCGGCGACGCATTGCGTCATACCAGCTGCCAGCGCACGTCCAAGTCCACGAGGCCCGTGGCTGATGTTGTCGAGGTGTTGAACACAGAAATGTGCTGGGCCCGCTCGAACTGATCCAGCAATTCGCCGTGATCGGAACTGTGGGCCAACACCGAGAATTCGTAGGTCCCTGCGAGAAGACCCATACGTGGGATGGCGATTTCGATTGTTCCGGATCCTTCAACCATGCCAAGTTCGATCTTGGCGAGGTCAGTCGCGATGCCACACACGTAAGTGCCGTCGGCGCGATGAATATGGACCGCGATAATCGGGTTGAGCACCGCCTCTGCAACATCGAATGTGAGCCGAATCTTGGACGGATCGCCATTCAATACCGATCTGACCGGTTGGTTGTCCTCGTCGATGAGCTCCACTGAATTGAACCGGATTGCTCCGGTACCCGGCCGTTCGCCCGACTGCTCATCGTCTTCCTGCTCCTCGCTGACGGCAGGGGGCGATGGCCTGACGGGAGTCTCGTTGACGCTGTCGAGGTAGGCATCGACCACGTCGTTCGCCTTTCCCTCGATCATCAGCTTGCCATGGTCCATCCAAGCTGCTCGGTCGCAGATATCGCGAACTAGTCCCAACCCATGGGTGACGATCACGATGGTTGTCCCATCACGTCGGAGCTGATGGAGATGGTCGAAGCATTGGCGTTGGAAATCTTCGTCTCCGACCGCCACCACTTCGTCAATCAGCAACACATCCGGGTCGACGTTGACGGCGACAGCAAAACCGAGACGTACGTACATTCCGCTCGAGTAAATTTTCACCGGGCTGTCGACGAAGTCGCCGAGTCCGCTGAATTCGATGATCGATTCCATTCGGTCATCTATCTCTCGCCTGCTCAGCCCGAGGATTGCCCCGTTGAGGTAGACGTTTTCTCTTCCGGTGAGATCGGGGTGGAATCCAGCTCCCAGTTCAAGAAGAGCTGCTACTCGACCGTGCACCGTCACGTTGCCGGCTGTTGGCCCGTAGATTCCGGCGATCAATCGAAGCAGCGTGGACTTGCCGGACCCGTTGTGGCCAACAAGGCCAAAGGTGGATCCTGGGCTCACATCGAGACTGACATCTTCAACGGCCCAAAACTCGTTGGACTTCGAGGCCCCCTGCGTTATGCGTTCCTTCAGCGACCGGGGTCTGTTGCTGTGAAGATTGAAGCGTTTTGATACGCCCTCAACCTTGATTGTGGGCTCGCCTGCAACCGTGACGCGCCCCGCGAATGGATCGGAGGAACCGGTGCCTACGCCCGTTTCGACGGGCTGCAACTGACGAGAATCCACGGTGGAGAGTACCAAACTGACACGCGCAACCCGTTCCTCATTCAACGGTTGAAGTCAGCCGCGTCATCTTCGTCTTCCAACCCGCCGGGCTATGTGTCGCAACGTCGCCGACATGAATCGTGTGGTCCCACCCGCTGCGAGATTCCGTCGCGA
>CAZHMP010000113.1:0-7210 GCA_964533595.1 uncultured Acidimicrobiales bacterium | reverse complement strand
CCATGGAAATGTTCCGTGACATTCTCGACTATCACTCCGGTGTGATCGAGGCCGCGCAGACCGCGGCCCGGGTGGGAGCCAAGAGGCTGGCCCTCACCCACATGGTGCCCGCTCCGACACCGGAGCAGTATGCCGAGTGGGTCGCCCGCGCCGCCGATCACTACGACGGCGAGATCATCCTCGGCGATGACCTTGTGGCCATCACATGTTGAACGCGCCGCCGGTCGGCTGCGGCGCTGTCGGAGATCCCGAGATCAGGCTTCGTTCCCGGCGTCGTCACGGTCGAGTCTGAGCGCAGCCGAATTCATGCAATAACGCTGACCGGTCGGCTCAGGACCATCCGGGAAACGATGACCAAGGTGGGCGCCACAACTGGCGCAGACCGCTTCCTCGCGAACCATGCCATGTGACATGTCGCGGCGGATCTCGACCACGTCGGTCCCGACCGTGTCGAAAAAGCTCGGCCAGCCCGAACCTGACTCGAACTTGGTGTCGCTGGTGAACAGAGCGGAGTCGCACACCACACAGTGGTAGGTGCCGTCGTCGTGGCAGTCCCAGTATTGGCCGGTGAATGCGCGTTCGGTATCGGAGTTCTGTGTCACCTCGTATTGCGCGGGGGTGAGTCGGGCTCGCAGCTGGGCATCGTCTGGAGTCGATTGGGGCATGGCTGGCTCCGTTTCGGTTGGGCTGTGACGGTTGCGGGTCATGATATGTGAGTAATCGACATTGAAGTGATGGGTCCTTGCATCGAACGAGTGTTCGCACTTACAATGCTGTCATTCGTCAGGGGCTGTGGCCGTCAGCAGAGCAGACTGTCACACCCCGTTCCTATGGTCGACAACAGCTCACACACCCCCGACTACAAGATCCGTAAACAGCCGATGGTTGAGGCCATCGGGTAACGAGAAAGCGTCACACCACATGGCCCCCAGAGGCAAGTCATCTTCCAGTAGCAAGATTTCCGATCGAGACAACCGACCAGTCGACAAAGACAAGGCTCTCGACATGGCTCTCGGCCAGATCGAAAAGCAGTTCGGCAAGGGATCAGTGATGCGTATGGGCGAAAAGGCGTCCCTGGGCATCGATTCGATTCCCACCGGAGCGCTCGCTCTCGACCTGGCCTTGGGAATAGGCGGGCTTCCCCGTGGGCGGGTCACCGAGATCTACGGTCCCGAGTCATCAGGCAAGACCACCCTCGCCACCCATGTAGTGGCCGAGGCCCAGCGCAACGGTGGAAAGTGCGCCTATATAGATGCCGAACACGCGATGGATCCGGTCTACGCCAAAGCCATCGGTGTCGATATCGAGGAGCTGCTCATCTCCCAACCCGACACCGGCGAGCAGGCGCTGGAGATCACCGACATGTTGATCCGCTCAGGTGCGCTCGACGTAGTGGTGATCGACTCAGTGGCCGCTCTCACCCCGCGGGCCGAGATCGAAGGCGACATGGGCGATACCCACGTCGGCTTGCAGGCCCGTCTCATGTCTCAGGCTTTGCGCAAGCTCACCGGCAATCTCAGCAAGTCGCAAACGGTCTGCATCTTCATCAACCAACTTCGCGAGAAGATCGGTGTGATGTTCGGTTCTCCCGAAACCACTCCAGGCGGGCGTGCGCTCAAGTTCTATTCGTCGTGCCGGCTTGATATTCGGCGGATCGAAGCCATCAAGGATGGGGTCGAGGTGGTCGGCAATCGCACCCGTGTCAAGGTCGTGAAAAACAAGTGCGCACCGCCGTTTCGCCAGGCCGAGTTCGACATCATGTACGGCGAGGGCATCTCGCGTGAGGGGTCGGTGCTCGATTTGGCTGTCGACGAAGCAATCGTCAAGAAGTCTGGAGCTTGGTACACCTACGACGGCGAGCAGCTTGGTCAAGGCCGTGAAAACGCCAAGAAGTTCCTCAAGGACAATCCCGAGATGATGGTCGAGATATCTGATCTGGTGTGGAAGACAGTGATGCCCGAACCAGAGCCCGATGTTGTGGAGGGTGCCGATGCTGCCGCTGGGGAGTTCTCCGACGACGACGACCTGCCAATCACTCTCGACGACTAATCGGATTCCCCTTGGTCGTGGGGCCAGCGCTCAGGCGTCGAGGGTGATCACCACAGCGCAGTCAGATGCCTCGTTCTTGCTGCCGAAGAGCTTGGAAACTGCGTGGAGGGCCTTCACCATCGTCACCTGAAATCCGTACTTGCCCTTGATGGAGGCCATCACCGCATCGAACTCGTCTCCGACGACGATCTCGGCCGAGCCGCTCACCACGGCAGATCCTTCCTTCGGCACTCCTTTGGCGTTGCTGGGTTGAAGTGACACGGCTGGGGTGTGGGAGATCCGTTTCGCTTTCCAACTCGTGGAGCCAGTGGTGAAGCCGACCTTTCCCTCACTCAAATCAGTGATCCAAACCGGTGAATGCTTGTCGCGGCCGTCTTTGGTATGGGTGGTGAGTCTCACATATTTCGCAGATCCGATATCCGTCATGGTCATCCTTCGGTCGGGAGGGTCGTGGCGTGAACGGCCAACGCTAGCCTTGCGGCCGTGACTCGGTCATACGCGATCCGCACCTTCGGGTGTCAGATGAATGAACACGATTCGGAGCGGATCGCCGGCCTGCTCGAGGCCGACGGCATGAAACGTGTTGAAAATGAAGCAGATGCCGATGTCGTTGTGCTCAACACGTGCTGCATTCGTGAGAACGCCGACAACAAGCTTTACGGCACGCTTGGCAACTTGAAGGCGCTGAAGGTCGACAACCCCCAAATGCAAATTGCGGTGGCCGGATGCCTGGCCCAAAAGGACCGGGAGATCATTCGGGATCGGGCCGGTCATGTCGATGTGGTTTTTGGCACCCACAACGTGCACCGTGCCGTTGAACTGCTCGAGCACGCATCCAAGCATGGTCCGATCGTGGAAATACTCGAAGCGACCGCCCGGGAAGACGGGGAAGCCTTTCCGTCGGCGTTGCCAACACGACGCGAGGTCGACCACGCGGCTTGGCTCACCATCCAGATCGGCTGCGACAACAACTGTGCGTTCTGCATTGTTCCCGCTGTGCGAGGTCCCGAGATCAGCCGGCCATTCGGCGAGCTGGTGGATGAAGCCGCGCGGCTGGCCGCCGACGGTGTCAGCGAGATCACGCTCCTGGGTCAAAACGTCAACAGCTACGGTCGTGATCTGGCTCTTGCCCAGCGCAACGAGCCGTCGGCTGACGATGCCTGGTTGTGTGGTGAGGAATGGACCGACGATCGTCGAGCCCGTCCGCTGTTCGCCGACCTGTTGAGGTCGGTCGGGAAGGTCGATGGGATCCATCGCATCCGCTACACCAGCCCTCACCCCAAGGACATGCGCACCGACACCTTCGTTGCCATGGCTGAGGTCCCGGAGGTGTGTGAGCACCTCCACTTCCCACTTCAATCAGGTAGCGACCAGGTGCTGGCGGCAATGCACCGTGGCTACACCGGCGCCCGATATCTCGAAAAGCTGACTGAGGCACGCGCCACAATTCCGGGATTGGCGGTGTCGACCGACATCATCGTTGGTTTCCCCGGCGAAACCGACGAGGATTTCGAAGCAACACTGGCCGTGGCGGCCGAGGCCGAATTCGATGGCGCATACACGTTCATCTTCTCGCCTCGACCAGGCACCGAGGCAGCTGAAATGACGGACGCTTTCGTCCCCCACGACGTTGCTGTGCAACGCTACGAACGATTGCGGGTGGTAATCGAGCGGTCGAGCATCGCCGCTCACCGACGCAGAGTGGGAGAAACCGAGGAAGTGATCGTCGAGGGCCAGAGCAAGAAGGACCCGGCGATGCTGACCGGCCGCACCCGTCAGAACATTCTCGTTCACTTTCCCAGCGAGCGCCCCATAAAGGAGGGGAGCTACGCAATGGTGAAGGTCCGAGAGGCGAGCGTGAACCATCTCAAGGGCGACTTGGTGGAGATCACACGGCCAGCGCGTCACCGGACTCGAATCGCGGTAAACGCAGGCTGACGTGGAGCTTCACTTGTCTGACCTGGGCCCTGGCGTGCGAGCAGTGGTCGGCGCGGATGAGATGGTCACGATCGCACCGAGTGCGGCCGAGTCGGATCAGGTCTCCTTATTGCGGCCTGTCGCCCCCAACCGCCACATTCTGATCATGCACGACCGCGCCGGAACGGCCCGATATCTGCCGTCTCTCGCTGAGCGATTGCTGTGGCTGGATGGTCGCGTCCATGCACCCGAGCTGATTGCCTCGGCGCGCTCGGAGGATCTGTCGGAGACTCTCGTGATCAGACTGCATTCCGAGGCGATGGTGGCCTCGGATGCTCTCGTTCCCGTTGATCCTGAATCGATGGCTCGTCAGATGGGGAATTCCCTGAGATCGATACACGATCTGCCCGTGGCTGGATGTCCGTTCGAGTCATCGATCGCCCATTGGCGTGGGGTGGCGGGTGAGCGAGTCGACGCGGGTTTGGTGCGACCCCAGGCATCGGGTCCCTACGCCGGGCTCGAAGCGGAGCACTTGCTCGACGTGTTTGACCAGTTGAATGCCGATTCGGGTGGGAATGATGCGGACACCGATTTGGGGTTCATCCATGGCTCTCCGACGCGAGAGCAAATCTGGCTGGTTCCTGATGGCTCGTTGGTGTTCACCAGTTGGCAGAACTGCGGGGTTGGTGATCGTCACCACGACTTGGCGGTTGCGGCCGCAGATCTGGTCCGCACGTTCGGCCCGGCCTTGGTCCCGCCATTTCTCGACTCTTACGGGATCGATCGTGTCCGACCGGAAAGGCTCGACCGGCATCAACTGCTGGTCCATCTTTGCGGATTGCCCGGGTGATCGAACCGGGCACACGGGCCGAGCGCCCTTTGGCGATCCTCGGCTCCACGGCATCGGGAAAGTCGTCCCTGGCGATGCAGATTGCCCGGCGAGTCGCCGGTGTTGAGCTGATTTCCATCGACTCGATGCAGGTATATCGAGGTATGGACGTCGGAACCGCCACGCCATCGGAAGCGGATCAAGCCGAAGTTCGTCACCATTTGATAGATCTCGTTGAGCCGTCCGAGTCGTTCGCGGTGGGTGAGTTCCAGCGCATGGCCCATGAGGCGATCGACGACGTTGCATCACGAGGAGGAACGCCCGTCTTGGTGGGGGGGACCGGGCTTTATCTCAGAGCGGTGATAGACGACCTCGAAATTCCCGGCCGTTACCCCGAGATTCGCACCGAACTCGAAAGCGAGACCGACTCCGAGTCGCTGTACGACCGACTCGCCTCACTCGACCCCTTGGCGGCTTCACGAATTGGCCCGGCCAATCGCCGCCGGGTTGTGAGAGCGCTGGAGGTCTGTGTGGGGAGTGGGAGGCCGTTCTCGTCATTCGGGCCAGGACTCGAGGCATATCCTCCCAACCGATTCGTGCAGATCGCCATTCGCAGACCACGCTCTGAGCTCGACTCTCGAATCGCCGACCGCTACAACCGACAAATTGAGCAGGGATTTGTGGATGAAGTGCGGCGCTTGATCGACGTTGGCCTCGGGGTGACGGCATCGCAGGCCCTGGGGTATCGCGAGATTGCGGAACACCTCGCCGGCGAGTGCGGATTGGAGGAAGCGTTGGAGAAGGCGGTGGCAAGGACATGCCGTTTCGCTCGACGTCAGGAGCGGTGGTTCCGCCGGGATCCACGGATCAACTGGCTGGATGCTCCGGTGGATGTCGACGCGGTTCTGGAACTTTGGGACACCGTTCGACAAACTCGCACCTGACACGCCTCCAGACCTGCGACAATGTATTTCCATGGATGTGCGTCTCTCCAAACACCACGGCCTCGGAAACGATTTTCTCGTCGCGCTCACTGATCGACTTCCCCTGGATGCAGGTACACGAGCCATCAGTTGGTGCGATCGCCGTCGCGGTATCGGCGCAGACGGGCTGATCTTCGGAATTCGCATGCCAAATGGGACGACCACAATGCGTCTTCTCAACTCTGACGGGAGCCCGGCTGCGGTGAGTGGCAACGGACTTCGATGTCTGGCGCAGGCCATCGCTCTCGAACGAGGGGTACCTCATCTGGAAACCGACGTGTCGACCCCGGCCGGAGTACGCCATTGTTCGGCTCACACCGTTGCCGAGCCGTCGACGATGGTTGTCACGGTGGACATGGGAATTGTGTGCCCAGGACCCGATCCCGACACCGACAACTTGGTGGAGGCGGTCGGCTCGTCGTTGTCCGGCGTGAAGCGTTGGGAGACGGGCGATATCGGCAACCCTCATGTTGTGTTCGAAGTTGATGACATAACGAAAATCGACGTTGCCGGAACGGGCGCGGCGGTCGAATCACACTTCGCCGACGGGATCAACGTGCACTTCGTCAAGGTCGCCGGCCACAACCAACTCGATTTGCGGGTGTGGGAGAGGGGCGCAGGGATCACCGATGCGTGCGGTTCGGGCGCCACGGTGTCGGCGGCGATCTTTCATCGGTGGGGAGTCGTGGGCCCAAAGGTTGTGGTCGCCATGCCGGGGGGCGAAGCGATGGTCGACGTCAGCGGGCCGACCACACTCACCGGACCGACCGTTCACGTTGCCGACATCGCCACACCTGATGTCTGAGTCTCCGCCGGCCGACGACGAAGTGGAGTTTCCCGAACGGCCCCCGCTCAGCGAAGAGACACACCGTGGCGCTTTCGGAGAATTTGGCGGAGAGTCCGGCGGGCTGATCGAACGCACATTCCGTGAGCGGATAGTGCTGGTAGGGGTCACCCTTGGCGGGGCCGATCCGACGGAAACGGAGTCTTCGCTCGATGAGTTGGCCCTGTTGGTGGACACCGCCGGCGCTGACGCGGTGGATCGAGTCGTGCAGAGACGCATGTCACCCGACCCGGCCACGTTCATAGGTTCTGGCAAGGCAATCGAGATTCGGGACATCGCCGAAATGGTCGACTGCGACACGGTGGTATTCGACGATGAGTTGTCACCGGCTCAGCAGTTCAATCTTGAAAAGATTCTCGGGCGTACGGCACTCGACCGGACGGCCGTGATTCTCGACATATTTGCTCAAAACGCCAGCACCCTTGAGGGCAAGGCACAGGTCGAGCTGGCTCAACTTCGATACCGGCTGCCCCGTCTCAGAGGGTCCGGTCGAAGGCTCAGCCAGCAAGGCGGTGGCATCGGCACCAGGGGACCGGGGGAGACCCAGCTGGAGGTTGATCGACGAAGGTTGGTGCGTCGGGTCCACAA
>CAZHMP010000112.1:0-7336 GCA_964533595.1 uncultured Acidimicrobiales bacterium | reverse complement strand
AACTGGCGCTTGATGCCAATATTGCCGAGGCGATGGCGATGGCTGGTGGAGCGGGCCCGTCATCGGCAGTTCTCAGGCAACGCAGGGATCGTCGAGTGGAGTTGACCGCAGAAGGGCCACCACGATTCTTGGGACCGCCGCCGCCCGCTCCTCCTCCGGTTGATCAGTTGCCGCCGCCGCTGGCCCGACTGATGTCATCGGTGGGATTCCTGATCGAGGGAATTCTTGGACAGATGGATGAGCCCGCTGGGGATGACGGTGTCGTGATGGGCATTCCCGCAAGCGGGGGTACAAGTGAGGGCAAAGCCAGATTGATTTCCTCTACCGAGGATCTGATGTCGCTGCAGCCTGGAGAGATCGTTGTGGCGGCGACGACGGGTGAGGCCTTCAACTCGATGCTTCATCTGATGGCCGGCATCGTCACGGATCACGGGAGCTTCGCCTGCCACGCAGGCATCGTTGCTCGTGAGATGGGATTTCCGGCGGTGGTTGGCACGGTCAACGCCACGACGCGAATCAAAACGGGCGACACCATTCGCGTTGATGGATCATCAGGTGAGGTGACGATCATCGAATGACGGCACCAGATTTGCCGGCGAGCGCCCCGCCGCTGTCGAGGTTGGGAGTCGTCGGTATTGCTGCGGCAGCAGGCCTGGTACCGCTCAACTCGACGATGATTGCGGTGGCATTGCCGTCGATTGCCGATGATTTCGATATCTCGGTCGGACGAGTGAGCATTTTGATCACCGTCTACCTCGTCGCGATGTTGCTGGGCCAACCTCTGTCGGGTCGGGTCAGCGATCGAGTTGGCAACAGGCGGTCGGTCAACGCTGCGCTCGTTGGATTTGCCGCGTTCTCGGTGGCTTGCGCCGCCTCTGGGAGCTTCGGGTTTCTGGTGGCGGCCAGAGGTGGCCAGGCGGCGTTCGCGTCCGCCCTCGCTCCGAGCGTCCAATCGCTGCTGAGAACCGGCACGGAACCGGCCGAGCGCGGTCGCATGTTCGGGATTCTGGGTTCGGTTCTGGGGGTGGGAGCGGCTGGAGGCCCGGTCATCGGCGGCGGCCTGACTGAATTGTTCGGGTGGCAGGCAATTTTCCTGGTGAATATCCCTGTGGTGGCGGTGGCGCTGACAGCTTCTGTCAGGTCCGGGGGGTCCAGCTTCGAACCAAGCGTCTCGTCACCTCTGAAGCGCGAACACGGCCCGGGTCGGATAGCCAATCGGGTCTTTGCTGCTTCATTCTCGGCCCAGGCATTCTCCACACAGGCTCAGTACACGCTTCTCTTGCTGACTCCGATAATTCTTACGGCGAGAGGCTGGAAGTCGGGTTCCATCGGCATCATGTTGTCGGCCCTCACGGTGGGCATGATCGTCTTCGGCCCCGCCGGCGGCCGAGCGGGGGACCGTCTGGGGCGTCGGACTCCTGTGATGGGGGGATTGGCATTTGCCACCGTCTCGATGGTCGTGCTGTTCTTTGCCGGCGCCGGCATCTCCCCAACTCTCCTGGTGGTGACGCTCATAGTTTTCGGAATCGGCTTGGGGGTGGCAACGCCCAACTTCATGACAGCTGCACTCGAGTCAGTTCCAGAGTCGCGTGCAGGCTCAGCGGCAGGAGTTCTGTCTATGAGTCGCTATGTGGGCAGTATCACCACGAGTGTGGCGGTCACGGCATTTGTGTCGACCGATGCCGGCGGTTCACGAATACTGCTGGGCATGGCGGTGGTAAGTATGGCCATGGCGATCTGGATGGCCGTGTGGATGCCCGGCACCCGCAGCCATTCCTAGGCTCTGCCGGCGGCCGTCTCATCGGCGCGGGTGCTACCCGCAAGCCGAATGAGGTCCTCGTGGATCTCGAACCAGATGCTGTGAAAACTGTCGACCAATGGTGAGGCAAAGTAGCGGTGATCTCCCGCCCGGATTTGTTCCATGGCGGCACCGAGCCTCTTCTGATACCGCGAGAGTCTGGGAAGCTGCCTGGTCAGCGGGCTGATCCAAGACCCGACCGATTTGGTGAGCTCTGACAGGTCGGACACGACTCGTTCGTCGTGACCGGGATCGGTGTGATCGTTTGCGACCATCGAGCCGTCCTCGGCTTCAACGAGCTGCCATCGGGTGATGATTTCCTTCACTATGTGGTCGAGCGGCAAGAACGAGTCGAGTGCGGACGTGGCCACTTCGGGTCCGAGCATCCCCATATCGTCGGTCAGTCGGAGTTGGGAGGTGGATACTCCGACTTCGGTCAGTCGGAGCATTGTCCCAACGGTCTCGACGATGCCGTCGGCAACCATTTCATCGAGCATTGCGCCCACGACTGCGACGTCTCCGAGAGTGGCCTTGGCCACCGAATCGGCCGACACGAAGCCCTTGATCGCCATGACCGCGATGATGTCGTCGATCGAGATGTCGTCTGCCTCGTCGTGTGCGGGAAGATTGGCTGGAGCTGAGTCGTGATGAACCTCAATTCCCAGCTCGACCGCCCATTTGAGCAGAGTCAAGGCTTCGGGAATCGTCTCAGTGGCGCCTGTGATATTTCCGGCGAACACCTGACCGGTGGATCCGTCGATCGTGATGGTGTCACCATTCCTGAGGATCATCTCGCCGATCCGGATATGACCCGGTTCGAAGGTCAATTCCGCGGCGCCCACCACCGCCGGTATTCCCCAGCCCCTGGCAACCACCGCGGCGTGGCTCACCAGGCCACCTGACGCCGTGAGGATTCCGACGGCGTGGGTCATGCCGTGTACGTCTGAAGGCGAGGTCTCGGGTCTCACCAGGATGACCGGCCTCCCGGCGGCCGCAACTCGTTCGGCCTGGTCGGGTGCGGTCACGATCTCGCCGCTGGCAACACCAGGAGATGCACCGAGTCCCATAGTGAGAGCACCCGCATCGCTTCTTTCCATCGTAGTTCGAACCGGTGGGTTGCGAAGATGGCTCTCGACCCTCTCGACAGCCTCTGCCATGGTCAACGGAAACTGTTCGTCTTCTGCCATGTCCAGAGCGATCCTCACGGCAGCCTCTGGGCTTCTCTTTCCCACTCTCACCTGAAGCATCCAGAGCTTGCCGCCTTCGATTGTGAATTCGATGTCGCAGAGATCAGCGTGATGATGTTCAAGGATCTCAGCGAAACGCCGGAGCTGATCGCCGATGCCGGGCATTTGATCGTCGATGTGGGTGAGCGGCAACGTCTCGTGGGTACCTGCCACGACGTCTTCACCCTGCGCTCCAAACAGTAAATCGCCGTACAGCGACCTCGATCCAGTGGATGGATTTCGGGTGAACATCACTCCGGTGGCGGATCGTTCACCACGATTTCCGAACACCATGGCCTGCACGGTCACCGCGGTGCCGAGACTTTCGTCGATCCCTTCGTGGCTGCGATATGCAACCGCTCGTTCGCTGTTCCAAGAACGAAATACGGCCTCGACCGCTTGTCGGAGCTGCTGCCAAGGATCTTCCGGGATTTCATCGGTGCCGACCGTCGATCGAAACATCTCCCGAAATCTCCGATGACAATCGTCAGCGAACAAGAGGTCACCGGTGGCTTCGCCCAACCCCACGACCGACGTCGTATTCAGACCCAAGTTCAAGATTGTGTCCATCATCCCGGGCATGGAGGTCGCTGCCCCTGATCTGACGCTCACCAAGAGCGGGTCGTTGGCGTTGCCGAGATCACGGCCGACTGTGTCTTCAAGTTGGCGAAGGTGGTCACGGATCTCATCGTCGAGACCGTCCGGCCATCCTCCGTCCAGGTACTCGATGCAGGCGTCGGTGGTGATTGTGAATCCAGGGGGGACCGGCAGGTTGAGATCCGACGTCATCGACGAAAGCCCGAAACCCTTCCCGCCCAGGAGTCTTCGCAACTCTTCTGGCGAGAGCCGGTGTGGATGATCGAGAGGATAAACCCGCCTCATCTATTGTTGAGCCTCCGTATCGTGGGCCCAAATGCATCGAGGATTCGGACCGTCGGCGATCAGTGTGACATATGGCACTATGTGCTGTCATTTGAATGAACGGCGGTCGGCGGCGGTCGTCACCCACCACCAGGAGGCGTAATGACCCATCCAAACCCACTCGCGGTAGTGACCGGAGCGGCCGGTGGCATAGGCCTGGTGCTGTGTGAACGGCTGGCTCATCGGGGCTACCAACTGGCAGTGGTGGCAAGAAACCAAGAGTCAGCCGAAGCGACCGCTGAATTGTTTCCCGGCTCAATTCCGGTTGCCTGTGATCACGAAGATCGCGAGGAGGTGGCGTCGCTGTGCAACCGGATCACAAATGAGTGGTCCAGCCGCTTGGAAGTGTTGGTGTGCAACGCAGGCGTAATCATCCCGGGTGATCTCGCATCGCTCACGCCCCAACAAATCGACGCGCATCTCGAGGTCAATCTCAGGGCCCCATCTCATCTGTTGAGCGCGGGGGCCAAAGTGTGCGAGGCGAAGCGGTCCGGTCATTTGGTGGGAATCGCCTCGTTGGGTGGAATCATGCCGATGCCCGGAAGCGCGATGTATTCGGCATCGAAATTTGGCCTACGCGGTTTGCTTTGCGCATTGAACAACGAAGTGCACTCAGCGGGTGTCAAGGTGAGTGGCATATATCCGGGCGCGATCGACACCAAAATGCTGAGATACGAAGCCACCAATGGCGGCAGCGCGCTCAACTTCCTGAGCAAGATCCACGATGTGGACGAGGTCGCTGATGCATTCGAAAAGGCCCTCGACACGGGCCGTCTCGAGATTTACGTGCCCTACAGCGAGAGCCTGTCAGCCAGACTCGCCGCCGGCCTGCCCTGGATCATCAGGCCGCTGATTCCTTCGCTCAACCGAGCCGGTGAGCGGGGGCGCAAGAAGTTTTTGAAGAGGATCGCCTAACGCGCTGAGTTCAGGCGCTTCGTCGCTGCGCGGCCCCGGGTTGGAGGTGGGCGCGACGAGCCTTGCGGTTTGGGCCGCCGTTGTTGCCCTTGCTCGACTGCTGTGCCGCATGACGACCCTTGCCACCGGCTCGCGATTTCGATGAAGCCTTCCCCGTGGGCTTGCGTGACTTCGGAGCCCCGTTGCGCGACTTCGAAGCGCCGTCGCGCGACTTGGAAGCGCCGTCGCGCGACTTGGAACCGTTCCTGGAAGCCGGCCTCGCATTGCGTGAATCCGACGACGACCTCCGCTGATCCCCACGACCACGACTCTTGCCACCGGTTGCACGAGTGCGGGGGCGACTGGCCGATCGCGATCGCTGCGGCCGACGTGATTCAGAAACGTACTCCGGCTCCACTGACTGGTTGAGTTCCGGATTGGGCTTGAGGGCCACTTCGCGAAGACCAGCGGAATCCGGCTCGGTGAAGGCAACGTCGAGGCCAACCCGGCGCTGCATACGTTTCGTGTCCTTGACTTGATCGGACTGGATCAGCGACAAGACGATGCCGCTCTCGCCGGCTCGGGCAGTGCGCCCAGAACGGTGGACGTAAGCCTTGTGATCCTCGGGTGGGTCGTAGTGGACAACCATGGCGACGCCGTCGACATGAATTCCTCGGGCCGCGACATCGGTTGCCACCAATGCTTGCACGCGGCCCTTGGCAAAGTCGTTTAGCGCCCTGGCGCGCTGGCGCTGACTCCGGCCGCCGTGGATGGTTTCGGCCTTGACCCCGGTGCGGCCGAGTTGCTTGGCGAGTCGGTCGGATCCGTGGCGGGTTCGGCAGAAGATGATCGCCGGCCACACGGCATTCACGGCATGCGAGGTGACTCCCGCCCTGTCGGCCTTGTCGACCTTCCAAAACGCGTGGAAGGCCGATGTGATGTCGGGAGTCTCATCACCGACTTCGTGGCGGACCGGATTGGTCTGGTAGTCACGCGTCAGCTTGGCGATGTCGCCGTCAAGCGTGGCCGAGAACAGCACCGTCTGACGCTTCGGCGACGTCTGGTCGAGAATCCGTCGAACAGCCGGCATGAAACCCATGTCAGCCATGCGGTCGGCTTCGTCGAGCACAACTCGGTCGACCTGTGAGAGGTCGACATGGTTGGAGCTGATCAGGTCTTCCAGGCGGCCGGGGCATGCGACGAGGATTTCCACCCCACGACGCAGGGCACGAATCTGGCCCTCGTAGCCGACACCGCCGTAGACGGAGTGGATTTTGATGGAGCCGGAGAATGTCCGGATCTCCTCTGTGATCTGCTCGGCCAGCTCTCGAGTGGGTGCAAGCACGAGGGCTCGCGGTCGCTTGGGCTGCGCTTGCTCGACATTGGCCACCAGCGGAATTCCGAAGGCAAGAGTTTTGCCGGATCCCGTCGGTGCCCGCCCGCAGACGTCGCGTCCCGACATCGTGTCGTTGAGGGTGGCGGATTGAATCTCGAATGGTTCGGTGATGCCGCGCTTGGCGAGCGCATCACAGATCGATTCGGGTACGCCCAGTTGGGCGAAGGTGGTGGACATCATGCTCCTGGCGCGCCGGTCGGCGCGCGGGTCTGGGTTCGTTACGCCGCGTGATTTCTACGCGGTCGGGATTCTCTTGGGGTGGCTCACGATGACTGGAAGAACCAACGCCCGTCTGCGAACCCACCGACCGGAGGACCCGGCCGGAGCGCGGCAAAGGGTAGCGGCGCATATCGGAAGTCACACCAATCAGAGCCGACGTTCTGGTTAGAGTCGGCCTGAGGCGTCCGACGACGGGAGTCCTGATCGTGACCGCTTATCCGAAGCAATTCGAGTTTGATGCCCTGCTCAACGACGGCCTCAGTGTGCATCTTCGGCCGATTCGCCCTGATGACGTCGATGCGCTTGTGATGTTTCATCAGCACCTCGGTCCCCAGAGCATTTACAACAGATTCTTCAGCCAAAAGGCGGAGTTGAGTCCTGAGGAACTCCGTTATTTCACGTCGGTGGATTTCGATGAGCGGATGGCGTTCGTGGCTTTCCACGAGGACGAAATGGTGGCGGTGGGGCGTTATGACGTGGCACCTGAGCGCAGCGTCGAGGATGTGAAAATTGCTGAGGTGGCATTTCTCGTCAGAGACGATTTCCAAGGACGCGGAGTTGGGTCGAGGCTGTTGCAGCACCTCGCCGTTTACGGACGGCTGAAGGGGGTGACCGACTTCGAGGCATACGTCTTGGCTGAGAACACCAAGATGCTTCGACTGTTTCGAAAGTCGGGCTACAAGGTCACCAGCCGGCTCGACACCGGCGTCTTTCGTGTGGAGTATTCGATTGCCCACTCGCTCGAGGCGCGTGAGACGGAGTGGCTGCATGAGAAGCGGGCCGTGAGCGCTTCGATTTTGCCGTTGCTGCACCCGGCTTCGGTTGCCGTCGTTGGGGCCAGCCGAGACGACAGCTCCATCGGGGGTCGCCTGTTCAGAAACC
>CAZHMP010000111.1:0-7619 GCA_964533595.1 uncultured Acidimicrobiales bacterium | reverse complement strand
TGGGTATGTGCCGTGATCTGTGACCGCCAAGGACCGTGTAGCAGTCCTCCGCAGTCACAGATCCAAGATGCTGCGATTTGTGACTGCGGGGGACGCTGTGGCAGTCCTCCGCAGTCACAGATCCAGGAGGCTGCGATCTGTGACTGCCAAGGACGCTGTGGCGGTCCTAGGAGGTCGCAGATCCAAGGGAGGACGGGGGAAACTGGGGACTCAGCGTTTACTCAGCGCAGGTTGTCATGGTGGTTCACATCCACCGAGCAACGGAGCCAAAATGACCGCAAACGCCACCTCAATCCGAATCTTCAGCCACGCAGGCCTCCCGATGATGTCCGCCGCAGAAAGCCAGGCGATCGATCTGGCCCAGACAAACGGTCTCGGAGTGGAAGTCATCGATGTGGATGCCGAAATGACACAGGCCATGGCCGCCGGCGTCCTCGGGCTTCCCGCAATCGTGGTCTACAGCGGCACGACCGAAATCGCCCGCCGGGAATGCGCCTTCGCCGGTCGCGCCACACGCCGTTGGTTTGATCGCAAGGTCGCCTCGTCGACGGTTGCTCCGGCGCTCGTCCCCGCCATGGCCTAGAACTCAGGTCATGGTATCGACCGGGTGGAAGGCCTTGCTGCTGGCTGTGGTGTTGCTCGCCGCAGCGTGTTCGGGCGCGGACAACTCGAGTGATGAGACAGCGGCGGAGGTCACCGATGCCGCTTCCGAACTTTCAACGCGGGATATCACCCAGGTGATGGTTGTTGGAGCCGATGCCGAGGCCATGGACGCGATCGAATCGACGATGGCCACTTACGACATCGCCCCGTCGCTGGAGCGGATGTTCGTGGTCAGCGAGACAGGATGCGATCAGCAGACCGATCCGCTGATTATGTGCGGCCCAATGCCAGAGTCACTCGGCCCCACAAATGGGAGGCGGGCGCTTGTGGTTCTTGATCACGATATGCGGTCCGGTGCCGCTGCCGTAAAAGCCATGGGCGATCCCCTTGTGATCGCCATCTCGGGTCCGCCCGACAATGCGGCGGAATCCCTGGGGGCGGCCGCCTCGCTGATCACGTTCGTGCCCAGTGGAGTTTCGGAGATGGCCGACGACGCTGCGGCTACTTTCGCCGTCGGCGTGAGAGACGAGTTGGCAGCGTTTGCTCCGCTGCACCTTGACGGAGGAATGGCGGCGTCACGAGTCACCCGGTTCTTCGACTCCCGGCTGCAGATGATGAAACGCGACTCGGCCGAAACAGACGGTCCAACCGGAGTCGTGCCCGAGCCGGACGTGCGCTGGGTGCTGGATCTGCCCGATCCAATAGCGTTGGCAGGGAGCCATGAACGTGCGGTCGTTGTTGACGGTGTCGTTGCGGTCCTGGGGGGTGACGGGGTGGTTCGCGGGATCGACTCAGCGAGCGGAACAGTGCGTTGGTCGGTGGAGACCGATGCCGACCCGCGCATCAGTCCTGCGTCGTTCGCTGCGGCGGCCGGCGACACCCTGCTGGTTGCCACCACGGCCCCTGGTGTGAGCGCCAGCCTTCAGGCAGACATTGCACTCGACTTGCCGGACAAATCGTTGTTGGCCCTCGATATCCGAAGTGGGGATGTCAGTTGGGATCTGACTGTCTCTGGAGAGGGGTCGATCGGCCACCCTTCCACCGACGGCGACCGAGTATTTCTCTGGGTAGCCGAAGACCGAGTCGACATTTCGTTTCGAGCCCTCGATATTTCCGATGGCCGCGAAATCTGGAGAGCGAAGGGCGAAGGAGTGATGGGTATCGGCCCACCCCGCGTCGATAGCGGCGAGGTTTGGGTAGGGAGCACCGACGGGACTGTCCGAGGCTTCGATGCCCAGACCGGAGCTGAGCTGGCACGTTTCTACCGTCTCTCGCTGGGAGTGGGCGGCGCGGCATCGCGTCCCGCGGTCACCGCGGATCGGATCTTCTTCGGGCTCGACAACGGCATCTTCTACGCCATCGACCGCGTGAGCGGCGAGCTCGTGTGGAGTTTCGAAACCGAATCATTGAATCTCCCCAGTTCCCCGGTTGTCGCCGACGACATCGTCATCTTCGGTTCTTTCGCCGGCGGGGTCTACGGCCTCGACATTGACAGTGGTGAGGTTCGCTGGCGTTACGACGGCGGGACCGACCTATTCCTGTCGTCGGTGACGCTTGTGGACGACACGGTCTACATAGCGTCGTTCGCCGCCGCGTCGTCGGTACTCGCATTGGACGCACGCACCGGCGAGCCGGTCTGGGAACTTCCCCTGGGGGCTCAGACCACAGCATCGCCCTACGTTGATGGCGACACGGTCTACATCCAGTCACCAGGAAAGTTCTGGGCAATCATGCGGTAACTCGGCTGTCACACAATCACGAACAGCCCTGCTCGCCAACGTAGGTCAAGCACTCCTCGTCGGTGAGTGATCGGGTCAAGCGGCTGCGGGCCAGATCGGCCAGTGTCGCTGTGTCGAGTGACCGAACGTTGACGATGCCACTGAGATCTGCGCTCAGAACACGATCAACAGACTGGTCGAAGGACAATGCAATGATCAGATCACGGTGCGCCGGAAGTGTGAAGAGCTCCTGCGTCTCGTCCAACGACCAAACCGAAACCGTCCCGTCGGCCCGGCCGATGAACAATCTTCGTCCGCCCCTATCGAACTTGACCAGATCGCTTCCCCCCGCCACGGTGATCGTCTTCAGCGGTTTTGCCTGTCCGACTTTCCAAACAGAGAAGTCGCCCGTGGCTCCCACCGATACCAGAGAATCTTCGTCGATCCACGCCAAGCTGCGCACCCGTTTGGAGTCAAACGACTCGACTAGATCGCCCGTGGCCGACTCGTAGATTTCGATGGCCCGCTCCAACGGACGGGCGATCAGCGAACCGGACGGATTCACCTCGAATTGTTGAGGTCGCTCATTGCTCGCCGGGGTCGACCATATGAGCCGACCTTCGGCGAGTGACCAACGATGGAGCGAGCCGTCTTCTCCCATGGCAAAAACGTTCTCGATGCTGGAATCGAACCGTGCTTCGGTCATCAATCCGAGCGGTTCATCCAGGCTCTGCACGAGGTTCAGAGAATCCAAAGAGAGGATGTTGACCTGACTCGCTGTCCGCGATGCCACCGCGATCAACCGATCATCCGAGGAAATATCAAACACGTCCGTACTCAAGCTGGTCTTTGACGGAGCCGTCTCAAGTTCGGCGAGTGTTTCTCCGGTGTCGACTCCGGTCACCTTCAGTCCGCGATCGTTCTGGGAAACAATTCGGTCTCCGTCGCTGGTCAAGCGGGCACCCTTCAGATCGCCAAGGTCGGGCGATAGCAACTCCGCGGCGAAGTCATCGGAAACATCCCACTCGAAAATCTGGTCGGCAGCTGAGACCGAGAGCAGGCGCGTGCCGGTGGGGTCGAAGGAGACGCTCGCGATCTCGGCACCGTGGCCCGCGAGCGTTGCTTCGAGTGTCCCATCCTTGGTTGACCAGACCCCGATCGTGCCGTTGACGCCACCGGCGGCCACACGGGTCTCATCCGGCGAGAATGCGGCCGCGCAGGTCGCCCCACTCCCACCGTTCAGATCAATTGCGGGGCCATCCGTGTCGGTGGGGAGCAGAACCGGACTGTTTCCCCCGACGAAGATCCGACCCGACTGCAGTGCAACCGCGATTCCGCAGAACCCGTCGCCCCCGTAATCCATCTCGTCGAGCAATGCAAGGTCGACTGGGTCGGCGACCACCAATCTTGGCGGCTGATCCGTGGTCAGTACCGCAATCCGATCGTCTGACAACCAGGCCAGGCCGGCGGAAGAAAACGCTCGTTGGGCGAGCACCTCACCTGTCGTCGGATTCCCGACCTGAACCGAGCCATTGAGAGCTCTGAGCCCAAATCGCCGGCCGTCCGGAGAGAAGCTCAAGCTCCCAACGGGATCCGAGTTCGGGGTGGTGGCCAGCAACAGGCCCGTGTTGAGATCCCAAAAGCGTGTGTCGTTGTCGACACCGACGGATGCCAACAGCGTGCTGTCAGGTGAGAAGGCAACCTCGATGACAGCTCCTTCATGAGCAGTCTCGATAGTGTGAATCAGAGAACCGTCCGACGCCGCGAGAATGGAAATATCACCATTGCCGCGGCCCGCGGCAATGGTGTCCCCATCGGGAGAGTAGACAGCACTGCTGGCATCGCCCAGACGTCGAACGAGGCGATCACGGCTCAATCCCTCGTGCAAGGCCGCAATGGCATCATCGGGCGGGTCGAGGCCCGCGGTCATACTCATGTCGACCGACTCCAACGCCAGCAGTAACGTTCGTTCAGGATCGGTTGGCAAGTTGATCAGCGCAGCCGAAGCGAGACTCTGCGCGGTGGCACGCCTGGTTTGGGTTTGCGCCTCGGATCGCTGGTCGCCTGCGGTTCGGCTCTGTTGAAATGCGAACAACGACAGACCGATCGCCACCAGCGCCGCCACTCCCAGCACGCCCACGAGCAGACGCAAACGGCGGTTGGATTGCTGCTCAAGATCGGCTTCGTGAGCCAGGCGGTCGCGTTCGCTGCTCTCGTCACGGCGACGGGCATCGAGACTGGCACGTATGAACTCGGCCTCGATTTCGGTCAATGTCAGGTCGGCGGAATCACGCCAGGTCTCGATTCGGTTGAGACGCGCGCCACGGAGCAGGAAGCTCGGATCTTGATTGGCCTGCACCCAGTCGGACGCACCGACGCCGACCCGACGGTGCTGACGCAACTCGTCGCGACTCTGTTCGATCCAGTCACGCAGGAGCGACCACTCTCGCAGAAGTGCTTCGTGGGCGACCTCCACCACCGGCTCGCCGGTATTCGGATCGCGATCGAACGTAAGGAGTCGGTGGCGGCCGAACTCAGATAGCACCTGGTCGATCAGCGCCGGGTCACCGAGCGAGTCCAACTCGGAGCGGTTGACGCGTCGCCGGGTGTCGCTGTGAGTGTCGTCGCCCACGGTCACCAAACGCAGCAGAACCTGGCGAAGCAGAAGTTGCTCGGACCCGGACTGGTGGCCGTAGAGCCAGTCGGCGCGTCGAGCGAGTGCGCCCAACACACCTCCGACCTCGCGGTAGTCATCGAGCCCGATTCGATCTGACGACCTCGCCTCGAACATCTCGGTGAGTGCGTATTGCAGAAGCGGCAAAGTTGACGGCTGGTCAACCACTTCGCTGACCATCTCGGCCACGAGACCTCTGTCGAATGTGATTCCTGCCCTATCCCCGGGGCCGACGATCGCCCGCTCGAGTTCTTCGGCGCGAAGCGGGATCACACTCTCAGTCGCGGCTTGAAAGAGAGGCCCAAGGCCGGCATCGGCCAACGGGCGGTCGTAGAAGTCGGCCCGCATCGTGACCACGACGCGTAAACGCGACCGGGGGTCCTCTACCGCCGCGACCAGCGACTCAATGAACCGCTGCCGGGCGCGCTGCGATGGGACCAGTGTGAACAGCTCCTCGAACTGGTCGATCACGAGAAGCATCTCGGAACCCGTTTCGGGTAGCACCAGATCGACGACCTGACGTAAACCGTCGGGACCGCTGCCGAGAATTGATCGAAGATCATCCGGGGGATTGACGGCAACCCGCCGCACGGCACGCACCAGTTCGTCGAGCGGAGCGGCGCCGGGAATCATGTCGACGATGAACCAATTCTCGCTGCCATCGACCGCTCCACGACGGAGGCGGGGGAGCAGCCCGGCCCGAACGACACTCGACTTGCCGCTGCCGCTGGCTCCGATCAGTGCCATGAAACGGCCCTCGCGGAGGCGTTCGATCATGCTCTCGACGAGGGTGTCACGGCCGAAGAAGTCCGCAGCGTCGGCTTCCTGGAAGGCACGCAATCCCTTGTAGGGCGAGGCGGTGTCGGATCGGCCCGTCGGCGGCCCATCGAGAGCCCGCATCAGATCGTCGACACTGTCATATGCGGAGTCGCCCAGCTGGCCCGGCAGCTGCTGCTCGATCAGTCGGGCCAAGGCATCGACGTCGTCCTGGCGAGTGGCGCCGCGCCCAATGCCGAAGTCGGTCAGGTAGGCGTTGCCGTCGACGTCGAGCAGAACGTTTCCCGGCACGACCGCACCGTGGTGGATGCCCCGACCGTGGGCGACCCGGAGGGCATCGGCCACCTGGGTGAGGGCTGCCCGGCGGGTGCCGTCGTCGAGTGGGATGTCTCCGTGAAGGGTCCCTCCCCGCAACAGCCGCATCACCACATAGGCCGCGGAGGGCTCCCGCCACCAGTCATACATCGGGACGATGTGAGGATGTTCGAGGCCGGCCACACCTTTGTTGGCTTCATCGAACGCTCGAATGAATGGCGGGTCATCGGCGGTGTCGGCATCGATCACCTTCACGGCCACATCACGGCCGGTGGAGGTCTGACGGGCTTCGACCACCCGTCCGTACTGCCCCTCGCCGATGACGTCGCCGAGCTCGTAGCCACGCGGACCGGCGCCCGTGCCGTTGGTGTTGCTCGCTGCCACCGGCATGTCGACCTCGGGCACTTCGTGGTTCAGAATCTGCAACTCGAGCTGGCGCAGTTCCGGAGCGGGATCGACTCCGAGCTCTTCGAGGAGCGTGTCGCGCAAGCTCCCGTAGGCGGAGAGCGCGTCGGCCTGGCGCTGCGACCGGTAGAGCGCCGTGATCAGCTGCGCCCAAATTCGCTCCCGAAACGGGTTGGCGTCCGCCTCGGTCTGGAGATCCGAGATCACCTCGTCGTGGTGCCCCAACGTGAGCTCGGTGTCGATCCAACGCTCGAAGGTGGAGAGCCTCGCGTCGGCCAAACGAGCCTGCTCCGACAATGCAAAAGGAGGATCGCCCACTCCGTCGAGCGGCGGACCGTGCCATTCGGTGAGAGCGTCGCGCAGCGCGGCCGACTCGGTGGCGGTGTCAGCCGCGCCTCGATGGCCGGTGGCGGCACCAACGGCGGCCTCGAAACGATCGAGGTCGAGCTCTCCTGGTTCGACTCGAAGGAGGTAGCCGGTCCGGTCGGAGTCGAGACGCTCGGACATCTCCACGCTCGAGGAACGGAGGTCGGCTACGAAGCGTTGGACCGAGTTCCGGGCCGACTTCGGGGCTTCGTCCCACAGGGCGTCGACGATCCGGTCGGCCGACAATCGGCGGTTGCGGTTGAGCAGCAGCAGGGCCAAAACGGCGCGCGGACGCGCGCCACCGATAGCAACCTCAACTCCTCCCGATCGAACACCGACCGGGCCCAGCACTCGGAACTCCAACACACCCCCTCTGGGCATAGCGCCTCGGACGACTGCGCACCCGATGAGAAGGGAACCACCGCTGGTGTTCAGCCATTCCTAGACTGGTCCTGCCGCCAGTTGGCGTAGGCGGCGAGTCCGGCGCTCATGTCGCCGGCCGGGTCGTCGCAAAGAGCGGCGCGGGGGAGCCTCGGCGTTGTGATCCCCGTGAGGGCGGCGAACCGCTCGAATTCCCGCTCGCGAGTCTGACCACACTCCAGCGGCGTCGATAGAAGTCCGTGAGCGAGGGTGTCGGCGGCAATCTCGATTCCCCGCCGACCGTGACTGACGCTCGACGAATCCCACGTCACCGCGCCGATGAGTTGCTGGAAATCGAGTCGGGCCTGGTCATTGATGTTGAAGTGTTCCCATGCATGGCC
>CAZHMP010000110.1:0-7639 GCA_964533595.1 uncultured Acidimicrobiales bacterium | reverse complement strand
GCTTGCCGCGTCTGCTCATGAGCGGCTCGGCGGCGTCGGTTACCACAGGCGTCTGGAATCCCCGGGCTTCCTCGGGCAGCTTCTCGCCGCCAGCGATATGTTTCACGCTATGCGCGAGGAGCGTCCCTGGCGACGTGCGTTGAGCGCATCGACCGCGGCGGACGAACTCCTCGCGGAAGCTCGCGAGGGACGCTTGGAACGTGCCGCCGTCACGGCTGTGCTCGACGCCGTCGATGGGTGTACGACTCGGCGCGCCCAGCTGCCCAACGACCTCACCGAACGTGAAGCCGAGGTCATCTGCTGCTTGGCTCGGGGTCTGACCAACAAGCAGATCGGCACCGAACTCTTCATCTCGGTGAAGACCGTCGAGAACCACGTCGGCCACGTTTACGACAAGATCGGTTCGCGAACGCGGGCCTCCGCGGCAATGTTCGCCGTTCGGCACCGGCTCGTAGCCAAGTAGGCGAACTTCTGAACGACGGGCTGTCGATGTCTCGACTCTCTCGTCAGATGGGGGTTTTCCCCGATGTGGCGGATCGACCCCAGCTTTTATGGTGAATCACGTCACAACGACGGACAACACCAATGGGAGCAATTGAAAATGCATACTGTCACAGCCACCACGCACCTCAATGCCAGTCCTGATCAGGTGTGGAGCACCATCGGCGACCCCGGCCGTATCAGCCAGTGGCATCCTGCGATTGCGACTAGCGAACTCACCGGCGACGCTCGCTTGTGCACACTGCCAGACGGCGCGCAGATCCACGAGAAGATCGACTCGGTAGATGCCGCAGCACGTAGCTGCACCTACTCGATCGTCGAGAGCCCGCTGCCCCTGACCGGCTACGTCTCCACTATCCAGGTGGCTGAAGAAGGCGCTGGTGCTGCCGTCAATTGGACAGCGCGCTTCGAGGCGAACGGGGCACCCGCCGAGGACCTCTCCGCCATGCTCACCGGTCTGTACCAGGCAGGATTCGCGTCTCTGCGTGAAATCCACGCCTGAGGATCTGCTCCGAAGCGGTACCGAATCCGACAAAGTGCGCACCTCACCTTCCCACCGGACCATCGGGTAGGAAGGTGAGGTGTCCCACTTCCGACACGGCTCGATGTAGCACTATCCGTTTCGACCGGCGAGAACCAGAGCTATCGAGTTCGTGGGGGAAGGACCGATCCCGATCGCAAACTCTCACGATGTCACTATTGCTATCGTTCGACCCCGACACCGGTTTCCATCGCTACTTTTACCGAAACCCAGCGGTTGTCAGAACATTTCTGCGGACACCAGCGGTCAGCGTTTCCCCAGCTCAGAGGGCATAAACGGGCACCGATGGAAGTCTGTGGACAAGTCCAAATCAGACCCAAGACACCTTCGAAGGCACCGAGCAGCTCCAGCAGCTTGTGATCAGCCGGGCCATCTCGGGGATGCGGATCGAGTAGCTCTGAACGTCCCCGCGGGGACGCCAGATCGACACGGCATGAGTGCTGGTGAGCGTGGGGTGTTTGCGCTACGCCGCGTCGAGTGCCTCGGCGGCAGCTGCGGCGATCTCGAGGAGTGCGTCAGCACGACGTTGTTCCGGCGTACGGGTTGTCGCCGCCGGGTCGAACGTGTCTGCGTCGTCGAGCAGAAGTTCGGCTTCTGCTCGGAGCAGGGCCCGCACGACCGGTCCTGCCTCTTTTGGGGTCATGCGAAGGTCGAAATGGATCATCCCGCTCACGTCGTCCTCGTGCGTCCTGCACTTGGACAGAGTGGCCAAGAGTGTCCTCGCCGACTCTCCGAATACCATTTCGTCGTTCATCGTTGCCTCCTTGGGTACACACGCGAACCTACGGTTCGGGTGAGACAGTGCCCTCTCGGCGAGCCTGGTGCATGACGGGGCGTCTTCCGGAGCTATGTGACATTATCGTCACAACCGAACGGAGGGATACTTGTGACGATATAGTCACACTCCATCGTGTGAGGTCGATGTGACAATAGTGTCACTTCAAAATCGGGAGGCGATCAACATGGCCAGCTATCAGATCCGATCTGCACAAGATCTGGGCAGCGTCGTTGCTGACCGACGGAGGGTAGAGAACCTGACCCAAGCGGAGCTCGCTCAGACCGCGGATCTCTCCCGCGACTATCTGGCGCAGATCGAGTCGGGTAGATCCAGCTCGGTTGTGGAACATACGTTCCGTCTTCTTCGGCGCCTCGGCGCAACCATCACGGTGAGCTTTGAGGACAGCGAGGCGGCAAGCGGTGACTGATCGCCCGCGCCGGCTCACGGTCTGGCTTGATGAGCGGCCTGTGGCGGACCTCGAGGAGGCGCGACGTGGGCTGCGTCTTCGCTATCGATCGGAGATACTTGAAGAGTTCGGCGGCCGGCCGCTCCTTTCCTGTTCGTTGCCGGTGCAGTACCGACCGCTTGACGCGACAAACTTCATCGACGGGCTCCTCCCAGAGGGGCCGTTCCGTGCCGTTCTTGCGGCACGGGTTTCGCTCAACGCGAATGACACGTACGGCCTGGTCGCTCGCTACGGGCGTGATATCGCCGGAGCGCTGGTGGTTCTCGATGCCGACCAGGATCTTGGGGAGCGACGCGGAAGCATTGAGCCATTGGATGAGGGTGCGCTCGAGGCAGAAGTCGACTCCCTGCCCACGCAGCCGCTCGGCATCCACGATGACTCGGAGCTGTCAATTGCTGGACTACAGAACAAGCTGCTGCTGGTCCGACTCGATGACGGGGGTTGGGCGCGCCCGGTTGCCGGCTCACCATCGACACATATTCTCAAGCTCGACAGTCAAGCTCATCCAGGCATCGTCGCCGCCGAGGCAGCCGTCATGACGCTTGCTCGTGCAGTCGGGCTAACAACTGTCGACATCGAGCTAAGCAGAATCGGTGGGATCGACTGCATCATCGTCGAGCGATTCGATCGTGAGGTGGTGGCGGGACAAGTACGCCGCATCCACCAGGAGGACGCCTGTCAAGCGCTGGGTCTACCTCCCGCGAGGAAGTACGAGTTACCGGGCCGTGGAGTCTTTCGCGATGGGGGCGGTCCCGAGTTCTCGCAAATTGCGGGGATACTCGACAAGCACGCAGTCGATGCCCCCCACGAACTCGAGCAGTTGGCAAAGGCGGCCGCCTTCACCGCGATCACCGGCAACTCAGATGCACACGGCAAGAACGTTGCGTTCCTTCACCGCCGCGCCGGCGCCGTCACGCTTGCTCCGCTCTACGACACCGTGCCGACGGTACTGTTTCCAAAGTTGAAGAACGAGGCCGCGATGACAATCGGCGGAGCGGTCAACCTCGAAACGGTCGACTCAGCAGCGATCGGGCGAGAGGCAAAGTTGTGGCACTTCGACCCGGATCGCTCAGTGCAAGCCGCAAGCGATGTGGCCACAGCGCTCCTCAACGCGTTGGAGACGGGACCCATCGACCCCGATGGCGAGGTCGCCCGCCTCGTCCGATCGCGGTGCAGGCGATTCATCGTTTCCGCCTAGCCGACGACGACTCGGTCAGAGATGCCAGATCCCCGGATCTATGACCGCCAAGGACGCTATGACGGTCCTACGAGGTCGCAGATCCAGGGTACTGCGATCTGTGACTGTGGCGGACCGTCAAAGCGTCCCCGCGGGGACGTTTTGTCGACTCACGACCGCTACCTCGGCGAAATCACGCACGGACCGCCACCGCATGTATCGATGACAACCCCGTCAGGCTGGAAGAACGCGGCAATCTGGTCGTAGGCCTCCGAGGCTCGCCGCACATCTTCGTGGGGATCATCGCCGTCGGCCGGAGGAAGATTGACCGGCGGCGGGATTGGTGCCCCACTGTCGAACATCACGGTGGCCGACCCGGTGAACGGATAGCCGTCGATGTGTGGAATGCCCCAGAACGGCTCGACATCGATGGTCCTGCCATCGAGGTAGGCCGGCCAATGAACCGACGCCCCAATTGTTCGCGCCAACACCTCGGCCGCGACGTTGGACACCTGGTGATCTCCCAGAGCGGCCTGGATCAAACCGACCTTGTCATGGACGCCGGGCAGAGGGTCGGTGAAGTGGTTTGCATAGCCATTGCCTTCACCGCGATCCCAAAGCATCTGTGCGGTCAACAGCACCAACGCCTGATCCAACTTGTCGGGATATGCCGGGTCGAGAATCAACTGGAAGGTGTTGAAGTCGACGCTGCGATTCAACAAGGTGCTGTAGTTGATACCCGGCACGCCGAACACCGCACGGTCCCAATCCAACGAAACCGCGGTGGTGACCGGGCCCATGATCCCGCCTTGCGAGATGCCGTAGTAGTAGAGCTCGTCGGTGTTGATGAGCGGGCGGTCGTCGTCTGACCGAAACGCCGGATCAGACGCGAATCCGTCGGGATGCTTCAGGAGACGCCCCAGGAAGAGTGTGTTGAGATGCCCCTGAAGCAGACGATCCGCGAGGGTGTAGAAGTGCCCGAAATCCTTGAGCGACTCGATGGCGTTCGCCACATCGGGATCGGCCATCCCGATCAGGTCGGTGCCGCAGATCACATATCCGTAATTGTCTGCCAACAGCGACGGACCGGCTGATGTGACCTGCCCGATCTCGCCGAGAAGCCCATGGCCATAAATCACTCCCGCACCCGGATTGTCTGCCGTGGTGGTGTCGGTTATCTGGCATCTGTAGATCGATGTGAAAGTCCCGTTTCGGGTGGGCAGCTCCGCTCCGTCGATGAGGTTGAGCCCCTCACCGGGAGATCCATCGCCGGTGAGATAAAGCGGCACTTCGTAGGTGCCTTCGATCCATGTGCGGTGGCGATCATCCTCGCGTGTGATCGTGTCGACCGTGAACGTTGGTGCGGTGTCGCCGAGCGCTGCGAAGGCATCGTCTCTCATGGTGAGGAGAGGCCCCGTGAGGTTCTCCGTGGAGATCACGGTGAAGTCCCAGGCGATCACCAACTCATCGCGAGACACGCCAACTCGATCCAGGTCATCGAAGATTCGTTCCATGGCCGGCCGGCGCTCCTCGACCTCCGCGACGTTGCTCTCCAAACGGTCTCGATAGGCCCGAAACGCGTCGGTCGGTTCGATCGACGCGCCATCGGCATCGACCACATTGCGAAGTCCGATCACGATCCGATGACCGTCCGGATAATTCCGGGCGGGCCGGATGAACAGTCCGGCATCGTCACCCGGCTGGGCGTTGGCGTCGAGTTCGGCCCAGTGGGGCCAAAGCTCTCCGGTGGTCGCGTCGATGACCACGGTGGGCGAATCGGCCTTCAGTGACGCTCCGATGTCGGTCACCGGAGGGAGACGGGAAGCGGTCGCGTCGAGCCCCGGAATCAACACCAAACCAGCGGCGCCTGGACTGAAGCCGTCGTTGAGATTCACGTGAGAGGTATCGACATGAACGCCGTCGGAATTGGCCGGCATCGAATCAGGGTGGATGCGCACCCGGCGACCGGTGGAGGTGGATGAATCCGCGACAGTCAGATAGTCGGACGGAAACGGCAGCATGCACGAATTGCCGAGAAACTCACAGCGATCAGGATTGTCGACTGCCAGTTCGATGGTTCCAGCGAACTCCGGGACCGTGGTGGTCGGTGCGACCGTGGTGGTCGGTGCGATGGTGGTGGTGGTGGCGGCGGCAGGCGCTGAGGTCGTCGAATCAGACTGAGCAGACGATCCAGATCCCGAGCACGAAGCGGCCACCAGGATGATCACCGAACCGACCGGCACCACTCTCTTGAGAAGTCCCATACGAAGCATCATTGTCCGATGACGAAGGGCATCTCAACCCAGGTGGCCGACTCGACCGCGCCGGCGTCACTGCTGAGTCGGATCGTGTACAGACCGCTCTGCAGGTCGGTGACGGTGAACTCGAATTCGCCCCAAGCGTCGACCCAATCGGTGGTCGGCACACCGAGTTGTTCTGTCGGTTGGTCGGTGATGTAGCAACCAGTGCCACAGGTGACGGCAATCGGATTCCCGGATTGGTCCTCGATCATCACCTCCAACTGCGCTTCGAACGGCCTGGCGAACCCGGAGAACACGGTGCCCGGAAGTGCGTCGGCAGAGCCGGTTGTGTTTGCACTGATCGACTCGATGATGACGTCGCCAAACAAGAGCGGAACGACCGTGGCGGCCGTCATGAGTGGCTGTTCCGAGAAATCGACAATGACCCTGGCCGGGTTGTCGAGGAATTCAGCGCTGAATGCGGTGAACTCCCCGTTGGGGAACACGACCACCTCGAGCTGGCGTGACGAACCTGGCATACGAGCGAGGATCGCGTCGTCACCTACATCGGGGTCGACCTCGCTGAAGCTCACGTTGGGCGTATCCGCCAACTGAACTCGCAGAGTGCTGTCAACCACGGACACACTCGTGCCAGCGGGCACTGTGTTGGCGGCTGGGCCGGGAATGTCGTAGCTGAACTCGGTTCCGAGGTCGATTACCACGCGACCGCACCCAGGTGATCGCTTCACCGCGACACCACTCACATGATCGGCATTTGATTCAACCGCCGTTGATTCTGCGGTGTCGCTCACATCGAGTTCTTCGGCCCCGAAGGTGCAGACCGCTGGTACAAAGCTGGTGGTCGTCGAACTCGGATCCGGGACAAAGGTGGTTGCGACGGCAACCGATGTCTCGGGTGCGGGATTGGTGGTCGGATAGTCGGACGTGCCGGCGATGGATGATTCGCCGCCGCAGGACGATGCAATCAAGACCACGGCAGCAAGAACCGTGGGCGCTCCCATCGCTGCCGCCGTATTCCGCACAACTTCCACAGCGCGTCGCATGTGTGGAGATTACGACACTTTGTGTCCACGTCGGCGCAACGGCGCGTCTGGACCATCGACCACAGCGGGTCGAAAGGACATTCCAATGTGTCGCCAACCCGGGCACCAATGGGGGGACAACAAGTGGGTTCGATACTGTCTGCACACATGGCGTCCGACAGCGATCTCGTTCTGCGGTACGTCGGCGGTGACCGAAACGCCCTGGGCGAGATATACGGCCGCTACTCCGACCGCGTCTACGACCTGTGCATGGCGATGCTGCACTCTCCCGACGACGCAGCCGATGCCTTCCAGGACACATTTCTCATCGCTGCTCGACGTCTCGGCGGGCTTCGCAAGCCCGACCGGCTGCGGCCTTGGCTCTACTCGGTTGCTCGCAATCAATGCCGTGCCCGTATCCGGGCTCGAAAGCGAACAACACCCGACGAAGACGCGGGACTCGACGTCGGCGTCGAGATCGACATGACCGCCCGGCTGGCGAGCGCCGAACTAACTCAACTGGTCGTCGAGGCCGAAGCCGGCCTCACCGAGCGAGACCAAGAGGTTCTCGACCTTCACATGAGGCACGGCCTCGAGGGTGAGGACCTCGCGGAGGTTCTCGGCGTATCGGTGCAGAGCGCGTACAAGCTCGTTCAACGCGTGCGAAATCGGGTCGAAAAGTCACTAGGGGCGATACTCATTGCTCGTCATGGTCGCAAGGATTGCCCTGATCTCGACCAGCTTCTCGCCGGCTGGGACGGTCGCTTCAGCCCGCTCGTCCGCAAGCAGGTCTCACGTCATGTCGACGGCTGCGACGTGTGTGCCCGTCGTCGCAAGGCGCTCCTCGACCCGAGCGGAATGGCGAGCGCCATGCCGTTCACTCCCGCACCGAG
>CAZHMP010000109.1:2688-7833 GCA_964533595.1 uncultured Acidimicrobiales bacterium | reverse complement strand
GAAGCGTCGTGCACCGTCACTATCGGCGCTCGTCGCTCGTTGGGTGTGATGAGCGTTGCCAAGTGGAGCCGATCGAGATCAGCGGCACGCGCGCTTCCGGCGGCCTCTCTGAGTTCATGACGCCACTCGTGATAGATCCGGTCGGGAGAACTCACATCGATGACGGTGGTTGCCACGCCCTCTTTGGCCAGGACGTCTGCAGCATGAACCGCTTCGGGAAGCACTGCGCCACACGACGCGATGATCACACCCGGCGCGCCATCGAGATCCGACGGCGGTTCCACAAGTCGGTAGCCGCCTGCAAGTACATGTTCGCGAAGTTGCGTCTCGCCGATCCGTTCGACTGCATCCGCAAATGGTGACTGATCGATGGGTCTGGTTGACAGCCGGAGATAGAGGCTGTCGCCGTCGGGGTCGGAGAGACGACCAATGGCATCGCACAGCAGCCAGTCGAGCGGTTGCGTGTAGCACGGTTCGGCGTAGGTGATGCCGGGTAGCTCGAGCCCGATCGACGGGGTGATCGTGCTTTGGTGAGCGCCACCCTCCGGAGCCAAAGTGATTCCGGCGGGAGTGCCAACGACGATGAATCGCGCGCCGTTGTAGAGCCCGTAAATGAGAGCATCGAGCCCGCGGCAAACGAATGGGTCGTAGACGGTGCCGATCGGGATGAGGTGCTGGTCGTGCAGCTCGTGGCCCAGACCCAAGGCGTGCAGGGCAAGGAACAGATTCATTTCGCTGAGCCCGAGTTCAATGTGGCGTCCCTGTGGTCCCTGTTGCCAACGCAGCAGTCGGTCGGAGCCGAGATAGTCCGGCTGCTCCTCGGAGTGGAACACACCGAATTTGTTGATCCAGCCGCCCAAGTTGGTGCTCACGCTCACATCGGGCGACAAGGTGACCATCCGCTCCGCTACTCCCTCCACTCGACCGAGCCCGGTGAGCAGCCTCCCGAATGCTTCTTGCGTGCTGACCGGTTTCGTCCTCGGGGCGCCACCGACGGAATCCGGAACTTCGAGGATGGGACGGGGCACGGGTGTCGGATTGTTGACCTCTTGTCCGGCGCTGCCACACCAGCGACCAGCCGATGAGTCGGGCGGGAACCGATCCCACTCATCGGATTCCGACAGCCCGAGGCTGGCACGCAACGCATCAATCTGAGTGAGCGACAGCAGCGCCGAGTGATTGAGCGGATCGCCGGCAATAGGCAGGCCCCAGCCTTTCACCGTGTATGCGAAGACCACGCTCGGACGGTCCGTCACGCTGTCACATTCTCGATATGAGTCGATCAGCAACCCCAGATCATGGCCCCCCAGATTCCGAACCAGCGGTACGAGGTCATCGTCGCTGATTTCGTCGACAAAACGGTGCACCGATGCATCGGCCTCGCGGAGAAAAGCCGGGCGAAGATCGACTCCTTGCAACGCGAACAACGATTGGTAGCGCTCGTTGGTCATCTCGTCTATGTGCCTTCTCAGGGCGTCGCCGCCATCACGGGCGAACGCCGCCTGCAACAGGCTGCCGTACTTGGCCTCCACCACATGCCAGTCAGATCCTTCGAAGAACTCCATCAGATTCTTGATCTTCTGGCCGGGGATCACGCGGTCGAGGCTTTGACGGTTTGCGTCGACCACCCACATCACGTTGTTGAGACCCTGCAAGGACGCGTCAGCGATCGCTTCCCAAACGTTGCCTTCGTCGAGCTCGGCGTCACCCACGAGCGCTATGAACCGGGCTGGATCTGACTGGCCGAAATGGGCATCCGTGTATCGACGAGTCATCGCCGCAAACAATGGCGCGACCACTCCAAGACCCACCGACCCGGTCGAGAAGTCAGCGACATCGGGGTCCTTCGTCCGACTCGGATAGCTCTGCAGGCCGCCCAATTCTCGAAGCCGGAACAGGTACGAGCGGTCGAGTTCCCCCATCAGGTACTTGATGGCATGAAACACCGGCGACGCATGAGGCTTCACGGCCACCTTGTCGTCACCACTCAGATGGGCGAACCACAACGAGGTCATGATGCTCACCATCGACGCGCTGGAGGCCATGTGGCCGCCGACCTTCACAGCGAATTCTGCCTCACGCCCCGCCGGAGCGGGTGCCGGTGGGCGCTCCCGGTTGGCGTGGTCGACCATGCGCACGGCCAGCCACAACACCCGTCGTTGGATCTCGTCGAGCACCTGCAAATCCAACGGTTCTTCAGCAGAGGAGTGAAGTGTCACGTCTGAACAGTAGGCGACCTCGACCCGCAGCATTTGGCCGAAAGTGGCAGACTCACTGCCGACACGACGCGCCCCACCAATCAAGGAGAGCAACGTGACTCGACTTCCAACACCTGAGCACCAACGCCGTGACGATGTGGTGGCAAGCCTGGCGGTCACGCTCGACGGCTACGTGTGCAGGCCCGACGGGGCGGTCGACTACCTCGAGAAGTACCCGATCGAGGAATTCGACTTTCCGGCATGGGCTGACCGGGTCGGTGCATTGGTCATGGGCCGAGCGTCGTATGTCCAGACCGTCGGATGGGGGTGGACATGGGGTGCTCGACCGACTCTTGTCCTGACGTCGCAACGCGACCTGCCCACACCCGAAGGTGCGAACGTGACATTTCGCTCCGCCCCGACCGCCGAAGCCATCGCCGAGTTCTCCGAACAGACCGACAAGCGCCTGTGGGTGTTCGGTGGTGGCAACGTTGTGACTGCGGCCCTGCTCGGCGGCGTTGTCGACACTCTCGACATCACGATCGTTCCGGAAGCCATTGGATCAGGCATTCCCCTGTTCACCGCGCCGTTCTCCGGTTCGATGCGCCTTATCGAATCAGTTCCATACGACAACGGAGCGGTGCGACTCGTGTACGACCTCGACTCGCACCGTGAACCGTGAGGCATCGACGCTGTGGATGATTCACCGAGGGGCTGGTGCTCCCGGTCAGACCAGCTTGAACACTCTCTCGGCATTGTCTCTCAGGAAGAGCTTCGTCACCTCGTCGTCCAAGCCGAGGTCTGACAACCCAGCCAGCGCACGCGCCGGCATGATCATCGGATAGTTGGTACCAAACAGAACCTTGGTCTTGCCACGGCCTCGCATGTAGTCGACCAGCTCGACCGGAAAGCGGTTGGCCGAGTAGGCGGACGTATCGATGTGGACGTTGGGGTGCTTGTCGGCCACGGCGATCATCTCGGTGGTCCACGGGTATCCGATATGCCCGCACACGATCGTCAACTCGGGAAAGTCGATCGCCACTTGGTCGATGTAGGGAATCGGACGGCCGGTCTCGGACGGGCGGAGTGGCCCCGTGTGACCGACCTGGGTGCAAAAGGGAATCCCCAAATCAACACACGCCGTGTAGAGCGGGTAGTAGAGCCGGTCGGTGGGAGGGAGCTCCCAGAGCCACGGGACGACCCGCAACGCGACGAATCCTTCGTCGACGCGGCGTCGCAGATCACGCACGGCCTCCATTGGGCGGGTGAGGTCGGCCCCGGCCACACCTTTGAGTCGGTCGGGATGGCTCGCAACGTAGGCGGCCACCTCGTCGTTGCTGATCAAATCGCCTGCAGGGCCGTACCACGCCGCGGTAAGCCCGACGTCGACGTTGCCCTCATCCATCATTTGGATTGTGAAGTCAAGAGGGAGAGCCTCGGTCGGCATATCCATGCCCATCCACCGGCGCAACGAGTCGAACATCTGGTGCTGTGAGTGACGCAAGGTTGGGTGTTGCATCCACACGTCAATGACTTGGCGGTCCATGGCCGCAGTCTTGCCGATGAGACTCAGTCTCTCGAAGTCGGCTCAGATGCTTTCTGGCTGCAAAATGTTGAAGTTGCCGCCCTCGGCGTCGTGACATGTTGCGCTCGTGCCAATGCCGGGTACGGCCATGGGACCCATCACCACTTGGCCACCCGCAGCCTCAATCGCCGCAATCCTGGCTTGGATGTCGGCGACCGTGAAATAGACACCCCAATGGTTGGGCACCTGATCAGGAATCCCCGGGGGCATCGACATGATCCCGCCGAGGCCGCCATTCTCGCCACCCGCAATGACGTTGTAGGTGCCCATGGGGCCCATGTCCTGGGCGTCGTAGCTCCAGCCGAATACCTTGCCGTAGAAGTCGAGCGCCGCATCAGCATCGCGGGTCATGAGTTCGTTCCACGAATACGTATCGGGTTCGTTGGCCACCTGGGCCCCGATGTGTTCCCCAGCCTTCCAAACCGAAAACACGGCGCCAGTCGGGTCGACGAAGATGGCCATCTCGCCTGCATCGAAGATCTGCATCGGCGGCATCATCACCGAACCGCCGGCGGATTCGACCTTCGCCGCGGTGGCAGCCACGTCATCGGTGGCCACGTAGGAGTTCCACATCGCCGGCATCTCGCCGGCGCCCGGTGGTTGGCCGCCGAGACCGGCGATGGTCTTCCCGCCTTTGGAGAACATGGTGTAGACCCGGTTGCCGTCGTCGTCGAACTGGTCGTCAGCGTCCCATCCGAAAACCGCCGTGTAGAAGTCTTTCGAGGAGTCCACATTCGGACTCATGAGATCCACCCAGCAGGGCGTACCGGGTGAGTGAGATGCGAACTCGGTCATCAATTTCCTCCTGGTTCGGTGGGTTGCACAAGCTAGCCGACACCACGTTTGGATACCGGTCGGGGTCACGCAGGCCTTCAACCTCCCGACAGTTTCGCTCAGAGATGTCACACTGGACTCATGGCAGAAACAACCACACACTGGACGATTCGACGATGACGAGCCTCAACGTGCTTGGTGGCGAACTCGAGGAGTGCTCGACCGATCCCGTCACCGGGTGGTACCGCGACGGCTGCTGCCACACCGACGAGAATGATTTGGGAAGCCACACCGTGTGTGCGGTGATGACCAGCGAATTTCTCGATCATCAGCGAGCCGTCGGCAATGATCTGATCACGCCTCACCCCGAATTCGGATTCTCAGGGCTCAACCCAGGCGACAGGTGGTGCGTTACCGCCCTCAACTGGCTGCGGGCCCACATGGACGGGGCCGCCGCGCCAGTAGTGATGGCATCCACAAACCAGAAAGTGCTCGACCTCGTCCCGTTCGAAGTACTCAACAGTCATGCGGTCGACGTACCCCCTGATCCGGGATCCCTGGCCGACTGACAGTGCCAACCGGCGGGAC
>CAZHMP010000109.1:0-2588 GCA_964533595.1 uncultured Acidimicrobiales bacterium | reverse complement strand
GACGTACCCCCTGATCCGGGATCCCTGGCCGACTGACAGTGCCAACCGGCGGGACTCGGGTCACGGACGCGGATAGTGTGAGCGTTCCCATTCCCCGACCCGGAGATTGATCCAGATGGCAGGTGGACTGGTCGGGCTGCTTGACGACGTGGCCGCGTTGGCCAAGCTGGCGGCGGCTTCGGTCGACGACGTGGGCGCCGCAGCGGGAAAGGTCAGCCTGAAGGCCGCCGGTGTGGTGGTCGACGACACGGCCGTCACCCCCACTTACGTCCACGGGCTTGCGGCCAAGCGTGAACTACCGATCATCCGACGGATTGCACTCGGGTCGATCCGCAACAAGATCGTGTTCATCACTCCTGCGGCGTTGATGCTCAGCGAATGGCTGCCGACGCTCGTAGAGGTCATCCTGATCTGCGGGGGCACATATCTGTGTTTCGAGGGGGCGCACAAAATTCACCACGCCCTCAGCCGTCACAACCACGACGACACTCACGAAGTTCCGACTTCAGCAGCTGGTCCGCAGGCCGAGGAGGAAACGATCCAGGGTGCGATTCGCACCGACTTCATACTGTCGACTGAGATCATGGTGATCGCCCTCAAGGAGGTGATCGATCAGAGTTTCCTGGACCGAGCGATCATCCTGGTGATTGTCGCACTGGTCATCACTGCAGCCGTTTACGGGGTGGTGGCGGTGATCGTGAAGATGGACGACATCGGCTTGGCGCTGGCCGGGCGCGAGAGCGACCTGCAGATACGGATCGGTCGGCTTCTGGTGAAGGCAATGCCACAGTTGTTGCAGTGGCTCACCGTTGTGGGCACGGCAGCAATGGTCTGGGTGGGGGGGCACATACTGCTGGCCGGGTCCGATGAGCTGGGATGGCAAGGCCCCTACGACCTTGTGCACCGGATCCAGCACAGTGTCGCCGATGTCGGGGCCTTGTCCGGCGTGTTCGAATGGCTCATCAACACCACCTTGTCGGCTTTCGTCGGACTGGTGGTCGGGTTCGCTGTGGTCGCCGTCGTGGCCCAGATCCAGCGCCGCCGCGGTAGTGGCGCAGGCGCCTCCCTCACCTGAGCACGAACTGGTCAAGCCATTTCCAGTGTCGTTCGGCTCCGTCCATCGGGTGGTTCACCCCGTTGGGGTAATGGTGATCAAGCCCCTCGATCATTGAGAAGACGAACTGGGCCTCCGGGTCGGCGGCGCTGTGATACACGGCCGACGCGAACGAATCGTCACGCACTACGAGCTCGTGTGCCGGGTCGTACCCGAAGATGGCCAAGTGGGCGTTGACGGTAAGGCCGAACGGCGGATGATTGAACATCAGGAATTCGAGGTCATCGAGGGGAGCGCCGGTCTGGTCCTGCATCCACGACTGGTCGTCGGTGCCGACCTCGAACGCGATCGGCATTGTGCGCGAAGGGGTCATGCCCACATCTGAGTGGGTGTTGGTGCCGGCCAGCTGAACAACGGCAGCAACCTTGTCTCCGAGTTCAACTGCAACCCTGAACGCCATTTCTCCACCGCTGGAAAACCCGACCACGTAGATTCGGTGCCGGTCGATACTCAGTGCCCCCGTGGCCTCTTCAATCACCCCGCTCAAGAATGCGACGTCGTCGCGAGGCTGCTCGCCATCGCACAGCACCGGGGTACCGGGGTAACCGTGCCACAAGCCGCCCGTACTCTCCACGCCGAAACTGTTGGTCCAACAATGGGTCCAAGCCGTCGGGAACACCGTGACCACGCCCTCCTTCTCGCCGAGCTCCTTCCATCCCGATGATTTCCACGCTCCTTCACCCGTGCCGTTGCCACCGTGGAGAAAGATCACCATCGGCATCGGATCGCCGTTGTAGGACTCGGGCACCTGCACGATGAACTGGCGCTGGTCGCCGTCCACGGTGATTTCGAGATCATGTCGGCCCACGACAATGCCGTTGGGCGATTCGCTCTGATCGGGGGAGGATGACGGCGGGGATGCGTCGGGAGCCGTAGTGGCTGTCGATGTGGCTGTCGATGGCGCCGCCGCTGCCGGGCTCGACTCAGTGACATCATCGGCGGAGGGCGAGGTCGTAGGGGTCACCGAGGAGCCTCCTGAGCACGCGACGGCGATCAGGACCAATCCGACGATCATCGCTTGAGATGCTCGGTGCTTCACGATGGCTCCCTTCGTTGCCCAGCCGAGAGGCGACGCTCGCCACTGCTTGGGCCCGTATGGCTACTTTCGCATCTCGCGCTTTGTCATGCCATCTCGATTCTGATCCGACAAAGCTTGGTCCGACGCACAATTCGATTTGCGTGATCGAGAGCTTGTCGACTCGATCGGTTCACCCACGGACGGAGGGTGGGACTTTCTCAATGTGATGGACCAGCAGGTGATGGTCTGCTGCTCGCGGGTCCGTCCTCAGTCGGATCGTTTCGTGTCGAATCAACTCAGCGAACGGTCAGAGTTCGTTACGCACCATCTTGGGCGGTTTGCCGAACCATCGCCTGCAACTGCGGGTGAAGGCTGATTGCTCGCTGTACTCGAGCAGGGAAGCAATCTGCCCGAGCGACAGGTCGCGCTGCGCGAGATAGCGGCGCGCCAGATCGC
>CAZHMP010000108.1:6204-7842 GCA_964533595.1 uncultured Acidimicrobiales bacterium | reverse complement strand
GATTTCGGCGACATGGTGCTCGCACCGCTCGTCAACGACCTTGCGGTGGCGGCAAGCAGTTTCCTGTTCACGAATCCGGATCCCATCGCTGCTGTCGTGGCGCTGGCGAAAGGCTTCAACCAGGCCATCGAAATGACGGCCGCCGAGATCGACCTGTTGTGCGACTCCATTCTTGCCCGGCTGGTTCTCACCATCTTGTTGTTGGATTTCCAGATCGCCAACTGTCCCGAAAACCGACCGTCGGCAGTGGTGGAGAGGCCATCGGCGATGACGAAACTCACACGCTGGCTTGCCGTCGATGCCAACGCACTCACCGAACAACTCAGACACAACCTCGAGGGGGCCTGAAAGTGAACCCGATGTCTTTGATCCAACGCCGCGAACGTGCACTCGCCCCGAGTTACCAGCTGTTCTACGACGAGCCGATCAACCTTGTGCGCGGGAAAGACGTGTGGGTGTTCGACAACGAGGGCCGCCGCTATCTCGACTGCTACAACAACGTGCCGTCGGTGGGTCACTGCCATCCGCGGGTGGTTGCCGCGATCACCGAACAGGTAGCCACGCTCAACACCCACACCCGCTACCTCCACGAAGGAGTGGTCCGCCTGGCCGAACGTCTCGGCCACAAGCTTGGCGGAAACCTGTCGGCGTGCTGGTTGGTGTGCAGCGGCACAGAAGCCAACGATCTCGCCATCGAGGTGGCGCGCACGGTCACGGGCCATCACGGCGTGATCGTCACCGAGGACTCCTATCACGGCAACTCTTCGCTGGTTCGCCTGCTCAGCACCGAGATCTACCCGCGTGCCGATCGCCCCGACTGGCTCGAGGTCATCGAAGCCCCCAACGTCTACCGGGGCCCACACCTAGCCAACGAGGCCGAGGTCGGTCGGCTCTACGCCGACATGGTCTCGGTCGCCACCGAGCGTCTCACCGAACGCGGCTATGGGACCGCAGCATTGCTGGTCGATTCCAGCTGGGATTCCAACGGCGTGCTCATTGCGCCCGATGATTACCTCAACCTTGCTGCCGGCCACGTCCACTCCGCCGGGGGGCTGGTCATCTCCGACGAGGTCCAGTCCGGCTACTGCCGTCTCGGCGACTACTGGTGGGGCCACCAGAAATACGCTCTGGTGCCCGACATGGTCACGATGGGAAAACCCATGGGGGCCGGTCACCCGGTGGCGGCTTGCGTGACAACGCCCTCGATAGCCGAACGGTTCGCCGACCGGCGCTCCTACTTCAACACGTTCGGCGGCAACCCCGTGTCGGCAGCGGCGGCCAACGCAGTGATCGACGTGATCGACGACGAGCAACTGCTCACCAACGTCACCGTCACGGGTCACCTACTCGAAAAGGGTCTTCACGAACTCGCCGAACGCCACCCGATCATCGGAAACGTCCAAGGATCGGGCCTGTTCTATGGCCTTGACCTCGTGTCCGATCCGGACACCAAACAACCGCTGTCGGCTGACGACACCCGCGGCATCGTCACCGACCTGAAACGCAGCGGCCTACTGACAGGCGTGACAGGGCCATCGAACAATGTTCTCAAGATTCGGCCGCCCCTCACCTTCAACGCCGACCATGCCACCACGGCCCTTGAGACCATCAACGCAGCACTCGCGTCACGAATCTGAA
>CAZHMP010000108.1:2452-6104 GCA_964533595.1 uncultured Acidimicrobiales bacterium | reverse complement strand
GTCTGAGACAATGACTCCACACCCTCCTCGATTCCACCTTTGGCCACACCAACCACCCAGGAACCGTTCTGGTAGGCACCGGCTTGCATCACGAGATGGTTGTGAAAACCCTGCAGTGCGTTCTGGTCGGGGTCGGGGGCGTAGTACAGCGGCGTGTTGTATCCGATGAGCATCAACTCCGCGCTCTGAAGGCCCATGACGCGATACGTCTCGGGCCAACGTCGATCGTTGCACAACGCCATGCCGATCACGCCGTCGAAACCTCGGAACACCGGGAAGCCTTCGGGAGACTCCTCGAAATAGCGGCGCTCCAAATGCTGGAACGGACGCCACGGTTCATCTTCCTCATGGCCGGGAATGTGAACCTTGCGATATTTGCCTACCTGTTTGCCGCTCTTGTCGATGAGCACGTAGGTGTTGAATCGGTGACCATCCGGGGTGAGTTCGGCATAACCGAGACAGAAACCGACCCCGAGCCGTTTCGCCTCGTCGAACAGAGGTTGAGTCTCCGCACCGGGCATTTCGGTTTCGTAGTAGCGGTCGTATTCCCGGATGTCCTCGGCAAACCAGCGCGGGAAGAACGTGGTGAGAGCCAACTCGGGAAAGACAACCAAATCGCAGCCGGAATCGGCCCCTCGGTGGAGCAGGTCGATCAGCCGTGTGACCACTGCCGAGCGGCTCTCATCACGACCGATCGGGCCCATTTGGGCTGCTCCCACATGCACGTACCTGGCAGGCTTGTCGTTCACAGTGACACCTCGAGAATGTTCTTGCCGACGCTCTTGGCCCCGCGTTGCTTCTCGAAGAGATTCGCGATGCCCGCGTCGGTGAACGGAAACGCTTCGTCAATCGTGAGGACCAACTTGCCATCAACCAACAGACCAGCGAGATCGGCTTGCAAACCAGGGTCGTTTGCCAGGCCGAAATACGAAGCGAACGAAAGCGGTGCGTGCGCTTTGGGCTCAAATCCCACCTCGCGATTCGCTATGGAAATGAACGAACCGCCGTCGCGCAACACCATCTTGGCCGCCGCAAACGTGCCGTCTTGACCCACGGCGTCGAAGACGGCATCGACCTCGTTTCTCAGCAACGAATCGTCACCGAACCAGTCTCCCTTGGTGTAGTCGATGATGCGGTTGGCGCCGAGCGTGGCCACCGACTCCATCGTGCGCGGTGAGCATGTGGTGATGACCTCGGCGCCGCGCAAACGCGCGAGTTGCACGGCAACTGTTCCAACCGCACCCGAACCGCCGAGAACCAAGATCGTCTTGCCCGGCCCAGCGCCGAGCACGTCGAGTCCCTGACTGGCCGTGGTGCCCACGAGAGAGATTGCACCTGCTTGGGTGTGGGGCAGCCCCGCGGGTTTGATGGAAATCTTGGCGGCCGGTACGGAGATGTATTCAGCGAAGGCTCCACCCACCGGCTCCTCTTCGGTTCCGGCACCGTGATTGTGTTGGCCCCAGTTGACCCCGAAGACTTCGTCTCCCACGCCGAAGCCATCAACGTCCGGCCCGGTCTCGACGATCACACCCGAAAAGTCGTAACCCGGCGTCCAAGGAAGCGGGGTGTTCCAGATCCCCTCCAAATAACCACTCGCCACCTTCCAGTCGACGGGATTGACGGCGGCAACCACAACCTTCACCACGACAAACCCGCGGCGAGCCGACGGCCGCTCAACTTCGCGGAGTCGAATACTCGAAAAGTCGTCGCTGAACTGGTCGACCTGGGCGGCCTTCATGGTGGACATCGCGCCGACGGTAGCACCAGCGGTGACATGCTCAGGGCACAAATCAGGAGAGTGTCATGAAAAGTCTGTACCTACACAGATGGGACGCGTTCATCCGCTACTACCCCTTCACCGGCCGCGGAACTCCCATCGTCTTTCTGCCGGCACTCAGTTTCCCCTCCATTCGCAACTTCCTGCCCGTCGTCACCCACCCACGGATCATCGGCAGTGATGTCACTCTCGTCGACCTACTCGGCGGCGGCCTCAGCGACCGCCCAAAGGGGTTCACCTACTCGATGGAAGACCATGCCGACACCGTGGCCGCGATCCTCGATGAGGAAGGGCTCAGCGGAATCACGCTGGTGGGCCACAGCATGGGCGGCACCGTGGCGATCATGTTGGCGCTTCAACGCCCCGATCTGGTGTCCAATCTCATAGTCGTCGAAGGCAACCTGACCCCCGGCGGAGGGGCGACGACCAGCCACATAGCGTCGTTCTCGCCAGACGAATACATCGATGACGTCTACCCACGACAATGTGGCGAATGGCGCAACGGCGCCATCGCCGGCGATCCCGTCAGCGCATTCCACCATGACGTGTGGGGCACCGCCGATCCCTACGGACTGCACGCCAACGCCACATCATTGGTCAACCTCGACCGCTCATTGTTGGACCGTTACTTGAACATGCAGATTCGAAGGACCTTCATATACGGAGAACACACCGTGCCAAAGAGACCAGACGATGTCACGCCTGACGCTCCTGATCCAGAAGAACTTCGAGCGCGTGGAGTGGCCATCCACGTGGTGCCTGAAGCCGGACACATGGTGATGATCGACAACCTCGATGGATTCGTCGACACCCTCACACAGGCAATCGACTCGATCCGCTGAGTCGCTACCGGCCGGCCGGCATCCATTTCGGGCCGGCAGTCTGGTCAATGCGGTCGATCAAGGTCGGCCCGGCCTCGTCCATCAACGCCTGCAACTCGGCAGTCCGCCCGACGCCCAGGCGCCGCCACGGCTCGATCGTCAGCCTGTCGAGTCGGTCCTCGAGCCCCTGTCTATAAGCGATCGCGTCGTCATTGACCCGCCCATCGGTGATGAACCCACGATCGTTGAGCTCCTCCATGGCATGCTCGAGGTCGGCGTCGGTAGCTCCCCGGCTGCGAGGAAGCCAGTCGTCGTCGTAATGACGCCAGGCACCGTCAATGATCCCGGCTGCGGTTCCCGAGATGCCTTCGGCGATCTGGATCGCCCAATGAATGTCGCCCCGCCATTCACGGATGCAGTTCACAGCAAGCCATGCCGACACCAACGGATTCTCGGGGCGCGGCCATTCCCTGTGGGCAGCAAAGAGCACCTTGCCTGCTGGACTGAGCGAGTCGGCCACCTCCCACAGGGGTTCCTCGAGCGCGGCCAATCCGTCGCAGATCTGCGGCACATACTCACGCAACCCAGCCAGCACGGCATCGTTTCGTATGTCGGTGACGGCCTCCATCGTGGTGTGTTCTCGCGCCAGATCGAACAACATCGCAATACCGGAAGCCGTTATCGAATAAAACGCCGCGGTCACCGCCTGATTTCCCGCTGCACCCAGCGGGGCCCCGCGGCTCACCAAGTAGTAGCCCGCTCCTCCGCCGGGAATACCCGCCGCTTCGTACGCAGCCACCGCTCGCGGTTCCCAGAAAATCCAGCCGACAAGGCGGTGAGATCCGAACGCGGCCCGGCGGCTGATTTCAGTCCAATCGGCCAATCCCAAGCTGTCTTCCATCACGGCTCCCCCTTTGTGTGTTCAACGTCACTGACGAAAATGTCTATCGGAGCAAGGACCCGCGCCACCATTCGACGCTCATAAGGCTCAGCGCCCAGGCCGGATGAAGCCGATAGCTTCTCTGCGATGTCCGACTCCGTCACAACCCCCGAA
>CAZHMP010000108.1:0-2352 GCA_964533595.1 uncultured Acidimicrobiales bacterium | reverse complement strand
TGGCGTTTGCTCCCCTGCGTGAACCAATCGGAATGGGCACAGTCCTCAACATCGCCATCATCGGGCTGTCGATCGACGCCGCGCTGGCGTTGATTCCAGAGCTCCACTCGATGACGGCCCGGGTGCTGGCACTCGGTGTCGCTCCGCCCATCGTCGGCGTGGCGTCAGGGCTCTATCTGGGAGCAGGGCTCGGGCCGGGGCCACGCGACGGAATCATGACTGCGCTCACCCGAAGCGGTCTCAAGATCTCCACAGCGCGAACCATCATCGAAGTGTCGGCTCTCGCCGTGGGATGGCTGCTGGGAGGAGTGGCCGGGTTCGGCACCCTCTATTGGGCAGTCACCGTCGGCTGGTGGATTCGCTTGTTTCTGCCACCGTTGACAATTACCGGTGACCCACACGGGACTTGAACCAACCACACCAATATTGATCGTGGTTCCGGAAACCGCCCAATTCGACTTGGCTGCATGCCGGCCTTGAGCACTACCGTCCAAACGTGTCGAGAACACGTAGGCGCAGCATTCTGGCGGCAGCCACATTCAGCGTAATTCTGGCAGGATGGTTGGCGATCGCGCCGCCACTCGTGTCGGCACAGGGCGGTGTATCGGGTCACTACGAAGGCGAGGGCCACACCCTCGACTACAGCCTCTCGGGCGTCGAGACCGATTCCGAAAATGAGCCATTCCGACACTCCGGCACTGTTGTGGCCACCCAAGTCACGCTCACCGGAACCGCAACGCTCACCATCGGTGAGGGGTTCGCCACCAACCTGTCGATGAGTGCTTCGCTTTCAGCAGGCGGCGAATCTGCCTCTGATTCATGGCCCCCCGAAGGCGTCGATGGTCGCGTGACCGGCGTCACGATCGAGTTCCCGTTCTCGCTGAGCATCCATATCCCGCCGCCACCCAAAGACGATGAGAGCTTCTTTCCCACGACAACTCTGAAGGGAGCACCGCCAGAGCCGTACACGACGCTGTCATTCAGCGTCGACTCAAGCAGCTGCAACGACGTCGGTGTGTGCGGCGGACCCTCAGCCCGGGGAACGTTCGCTGTTTTCGCCCTACCGTCCCAAGGCCCGACCGTCGACTGGATCGCCGTAGCCGGAGCGTTGGGATCCGCAGCTGCCGCCGCCGCCGCCATCGCCGGTCTGGTGGGTCTCGGCGGCGGATCCGACGACGCCGACTCCGACCGGCGAATTCGGTACGTACTCCAAGTCGCCAGCGACCGACTTGCGGTCGATTCCACCGTCGGAGCATCACTCGATGTCGACGTGTGGGCGGTCGACTCGACCGGTGCCACCATGTCCGCATTCGAAGCTGTCGTGACCGCCGCCGCCACCGGGCCATTCGCGCTCGCGTCCACGACAGGAACCGGATCTCTCCACGCTCTGGTGAGCACCACCGGCCCACCGGGTTCCGCGGGATCTGTGCTGGTCTCGGCCAACGCCGGTGGGATGGACATGACGACCACCGTGGCTCTCGACTGCGTGGGGGAATACCAAATCGTCGTCACACCAGTGGGCGAACCCGTCCTTCGGCCAGACCCTTCGTCAGGCGACTACCACCCAGTCGAGTTCGACCTCAGCGTCGTAACCATGTCGGGCAAAGCAACACTGCCCGTCGATTGTGTGATGACGGGGGCGGAAGCAATCCCGGAGGGCCTGGTGTCGTTGTCACAGGGACCCAGCCCCGGGGCCACCCCGGGAATCCGCCTTGCAGTTGACTTGGCAGCCGACCCCGCGCTCCTCGTCGACCCGGAAAACCGTTCGGTCACCGTCAACGTGTGGATGGAGCCCACGTCTATAGACGACCCCACAACACTCACAGCATCGATGACCGTTCAACTCAAGCCGCCCGCGGCCACCCTGCACTGGATGCAATCGGGCCACCCCGAAACCACCGGATCCACAATCACCTGCCCAGCGGAGCAGGGTTCAACACTTGAACTGGAAGTTTGGTTGGAGAACACCGACGGGGGCGAACCGCCACAGGCTGAGTTTTCGCACATGGCCAACGTGGATCTGGCCGGCAATCAGATGGCACCCACGAAAGTCGAATTCTCGTGTGATCCCAGCTCTCGCCCATGGCAACAACCCGCCGCCGACAACCGAGCCCACTCCCTCTGGAGGGTGAACGAATCGCTCCCGACAGCGTCGCGGCCCAGTTTGGCGCCCCCGGTCGACACCGCTATTCGTGTTCGGGCATGGCCTGCAGGTTCGATGACGCGAAGCGAGGGATCCATCGACCCGACAGAGGGCCGCCTCGCCCAGGGATTGATCCCGATTCGTCTCACTCCGCCAGAAGTCATGTGCGAGCTGATCGAGCCGACCGACTCCATTCCCGCCGACGACAA
>CAZHMP010000107.1:2985-7886 GCA_964533595.1 uncultured Acidimicrobiales bacterium | reverse complement strand
CTGGACCTACCCGGAAGGGGGCCACGGTGTGGTCTACAAGCGGAGCTGACTCGATCAGCGGAGCTGACCCGATGAGCGGAACACGGCCATGAAGGCGGCGGCGTGTCTCAAATGGGTCGACACCCGCCCCGAGGTCGACTCGCTCACCGGTGAGGTAACCGACGACGATCGATGGTTTGCCGCGAGCCGAGCCGATCGGACCGCACTGGAGACAGCGCTCTCGGTCACCGACGATGTCACGGTCGTGTGTGCCGGCCCGCCTGAGTGCGAGGCGATGCTGCGTGACGCACTCGCTGCGGGAGCCAACCGCGCCGTCCGTGTCGACATCGACCCGACGTCCGACTCCTTCGAGATCGCCCGAGCGGTGGCTCCTGTGGTGTCGGAGTGCGACTTGGTGGTCTGCGGCGACTGGAGTCTCGATCGCGGCACTGGTTCGTTCCCCGCCTTCCTGGCCCACGAACTGGGAGTGGCCCAAGCGTTGGGCTGCATCGATGTGGTCGCGAACGAGTCCGGCGACATTGAGGCCACCCGACGTCTCGACCGCGGCCGACGTGAACGGGTGAGGTTGATCGGGCCGGGTGTGGTGTCGGTGGAGGCCGGGCGTGAGTTGCGCCGGTCCGGGCTGAAGGACGTGATGGCTGCGGCCGACGCCAGCGTGGAAACTGTGGACCCGGCGGCGGCTGCGGTTCCAGCGCCCTCGCACAGCGTTGTCGACTCCGGACCATACCGGCCTCGATCGAGGGAGATTCCGGCTCCCGCCGATGATGATCCTCGGCTCAGGTTGATGGCAGTGTCAGGGTCACTGGTGAAACCAAAGGCCACTCAAACGCTTCGTTTGAGCGCTGCAGAAGCCGCCGAACTTCTGCTCGCGGAGCTGATCAACTCCGACGACGACCAGGGCTGACCGTGCGGCTCGGTGAAATGACCACCGTCGACATCGACGAGGGGCCTCCCCTCACACTGCTGATTCCGCTGGGCTCAACCGAACAGCACGGTCCTCATCTGCCGATCGATACCGACACTCGTATCGCCGAGGCCGTGACTGCGAGGGTTGCCGAGTCGATCGCCGACTCGGTTGTCGCCCCCGCAATCTCGATAGGGGCGTCGGGCGAACACAGCGGATTCGCCGGCACGTTGTCAGTCGGCACCGAGGTGTTGGCCTCGATACTGGTGGAGATCGTGCGCACCGCCGGACCGGAGTTCGCGCGAGTCGCGGTCGTCAATGCCCACGGTGGTAACGCCGCCGCGGTGGCCAAGGCCACAGAGGTTTGTCGAAGCGAAGGCCGTGACCTGAGATCGTGGACGGCCAATTTGCCAGGCTCCGATGCTCATGCAGGCCATACCGAGACCTCGCTGATGCTCGCCATAGCGCCTGATCTTGTTCGTCTTGATATGGCTGAGCCAGGCGTGCTGTCGCCCATGTCCGAGATCCTCGGAAGTCTCATTGAGGGAGGCCTCATTGGGGTGTCCGACAACGGTGTGCTCGGTGATCCCACCGGTGCCACCGCCGAAGAGGGCCTGGAGATCCTTGATCACCTGGTGGCCGGCGCGATCGCGGCGATCGACCAAGGTTGATACCACACGAAGTCGATTCTTGAGTCACGCTTCGCCTCTGGCGCGTGCAACGATGTGAACATGAACCAGCCAGTGGCACTAGTGACCGGAGCAGCCCGCGGGATCGGCGCGGCCACGGTCGCGAGGCTCGCCGCCGACGGCTGGGCGGTGATGGCAGTCGACTCGTGCGTCGATGACCCGGCCATTCCATACCCGCTCGCCACCAAGGCCGACCTCGACGCGGTGTCGGCTGCGGGAGGCGACTCGGTCTCGACCATGGTGGCCGACGTGCGCGATCAGGCGGCCCTCGATACCGCCGTGCGGGCGGCGGTGGAGAGATTCGGTCGACTCGACGCAGCGGTCGCCGGCGCAGGTGTGGTGGGAGGCGCGGGCCCGATTTGGGAGCTCAGCAACGATGAGTGGCGGGCGCTATTGGGCATCAACCTGCGCGGGGTCCACAACACGATCCGTGCCGCGATTCCCGTCATTCTCGATACCGCAGCCCCGGGCCGGGGACGTTTCTTGGCCGTGGCGTCAGCTGCGGGCTCTCTCGGCCTTCGTCATCTGGCTGCCTACTCGGCCGCCAAACACGGCGTCATCGGGCTGGTCAGGTCGCTGGCAGCCGATCTAGCCGGCACCGGGGTCACAGCCAACGCGGTGTCGCCGGGCTCCACGCGCACGCAGGTGCTCGAGGCGTCGGCCGAGATCTACAACTTGGCCGGCCCGGAGGACTTTGTGGTCCACCAGGAGCCACTCGGCCGACTGATCGAACCTGAGGAAGTGGCGGCGACCATTGCTTGGCTCTGCTCGAAAGGCTCGTCGGCGATCACGGGAGCGGTCGTCCCCGTCGATGGCGGGATGACCGCGACCAACTGACCGCAACCAGCCGGTCGGAACCAACTGACCGGAACGTCTGACTCGAACCAACAACGTGATCTCGTACTGACATTGTCAGGCGGCGCTGCTACTTTCTCGGCATCCGGTTGATGGCCACCGGAGTGTTCGAGTGGGGAAGGTGTTTCGATGAAGACGCGAGCTGCAGTTCTGCGTGAGGTCAACGCTCCGTGGAGCGTTGAGGAAATTGAACTCGACGACCCTAAACCCAGAGAGATCCTGGTCAAGACGCTTGCCGCAGGGATGTGCCACTCCGATGAACACGCCCACAACGGATCGATGACCGTCCCGCTGCCTGTGGTGGGCGGCCATGAGGGCGCCGGCGAGGTGGTGGGCCTCGGCGAGGGTGTCACCGAATTCGAGATCGGCGACCATATTGCCTGCTCGTTCATCCCGTCGTGCGGCAAGTGCACCTGGTGCGCGCGTGGCATGCAAAACCTCTGCGATCTCGGAGCCCATCTTTTGGAGCCGGGGATGATGGCAGGCGGGTACCGCCACCACTCCGGTTCGGGCGAAGACATCACCCCGCTGCTCAAGCTGGGCACCTTCGCCGAACACATGGTGTTGAGCGTCGACAGCGCCATCAAGATCGAGAACGACATTCCGGCCGGTCCAGCGGCTCTTGTGAGTTGTGGTGTCACCACTGGTTACGGATCAGCAGTCAACCGCGCCGATGTCACAGCCGGCGACACCGTTGTGGTGGTCGGCTGCGGTGGTGTGGGGATGTCGGCGGTTCAGGGGGCCCACGCCGCGGGGGCCAAGCACGTGATCGCTGTCGATCCGTCGGAGTTCAAACGCGAAAGCGCCATGAACTTCGGGGCCACACATACCGCCACTTCGATGGAAGAGGCCACGGAGTTGGTCGGTGGTCTCACCATGGGGGTCATGGCCGACAGCACCATCCTCACGCCGGGTGAGCTCACCGGCGAAATGATTCTCCCGGCACAGTTCCTCACCCGCAAGGGCGGCACCGTGGTGGCCACGGCGGTGGCCAACGAGGCCAGCATGGACGTGCAACTCAATCTCTTTGCCTTTGCCATGATGAACCAGGAACTCAAGGGGTGTCTGTTCGGATCCACGGCGCCACGCAAGGAAATACCGAATCTGTTGTCGATGTATCAGGCCGGCCAACTCAAGCTCGACGAGATGATCACCAACACCTACTCGCTCGACGAGGTCAACGAGGGCTATGCCGACATGATGGCCAACAAGAACATCCGCGGTGTCATCACTTTCGACTGATCTACGCACCGAGCCACTGAACGAATCCATGACCTCACTCGATGACCGCAGCGTGCTCGACGCGCTCGACCGTCAAATCGTCGGTCGTCGCCGCGAACTGGAGTTGCTGCTGGCCGCACTGGCTGCCGGCCGCCATGTTCTGTTGGAGGGACCGCCCGGCACCGGCAAGTCCACGATGTTGCGTGCCGCTGCCGATGCTGCCCATCGGGGTTTCGTGTTTGTCGAGGGAAACGCCGAGCTCACCCCGGCCCGTTTGGCCGGTCAGTTCGACCCGTCGCGCGTGATCAGTGAGGGATACGTGCCCGACGTGTTCGTCGACGGTCCGTTGCTGGAGGCGTTGCGGGAGGGATCTCTGCTTTACGTGGAGGAGCTCAATCGGGTGCCGGAGGAGACGGTCAATCTTCTGATCACGGTCATGTCCGAGGGCGAGCTCAACGTCCCCAGAATTGGTCGCGTGGCGGCCGCCGATGGATTCAGAATCGTGGCGGCGATGAACCCGTTCGACAACATCGGCACGTCACGGGTGGCGGGTGCGATCTACGACCGGATCTGTCGAATAACGATGGAGTATCAGACAGCGGCCGACGAGGAGGACATCGTCGAGCAACGCGCCGGCGAGGCCGACGAGTATCTGCTTTCGAGGGCTGTGGCCGTCACACGGCTCACCCGCAACCATTCCGACATTCGGGTCGGTTCATCGGTGCGCGGTGCGATCGACCAGGTGGAGGTGGCGAGACGCCTGGCCGTCATCCGTGGAACGTCTCCCGATGATGCCGACGTGGGGCTCGATGCCGCGCTGGTCGCCTTGTCAGGCCGCATCCGGCTCCACGAGGGAGGCGATCGGACCCCCGAGGACGTGATCCGGGAATTGTGGGCGTTCGTGATCGAGTCGGGAGACAGCACCGACGACCCAAAACCCCCAGCCCCGAAGGGGGCGAAAACGGCTTCTCGCTGACGCTCGAGGGTGACGCCGCTCGTGAACAGCTCGAGAGTGAAAGGCGGGGAACCAAGTCTCGACGCGAGATGTCGCAAGATCCGAGATTTGCCGAGTTGAGCCCCGAGTTGGGCGAGATCGACGATGACGCTCTCGCTCAACTCACCGAAGAGGATCTCGACGCGGCTCTGGAATTGCTGGCGGAGATGAGCGGCGCCACCGACCGACGATTGGCTGGGCTCGCAGCCAAGCTGGCAGGTCGGCTGGTGCTCGATGT
>CAZHMP010000107.1:0-2885 GCA_964533595.1 uncultured Acidimicrobiales bacterium | reverse complement strand
CCTGCTTTTCTGACCTCCGGGGACCGTATATCGGTCCTTCGCAGTCAGAGAAGCAGGGAAGCAGCGCTACGGTCCCCATTTGTGGCTGACATGCTTCCTCCGGCCGGGTTCGGGTTGCGACTCGACCCGTCTCTGCGCCGACTGAGTCGCGGTCGGATCCTCGTGGGTGGAGCGCCACTGCGAATCGTCAGGCTCACTGACGCCGGCGCGGATGCCGTGGATTCGTGGGAGCAGGGCGAGCCGCTGGAGAGCTCGCGATCCCATCGGCGTCTGGCGCGTCGGCTACTGAGCGCCGCAATGGTGCACCCGGTGATCGGGGCCAAGCCCGCCGGCGGGGTCACGGTGGTCGTTCCTGTCCGCGACAATGCCGATGGACTCGATCGTTGCCTGGCTGCCCTGGGAGACGTCACAACCTTGGTGGTCGACGACGCGTCCGTCGACGCTGTGTCCCACAGGCGGATCGCCAAGAAACACAGTGCCGGGTACATGCGCCGCGATGTCAACGGCGGTCCGGGTGCCGCTCGAATGACCGGTCTCAGCGTGGTTGACACCGAAATTGTGGCCTTTGTCGATTCCGATGTCGAGGTGAATCCCGACTGGTTGTCGGGGCTGCTGGGGCACTTTGACGACCCGCAGGTTGTCGCGGTTTCGCCCCGTGTGAGAAGCCGCCGTGGCAAAGGTCGGCTGGCGAGGTATGAGAGGGACAACAGCCCGCTCGATCTCGGCGACGCTGCGGCACAAGTAGGCCCGGGGCGTCTTGTGAGTTACGTACCGGGAGCGGCGATCCTGGCGCGAACTGCGTCGGTGTACGCGGTCGGCGGCTTCGACCCCGACCTCAGATGGGGTGAGGACGTCGACCTGGTCTGGAAGCTGATCGACGCCGGGGGAGTCGTGCGCTACGAGCCCGCCACGGTGGTGCTGCACGAGCCGAGGACGCGATGGACGAACTGGCTCGAACAACGGTTCCGGTACGGGTCGTCAGCCGCGCCCCTGGCTCGTCGCCACGGGGGCAACGTCGCGCCGGCTCGCTGTTCGCGTTGGAGTGCCGCCGCTTGGCTGCTCGTCTTTTCGGGTCATCCGGTGGCCGGCGCAGGGGTCGCCGTCGGGTCGACGGCCGCTCTCGCTCAGCGGCTCGAATTCCTTCCTCACCCGAGGCTCGAAGCGGTTCGACTGGCTGGCCGCGGCCATTTGATGGCCGGACTCGGTTTGGCACGTGCCACCAGTCGTGTGTGGTGGCCCGTGGCGGCAGCCGTCGCAATTCTCAGACCTGGGAGACGCACTGCGGTGGCCGCAGCGATGGTCACCCCGGCGATTCTCGATTGGGTGCGGGGTCGGCGGCCCGGCGGACTTGTCAGGTCGGTGACCGTACGCGTCGTCGACGACATGGCCTACGGAATGGGAGTGTGGTGGGGGGCCTTGACGGAGCGAACACTCGCCCCAATCCTGCCGGATTTTGTGGAATGGCCGGGTCGTCGCGGTGTGGCCGACGACACTACTGTCAGTCCCGGATGACCCGCCTGATTCCGTCCCGAGTCGATGCCCTTCTGAATCGCTGTCGCGTCGAAGTCGAGGAAGGTCGTATTCCGGGGTGCCAGGTGGCGATCGGGTTTCGAGGCGAGGTCGTTGTGTTCGAGGCGTTCGGCGACGTCTCCACGTCCAACAGGCTTCACACTTACTCGGCCGTCAAACCGACCGTGAGTCTCACGGTTCTGGAGTTGGCTGCCGATGGCTTGATCGACTTGTGGGCACCGGTCTCCGACCTGATCCCCGAGTTCGCCGGCAATGGCAAGGACATTGTCACGGTCTCGCAGGTGATGCTTCATGCCGGCGGGTTCCCGGCAGCGCCGATGCCGCCGGCGCTGTGGGCCGATCGGCCCGGTCGTCTCGAGCGCTACGGGAAGTGGCGTCTCAACTGGGAACCCGGCACTCGTTTCGAGTATCACCCATCGTCTGCCCAGTGGGTGCTGGCGGACTTGATCACAGCGGCCACGGGTCGTCCCTTTGCCGACGTGATCGCCGAACGCGTGATGGAGCCGGCTGGGGTTGGTAGCTGGTTGGCGATTCCTTCGGATCAGCAGTCCGACGTCGTCGATGTGGTCAGTGTCGGTGAGGCCCCCGATATGGAGGCCCGTGCGAAGGAGCTCGGCTTCGAGATCCCGGTGACCGAGGTGACCGATGATGCCCTGTTGGTATTCAATGACCCGGATCTGCGAGCGGCCGGCAATCCCGGAGGGGGAGGTATCGCCAGCGCCGCCGACTTGGCGCTGTGGTATCAGGCGATCCTTCACGACGACGGAGAGATTCTGCATCCCGACGTGAAACACGACGCGCTCGAGGTCGTGCGCCAGAGCCACCTCGACTGGATGGGCGTGGCCGCGAATCGCACACGAGCGTTCATGCTCGCCGGCGACGATGGTCAGGCGCTCATGCGAGGATTCGGTCACGCCAACGGACCCTGCACGTTCGGCCACGGTGGCGCGAAAGGTCAGCGAGGTTGGGCCGATCCAGCCACTGGCATATCGCTCGGATTCATGACCAACGGCCTCGATCGTGACGATTTCGTGCACGCTCACCGCGGAGCGGCAATTTCATCTCTGGCCGGCGCCCTCACCACGTTCGAGGACTGAGCCGGAGGGCCAACTTGGTGCACCAGCTGTGTGGCGTCAGCGATTCTTGGCCCGTTCGCTCAGATACTTGGCCGCAACTTCGCGTGACTCGGGATCGTGTGTAGCGGAGACAAGCGCATCCGCGTCCGCCCAGCAACCGCCGGTGCCAACGAGTGCCTCGGCGGCGGCATCCACGGCCAGCAGCGTGGCTCGCAATGTGAGTGATGATTTCGACGCAAGATTCTGCGCCAACTCCTGGACGCGGTCGTTCAGTTGGTC
>CAZHMP010000106.1:0-7903 GCA_964533595.1 uncultured Acidimicrobiales bacterium | reverse complement strand
TGGATGAGTGTTGAGTCGACATCGAGAACGACCAGCCTCTTGGCCCGGCGGCCCAGACCTTCGCGCTGGATGGCGACATCGAGCCCGGGGTTGGCTGCCGCTGCGGCCATGAGCTCCCGACGGAGTTCGTTCTCGTCGCCGTGGTGAACGAGCAGCTCGTAACTCATCACTGGATAGCGAGAGAGGCGCACGATCCGGCTGATGTTGGCGCCAGAGGATGCGATGGCGCGGGTGGCATCGCTCAGCTCAGCCGGTGACAGCCGCGGCCCGAGAAGCGTGACCACATGCCCGGGTTCCGAGGAATTCGATGCGTCCGGCAACACCTTGAAGTCGACCTCCACCCCCTGATCCCATCCGAAGAGAAGGATTTCCTTGAGCAGATCACGACCTTCGGGCACATCGATTGCCACCCCAAGGGTGAGGCGACCTCGGATCACGATCTGCTCGATGTCTTCAATCTGAGCGCCGGCTTCGTCGAGCACCGACATCAATGTTGCGGTTATTCCGGGATGGTCCGGTCCCGTCACCCGGATCAAAACCGTCTGCCGATCGGTCACCTCAAAGACCCTAGGGGAGCAGAGCCTCAGCCGCTCAGCGCGGCGAGCTTCTCCAAGAGGAGCTCCGGACCCAGCCCGCCCGTTCGCTCGACAACCGTGCCGTCAGCCGCGATGAAGACCCACATGGGCGTGCCGGACAGGCCAAGAGCGTCGGCGGCGGAGAAACTCTCGTCGTCGGCCAGCACGGTGAAGGGCCACGACACGTTGTGGAGCCACTCAGATGGCGGATAGTTGCCTCTGCTCGAGTCGACCCACGTGCTGATGGTTTGGACCTCGGCCACATCGGGCCATTCGTTGTTGGACAAATATGCGGTGAGCTCGTTCACCTCGGCCTGACAGTGCGGACACCAATGAGCGAGATACACGACAGCGCGGGGAGCGCCATTTGTGAAAGAAACAGGGTTGCCGGCAAAGTCGAAGCCGGAGATCTCCGGTGCCTTGGTGCCCACGGCAGGGTCGGGCCCCTCCGGCCGGGGAGGAAGCGCCACACCGGAGACTTCCACGGGCTGAGTTTGGGTGAGGGTGACCGACGCCGACTCAGAATTGGATGAACCACCCGTGGACGACCCACGTCCGGCGACGGTGAGAGCGATGATGACAATGAACACGCCGCCGATGATGGTGATGGGCAACCAGGAGGGAAGTCGCTTGGCCTCGGGGGCGGATCTCTGATCGGATCTGGTCATGAAACCTCGCTGCTATCGGCCGGTTCGTCGACTTCCATACGGGAGTTGATTCCCAGCAGAACGATGATGAGAAGAAAGGCACTACCCGCCATCCACGGGATGGTGATGAAGCCGTACTTCCAGTCGACATAGGGGGTGGAGCACGGCACCGTGACAGAACACGACCCGCCACTTCCCGGCCATTTCTGAACGGTCCAATGACGTACGGACCAACCGAAACCGATCACGGCCAGCACAAGGGCCGGCAGGCGTGAGAAATAGTCGTGGCGTGCGGCCGCGAAACCGAGAACGATCACCAGCGGGTACATGGCAATGCGCTGATACCAGCAGTATTGACACGGAATGAAATCGGCGATCTCGGAGTAATACAGCGACCCGAGAGTGGAGACCGCAGCGATGATCGCACCCAACAGCAGAGCACGATCCGCCGCCCATTCAACGGTCTCGCCCAGAACCGGCAACCGCCGCCTCGCAAGCCATCCCACGACCAACAACAGCGCCGCAGCGTTGGCGGCAAGGGCCATCAACGAGAACAACGTCGACATGTCCTGGATCGTCATGGCTGCTCCTGGTGATCGGCTCTCACCAGTGTCTCGTAGAGGTCCTCGTAGAGACCACCTCGGCGTCGGAGTTCCTCGTGAGTGCCCGTCTCGACCACTCGCCCTTCATCGAGCACCACGATCAGATCGGCATCGGTGATGGTCGACAGGCGGTGGGCAATCACCAACGACGTCCGTCCGGCCAGCGCGGTGTTGAGAGCTTCTTGAACCTGCGCCTCGTTCTCGGTATCGAGGTGGCTCGTCGCCTCGTCGAGCACGACGATCGCCGGGTCCTTCAACAGCATGCGTGCAATGGCGAGCCGTTGCTTTTCGCCGCCGGAAAGCCGATAGCCGCGTTCGCCGACAACCGTGTCGTATCCCTCGGGCAACGCCCCGATCACGTCGTGAATCCGAGCGGCCCGGCACGCCTGGATTAGTTCGTCGAGACTGGCGTCGGGGCGGGCGTAGCGAAGATTTGATGCCACCGACTCGTGGAACAGATGCGGATCCTGGCTCACCACTCCAATGGCTTGGCGCAACGATTTCTGAGTGATCGACCGAACATCGTGACCGTCAACGAGGATCGCGCCCGAGTCGACGTCGTAAAGCCTGGGGATGAGCGAGGTGAGGGTGGTCTTGCCTGCGCCCGACGGTCCGACGACCGCAACCATCTGACCGGGTTTGATTTCCAGATCAATATCGCTCAGGACATCGGTGAGAGAAGCCGTCGACTCGTTGCCTCCAAGCGACGCAGGTGTCCCTTCGGCTGGATCGGGGTAACGGAATGTGACGTGGTCGAACTTCACCGATCCGCTCGGATCGGTGAGTTCGTCGGCATCGGGAGCGTCGGTGATCGGATTCGGCGTGTCAAGCACCTCGAACACCCGCTCGAATGACACGAACGCGGTCATTACGTCCACCCGGGCGTTGGACAGGCTGGTCAGCGGTAGGTAGATCCGCACCGTGTAGAGACCGAGCGCAACCAACGTGCCCGGGGTTATGTCGGAATTGATCGCGAATCGTCCGCCAAGCCAATAGACGAGAGCCGTACCGATCGAGCCAACGAGAGTGAGGCTCACGAGAAACACCCGGCTGTACATCGCAGATTTGATGCCGATGTCACGCACCCTGGCGGCCCGACCAGAGAAGTCGGACGACTCGGAATCATGACGGCCGAAGAGTTTCACCAACAGCGCACCCGACACATTGAATCGTTCGGTCATGGTGTTGTTCATCGAGGCGTTGACGTTCATGCCTTCCCGAGTGATGTCCTGCAGGCTGCTCCCCACGCGTCGAGCCGGCAGCACGAACACCGGAAGAATCACCACCGCGATCAGCGTCAGTCGCCATTCGAGCAGAAGCATGGCCAGGAGCGTGCCGCCAAGAGTGATCACGTTTCCGACCACCGTGCCGAGCGTGCCGGTGAATGCCCTCTGCGCCCCGATCACGTCGTTGTTGAGCCGGCTGATGAGCGTGCCGGTTTGTGTGCGGGTGAAGAATCCCAACGGCATGCGTTGGACCTGATCGAACAACCTCACCCGCAGGTCATAGATGAGACCCTCGCCGATTCGAGACGACAACCATCGTTCCACAAGGGAGAGGCCGGCCTCACCGACCGCGGCCACCACCATGATGATGAACAACGTGTTGAGGTAGGCGTTGTTGTGATCGGCGATCGCCACGTCGAAGATTTTGCGAATGAGGAGCGGCGGTAGGAGACCCAGAAATGTGGCGGCGACGATGGTGGCAACGAACTGGATGATCGTCAGCTTGTAGGGCTTGGCGAAACTGAATACCCGCCGACGAGTATCGCTGTTGAGTTGCTTGCCGGAGAGGTCTGAACTGGCCCTCGACATCGAGTGCATTATCTGGAACGGGCTTGGCGCGGTCACCGCGCGATCCTACGGCCCGATACCGTGACCGGATGGACAAGCCGACCACGGCGCTGCTGACGGACCATTACGAACTCACGATGGTTGCGTCGGCGTTGCGTTCCGGGATCGCTGGTCGCAAGGCCGTATTCGAGGTTTTTGCCCGTCGTCTACCCGAGGGTCGGGCATACGGGGTGATGGCGGGAATCGACCGGATGATCAATGCCGCACAGCGCTTCAGGTTCGACGATGAGACAGTTGCCCACCTGGTCTCGACGGGCGTTGTCGATGAGGGGCCGATGACCGATTGGCTGAGGGCCTATCGGTTCACGGGCGACATCACCGGCTACGCAGAGGGCGAACTGTTCTTCCCCTACAGCCCCGTGCTCACCGTCGCGGGCACGTTCGCCGAGTGCGTGGTGCTCGAGACTGTCATTCTCTCCGTGCTCAATCACGACTGCGCGGTCGCTTCGGCCGCGGCCAGGATGGTCGACGCCGCCGGTGGTAAGACTCTCATCGAGGGCGGGTCACGCAGAACGGATCCTCAGGCCGCGGTGGCAGCGGCGCGAGCCTGCCACGTGGGCGGTTTCGACACCACGTCGAACCTTGAGGCCGGCCGCCGCCACGGGATTCCCACCGGTGGCACCACAGCCCACGCTTTTGTGTTGGCCCACGCCAGCGAGACCGAATCGTTTCTGGCGCAGAAGGAGGTCCTCGGCGTCGGATCCACATACTTGGTCGACACGTTCGATCTGCTTCAGGGAGTCCGCAATGCAGTCGAGGCCGTCGGCACCGACATCGGGGCTATCCGCATCGATTCCGGCGAGCTCGAAGTCGACACGCGTCGGTCGCGAGAGCTCCTCGACGAGCTCGGCGCCACTGGCTGTCGAATCGTGGTGTCGGGAGATCTCGACGAATTTCGAGTGGCCGAACTCGAAGCTTCTGGAGCGCCGATCGATGCCTACCTCGTGGGCACCAGCCTCGTTACCGGGTCGGGACATCCCACCGCATCCATGGTCTACAAGCTCGTATCCATCGCCGATAGCGACAACCCCGAGTCACAGCTGCGCGCGGTGGGCAAGCTGTCGCCGGGCAAGCGAACCATCGGTGGCCGCAAAGGCGTGCAACGCACGATTGCGTCAGATGGAAACTTCATCGCAGAGGTTCTCTCGGTGCTTCCGGTCGAGTTGCCCGACGACTGCATGTCGCCGCAGGTGGCGTTGATCCGCGACGGCGAGGCTGCCGTCGATCTCAGCGACCCCAGCGTGTCGCGCCGACGCTGCGCCGACCGACGCGCCCGACTCGATCCGATCGACCGCACCCCATGGCCGGCCCGCACACCGGCCATTCCCACTATTTGGGAAGGCGTCGAAGAACCCCTGTCGGCAGTGGTAGCCAACGGCGACCTGCGATGACCCGTGCCCTGATCGTCGTCGATGTGCAGAATGATTTCTGTGAGGCCGGTTCGATGCCGGTGGACGGTGGGGGAACGGTGGCAGGGGCCATCACGTCGAAGGTGGGCACCAACCGAGGGAATCGCAAATACGACTTTGTGGTGGCCACGAAGGACTGGCATGTCGATCCCGGCGCGCATTTTGCCGCACCCGACAAGGAGCCTGATTTCGTCGACACGTGGCCGGTCCATTGCGTGGCAGATTCGCCCGGCGCCAAGTTCCACCACAATTTGGAAATCGCGATCGATGAGATTTTTCTCAAGGGACGCACATCCGCCAGCTACACGGGATTCGACGCCGGGGCGTCCGCCGACGAATCGGTGAAGCTGGAGGAATGGCTTCGCGATCGTGGGGTCGAGGAAGTTGATGTGGTTGGCCTGGCAACCGACTACTGCGTGAAGGCCACTGCTCTCGATTCGGCGGCAGCGGGATTTCACACCAAGGTGCTTCTCGACATGTGTGCCGGGATATCAGCCGACACCACGCGTGCTGCGATGGAAGAATTCCGCGAGGCGGGTGTCGCGGTCGTCTGATCGAGTCGGCCGACCGGCTGGTCCGAGTCGCTACTCGAACACCTTTTCATCCGCGGCATCGGCGCTCAGCGCGTCGGCTTCCACGTTGCGGTAAGAGGGTTTCACGTCGCCCAGTTCGCGGTAGTACTCGTGCTGAATCAGATTCGACATGATCTCCGAAGTGCCGGTCCAGATCATCGACAGGCGAGTGTCTCTCAGGATTCGCTCGATCGGGTAGACATCGGTGTAGCCGATCCCGCCCATCATCTGCATGGCGTCGTTCACCACATCCCAAGCCGTTTCCGTGCAGAACTTCTTGGCCTCGCTCACGAGTCGGCGATGTGGGCGGCCCGCGTCGACCGTCTGAGCCGCGGCCCACAACAGCCCCCGGGCCGCGTCGAGTTTGGTGACGGAGTCGGCGAGAGTGTGGCTCACCGCTTGAAATTTTCGAATGGGCTGACCGAACGCTTTGCGCTTCATCGAGTATTCGGCCGCAACATCGATGGCGGCCTGTGCCCCGCCGAGAATCGCTGCGGCCGAGGTCATCCGCTCGGGGATCATCATTTGGTCGAAGATCTCGGCCCCGCCATTGAGCCTTCCAACCAGGTTGGTGGCGGGCACCCTCACATCATGGAAACTGATTCGTCCGGTGCCTCCTCCGCGAGCGCCCATCAGACCGAAGATGTGTTCGACCTTCACACCACGTTCGCGCTCCACAAGAAATACCGACAATGACTCATGCGGAGCGTTCTCCGGTGCGGTCTTGGCATAGACGAGAAAGAAGTCGGCACCCTCCGCGCCAACTATGAAGCGCTTGGCGCCAGACAGCACCCACTCGTCACCGTCTTGGCGCGCAATGGTGGTGGCCCCGAAGAAGTCTGAACCTCCGCGGGGTTCGGTCAGTGCCTCGGCCGACACCAGTTCTCCGGCGAGCATGGGCTTCAGAAAGCGCTCGCGTTGTTCGTCGTTGCCGAACTTCACGAGCGCCTGGCCGACAATCGACGGCATCGAGTATTGGCAGCCGAGCACAATGCCGAGGCGCCCGATCTCTTCGAGCACCCCGACTTCTGCGGTCCATGACAAACCCTGGCCACCCCATTCCTTTGGGAATCTCACCCCGAAGAGGCCTGCTTGTGCCACTTTTCCGTGGTAGCCGTGGGGGAAGTCCAGTCTCTCCTGGTCGAGATCACGCAGAAACTGCGGGTCGATTTCGTTCTTGACGAATTCGCGTGCTCTGGCTTGGATCTCGGATTCTTCTTGGTTCATCAACACGTCGAACATGGTTGAATCGAACCACTGATCCGGCCCCGAACCGGCACTGGCCGGGGCCGGAATCGTCTCAGACTTCGGTCGCCACTGGCCTGTCCACGACGGTGCCCGGAATGGTCACAATGTCGAGATCCGCACTTGTGTCGATGGCGGGGCGGACCGGTTGGCCGTCGGCTCTGACGACCTGCTCATCGCGGATTCGATCGGGAAGAAGTGCCATCGCTGTCGCGATGCCAACCGCCAGGAATCCCACCGAGAACCAGAAGCCCGTTGTCATGGCATCGATGAATGCTTGATTGGCTCCGGTGATGGCTGAGGTTGCGACGTCAACGGGGAGCTGGTTCGAGACGACACCGACGACCCCGATTCCCTCACGTGCCGCATCGACCACGTCGCCGGGAACTTGACCGTCGAGGGCCGTCGAGACGTTGCTTCGGTAGAGGGCCGAGACGATCGACCCCAGGATGGCAACACCCATCGCCGAGCCGAGTTCCCGGCTGACATCGTTGACGGCCGATCCGATGCCGGCGTCTTCCACGGGAACTGCTGCCATCACGGTGTCGGTGAGTGGCTGCGCGGCCAAGCCGAATCCGAATCCGAAGATCATGATGAATGTGATCAACGTCGATGCTTCGGTTGCGCCAGTGACACCTGTGAACAAGGCCGTGCCGATCGCCATGATCGTCACACCAACGCTCACGAGCTTTCGTGGGCCGATCTTGGGCAGGGCCACTTGAGCGATGCCGGATGCGAGAACGATCGCGCCGGCGTTGGGCAGGATCATCAGTCCGGTCTCGAAGGGTGAGCGGCCCTGAACGATCTGGAAGTACTGGGTGAGGAAGAAGAACATCACGATGCCGGAGAAGAACACCAGTCCGAGCACAACCACGCTCCCGGTGAAGTCACGCTGTTTGAAGAAGTGGAGCGGAAGCATCGGATATTCGGCGGTTCGTTCGATGACACCAAATGCGAAGAGGAAGATCGCTGCGGCGGTGAACGATCCGATGATCTGCCC
>CAZHMP010000105.1:0-7928 GCA_964533595.1 uncultured Acidimicrobiales bacterium | reverse complement strand
AGATCATCGATCTCGACCTTCAGCGCCGTCGCATCAGCCTGTCGATCAAGCAGGCCGCCGAAGGTGGACAGGTCGCCGCCGAGTACCAGGAACACTTCGGTGAGCACGCCTACGATCCCGAGGGCAACTACATCGGCGGCGAGAGCGACTCCGAGGGCCAGCAGGCCTGGGAGGAGTACTACTCCACCGTTGAAGATGGCTCTGAGGCAGTAGTCGGCGAGAGCGGCACCGACGAAGACGGCACCGAATACGAGTACGTCGAAGTCGAGGAAGTCGTGGAGGAGGTCGTCGACGAAGTTGTCGACGAGTCCGGCGAGACCGAGACTGCCCCCGAGGCAGATCCCGAGGCCGAGCAGGCCTGATCCGGGCGGCCGCCTCGACCGGCGGTTCTCGTGACAAAAACCACTGATTGAGAGATGGGCACCGGAGACGGTGCCCATCTTCGCGTTTTGTCCCACCCGCGGCCGACAGCGGCTGATTGTTTTCAAGCTTGGCTGCCCATGTGACGACGAGATGGGACCAGTCGCGCGGACTATGCGCGTTGGGTCCGCGGTCCCGGGTCGTTTGCCTCACAAACGCAGAGACACGGCCGACAGGTTCGCGGAAGGTCGTCTCAGGCAAACGAGGGTCAAGTGAGTTCACGAAGAACGCTCATTCTGATAGCAGCAATCGCGGTTGGAGCTTTCGCAGGTATTGCCCTGCTGAGCTACATACGTGGTGTCGAAAGTGGGGTCTACCAAGACGCCCAACCGGTGCAAGTGCTGATTGCAGCGACCGATATTCCGAAAGGCACGCCTGCAGCCGACGCGCTTCAGTCGGTCGAACTGAGGGACATCCCGCTCGAGATTCGTCCATCGAGCTTCATACCGGCGGATGGAACCGATGAGCTTGCGGGTCTTGTCGCCAACAGCGATATCCCCCGGAATCAGATCATCATCCGTGGTTTGTTCGTGGATCCGACCGTGATTCAGCAGTCGTTCAAGGACCAGATACCCACAGGCCAGGTTGCCGTGTCTGTGTCTGTTGCACAGGTCAGGGCTGTTGGCGGCTATCTGCAGCCAGGCGATGAGGTCAACATCATGGTCAACGACAGCGCGGCGGGTTGTGCCGCCGCTGCTTCGGCCGGAGCTGCCACCGACATTCCCACGACAACCACGACTTCCGGGCCGCAGAGCGTCGATGTAAGCGAATATTGCTCCTACACGCAACCGGCTCGATACATCTTTCAACGTGTGAAGATTCTTGCGATCGGCGATCGCCAGACGCTTCAGCCTGGTCAGACATCGGCCGTCGGAATTGTGCCAATGAGCGGGACGATCACATTCATGGCGCCCAACGAGGCTGCACAAATCATCGCCTCACTTGATCCGTCGATGATGTATCTGACTCTGCTTCCGGAGGACTATCAAGCCGAGCCGCTTCCCGCACTGAGCAAGAAGGTGATCCAGGGTCCGACCCCGGCCGAGACGCCGGAATGTCTCACTCCGTATGGCGTGGATGGCTACGTGGCCGGCGATGCGGCTGCGGCGGTGTCTGATCTGGCGACGACCACCGACACCACCGCTGCATACTCATGCAGTGTCATCTGGGGAGAGTGAGCCCGATGTCGAGCTTCTTCACCGACGACACGAGCGCGAAGCCTGAACCGGACGAAGTCATCGACCCAACGACAGGAGGACTGCGTGGAGCCGAAGGCCCGGCAAAGGTTCCTGCAGCAGCTGGTCACGAGTCGGCAACGGTGAACGTGGTAGTCATCGACCCCGACGACATCACCCGAAATAGGATTCTGGCGCAACTGGGCACCGATGTCAGCTCCTTTCCGTCCATCAGCGAACTTGTGCCATTTCTCAACGGCGAGCCCGTGGTGGTGATCCTGGGGCCAAGCTGCGCAGTCGACGGAAGCTTGGCGTCGATCGAGCAGTTGTTGCGACAGCGTCGGGAAATCGGAGCGATAATGGTCGCCGAGGAGCTCACCACCAATTTGCTCCAGCAGGCCCTGCGGTCCGGAGTCAAAGACGTCCTGGCTGCTCCGGCCGACAATATTCAGCTGACCGAGGCCATTTCAAGAGTCACGCCCGGCCTGTCGGCATCGTCCGGGATCACGGCTGAGGATGACCCGCTGTTCGATGCCGATGGCGAGCTCGCTCACGTCATAACGGTATTTTCAACAAAAGGCGGCGCAGGGAAATCGGTCATAGCGACAAATCTCGGCGTGTTGCTCGCTGAACGGTCCGAAAAGCCGGTGTGCTTGGTCGATGCCGACCTTCAGTTCGGGGACATAGCGGTAATGTTGAAGTTGGCGCCGCAACACACGATTGTGGACGCAGTTAGTTCTCTCGATCGTCTTGATGCAAGCCTGCTACAGAATCTTCTCATCACCCACGACTCGTCGGGCTTGAAGATTCTGCCCGCACCACTTGAACCGGCATTTGCCGATCAGATCGGCGCGGCGGAGATGGTGCAGATAATTGAGGTCCTGAAGCGGTTCTGCTCCTATGTAATCGTCGATACTCCGGCCTACTTCAACGATGTGGTCCTGGGCATGATCGAGGTCAGTGATGATGTCCTTCTCATAGCTGGGATGGACATTCCCAACATCAAGAACGTGAAGATCGGGCTGCAGACCCTGCGGCTGCTCAACACTCCGATGGAGAAGCTGCATCTGATCCTCAATCGGGCCAATTCCAAGGTGAAACTCGATGTCACCGAGGTGGAGCGCACGCTTCAGGTGAGCGCGGATGTCTTGATACCGAGCGACATCGTGGTCCCCCAGTCAGTCAACCGAGGGGTGCCCCTCGTCCAGACAGCCAAGAGGTCCGGGGTCGCCAAGGCCATGGACGAGATGGCGCGTCTGTTCACCGACGAGCCCGCCCCCAAGAAAAGGGGGCGACATTGAAACTCGACATCCAGTCACGTACATCACACGAAATCGCGGTCACCACCTGCCCGCAAGGAGTATGAATGTCCCTCTACAAGCGTCTACATGAAGTCCAACAAGGCGGTGGATCCAGTAGCGATACGGAGAGTCCGGGTTCCGGCGGTGGCGCCGGTGGGCTGTTGGCCGCCACGAAGCAGGCTCGGGGAGCAGCCGCCGGTCGCCGTGACCCGGTGCTGGATGAGCTGAGGCAACGGATTCACCACAGCCTCATCGATGAACTTGGCCCGATCCTGTACGACAGTCGGCTGTCGGAGGACGATCTTCGCAAGAAGGTTCATGAGCAGTTGATCTCGGCGCTGGCCCAGGAGCGGGCCCCGCTGTCTGCGGCTGACAAGGCACAGCTGATTCAGGATGTCTCCGATGACATTCTCGGCTACGGACCGATCGACCCTCTGCTCCGCGACGACGATGTGTCCGAAATCATGTGCAACGGTCCTGAGTCGGTCTACGTGGAACGGAACGGCCGGCTGGCCAAAGACGCGGTCACATTCGTCGACGAGGCCCATCTGCGTCGCATCATCGACAAGATAGTCGGCCAGGTCGGCCGTCGAATCGACGAGTCGTCGCCGATGTGTGACGCCCGTCTCCCGGACGGGTCTCGTGTGAACGCGGTGATCTCGCCGTTGACGATCGGTGGTCCGTTTCTGACCATTCGAAAGTTCAAGGCTGATCCGCTTCACGTGGATGATCTCATCCGTTTCGGCACATTCGATGCCAACTCGGCACGCTTCCTTCAAGCCTGTGTGGTCGGAAAATTGAACATTGTCGTTTCGGGTGGTACCGGAACTGGCAAGACGACAACTCTGAACGTATTGTCATCGTTCATTCCCGATGGGGAGCGCATCGTCACGGTTGAGGATGCGAAGGAACTCCAACTCCATCAGGACCACGTGCTTTGCATGGAGACCCGTCCGCCCAACATCGAGGGTCGTGGACAGGTGACGATTCGCGATCTGGTCAAGAACAGTCTGCGTATGCGACCTGACAGAATCGTGGTTGGCGAGTGTCGCGCCGGTGAGGCTCTCGACATGTTGCAGGCGATGAACACTGGCCACGACGGTTCTCTGACCACCGTGCACGCCAACACCCCGCGAGACACTCTGAGCCGCCTCGAGACACTTACCCTCATGTCGGGATTCGATCTCCCGGTGCGGGCAATTCGTGAGCAGATGGCTGCGGCAATCGACGTGATCGTCCAGATCGCGCGTCTCAGGGATGGCAGTCGCCGAATCACGCACATCACCGAGGTGCAGGGCATGGAGGGCGATGTCATCACGCTGCAGGATATCTTCATGTTCGATTTCAGTGCCGGCGTGGACGACGAAGGACGGTATCGAGGCGTGTTGCGGCCGACCGGTATACGTCCCAAGTTCGCCGAGAAACTCAGCTCCCAGGGCATCAAACTCGGTCCGGAGACATTCGCTCCACAGAATGCGATGAGGTCGGAGTTGTGAGGGCTCGATTGAGCTTCGCCTCCAAAGGAAGACGTCGTCGATCTCGCCGTCGGGCCATCGCTTGGGCTGCGCTGGCCGCGTTCGCTGCGAGCTTTGCGATGGGTCAAACCGCTTTCGCTCAAGACGCGGTCACTCCCGCCGGCCCCGACACGCACCTGCTCTCCATCGAGAATGCCACAGGTGCCTCGGTGATCGTGCGCACTCCGAGTCGTCCGTCGAACGTGGCGATCACGGTTGGTGAGACTCCGGCAACAGTGGGTTCCATCACCTCCGTGGCGTCGAACGGTAGGCAGATTCAGACCACGATTGTCATCGACAATGGCGCAGAGGCCGCGGAATTCCTCGATTCGTTCATTGCAGCATCGCGCTCGTATGTGGCCGACGCACCCGACACCGAAGGAATATCGGTGTGGACCACGGGTGGTGGAGCGAAGCTTCGAGCGGCAGCCTCAGCAGATCACGCCCGCGTCGATGCGGTGCTGTCGAACCTCGTCACCGCGACGGGCACGAACCACATGTGGGATGCCGTAAGGGGAGGGGTGCTCGACTTCGTGGAACCTTCTGTCGGCGCCGCCAATGTCATTCTCTTCGCCGGATCTCCGGACTCCGAGTCCGTGTCGACCTCGACCGAGGCAAGAGGCGCGGTGATGGAGGCAGGTGCTTCTGCTTTCGTCGTGAGCAGCGACGACCCGTCGCTTCCGCTGCAAAGTTTGGCTCGTATGGTGGCGGTGAGTGCCGCAGGAGGCTTGAAGTCGGACTCCGACCCAACGGTTCTCGCCGGTTACGGCAAGTCGATATCTGACGTGGTGGCGGGCACCTGGGTGGTGGGCTTTACCGCTGCGAACATCGCCACAGAAAACCAGATCGATATTCGCGTCAATGACATCACCTTCTCGGCGTCGTACGTTGCCGGCTCCGTAACCGCGGGCAGTGCTCTCACCCCGTTCCGTATCACCGGCGGAGATGGTCTGCCATTCCTCACTGGCAACACTGCCAAGGGTCTCGGCATCGTCCTCGGGGCGACGGCGGCTGCCCTGGCCGCGTATGCAATGGTGATGTTGCTTCAGAAGGACCCCTCAGGGCTCGATTCGACCTTGATGCCATATTCCGAACAGTCAATGGTGGCGGGAGCGGAGGGCGAGCACAAGAGGCGGATATCGAGAAACCTGTTCGTGAAGCGAGCCGTGGAGATCACCGAGGGTCTCGCCGAGAGCCAGGGTGTCATGTCGAAGTCAGAGGCTCTCCTTGAGCGGGCCGACTTGCCACTCCGCGTCGGAGAGGCGTTGAGCGGATATGCCGCCATAGCAATGTTTGCCGCCGTGTTCGGGCTGCTGCTTGGCAAGACGCTCGTCGCAATGATCTTCTTCGGAACAATTGGCCTGATGATCCCGCCGCTCTTCGTGAAGATGAAGGCCGGAAGGCGTCGCAAGAAGTTCATGAACCAGTTGCCGGATACCCTCCAGCTGCTGTCATCGACGCTCAAGGCCGGCTACTCGTTCATGCAGGGTGTCGATGCTGTGTCTCAGGAGATCGAGGACCCGATGGCCGGGGAGCTCCGCCGCATCGTTGCCGAGTCGCAACTCGGCCGCCCTGTGGAAGAGGCGATGGACGCCTCGGCCGAGCGAATGGATTCCGTCGACTTTGCCTGGGCCGTAATGGCAGTGAAGATCCAGCGCGAGGTCGGTGGAAACCTGTCGGAGCTACTGCTCACAGTCGCCGAGACGATGACGGAGCGCGAAAGGCTGCGCCGCGACGTAGCGGCACTGACGGCGGAGGGAAAGATGAGCGCCATCATCCTGGGTGCCTTGCCGATCCTTCTCGGTTTCGCCATGTGGGCGATGAACAAGGAATACATCCAACTGCTGTTCACCGACTCGTTCGGCAAGGTTCTGTTGGTCATCTCGACGATTGCGGCGGTAGCCGGATTCGCCTGGATGAAGAAGATCATCACGATCGAAATCTGAGGAAACCGTGTTCAGTCTTGACCCCCAAATCGCTGTCAGCCTGTTCGGTGCGGCAATCGGTCTTGTCATTTGGACCGTGGCATCACAGGCCCATGAAAAGTCCGTCGTTCGAGATTCACTGCGTCAGCTTGATGATTACGAGATTGACAACGTCCGCGACCAGGAACTGCTGAACCCGTTGACCGAGCGGGCCCTGGTTCCTGTGCTCGGTGCTCTGACAAATGTCGGTCGACGGCTGACGCCTGTCGGCTACGTCGAGTCTGTTAGACACAAGTTCGTTTTGTCGGGTCGGTCATCGTCAGAAGCTGTCGATCGCTTCTTGGCCATTAGGGTGATCACGGTGGTGATGGTGCCGGTATCGCTCTGGTTCTTCTACGGTCTGAACCCGCTCGGTTTCCAGGGAAAGAGCCAGATGGGGGTGGCACTCCTCGTGGTTTTGGTACTGCTGGTGGGCCCCGATGCGAAGCTCAATCGCGCCGTGGAGGAACGCCAGAAATCCATTCAGCGTGGTCTGCCCGACATCATCGACCTTCTGGTGATCAGCGTTGAAGCCGGGCTCGGATTCGAGCAGGCGCTCGATCGCACTATCCGGTCGGTTCCCGGACCCCTGAGCGACGAGTTCATTCGGATGCTTGGAGAGGTACGGGCCGGGTCGACGAGGGCAGAAGCCATGCGAGCCCTTGACGCTCGCGTCGAGGTAGCCGAGATTCGCAGTTTCGTGCTGGCGATTCTCCAGGCCGACACATTTGGTGTTTCGATTGGCCGAGTGTTGCGGTCTCAGGCCGAAGAGATGCGGATCAAGCGCCGGCAACTCGCTCAGGAGCGCGCTCAGAAGGCGCCTGTGAAAATGCTGATACCCATGGTCTTCTGTATCTTTCCCGCGTTGTTCACCATTGTGCTTGGTCCAGCGGCGTTGCGGATCATGGCGAACTTCTGACCGGTTTGCTACGGGCGAGCAGACCGTGACCCTCACCATGAAGTCGGCGGCCGACGGGGGCTCTTCGTCGGCAAATCCGGTTGACAGCGCGGGCGCTGGACGTGCGAGCCGATTCAACTTGCCCGGATTCGATCTGGGCGGGGTCGTCGGCCTGACTGTTGCGCTGGTCGGAATGTTCATCGGTGCTCAACGCATCTCGGACAACAGTTTCCTGACCCATTTGGCTACCGGCCGGGAGATGGTCGCGCACGGATTCGTTCACCACGACGTGTTCACATGGACATCCCAGGGCCGAGAAGTGGTTGTCCAGAGCTGGCTTGCGTCTCTCATCTACGGTGTGATCGACGACGTCGCCGGGTTTGGTGGAATCCGGATCTTCACGGCAATTGTTGCCGGGATGCTCGCCTGGTTCGTCTGGCAAATCAGTGGTTCATCGCCGAGCCTTCACACACGATTGTTGATCACCGCACCCGTGTTGGTCATCGGCGCCGGCATGTGGAGTCAGCGTCCGCTGCTAATTGCGCTGATGCTATTCGCTGTGACGTTGAGGGTGTCCAACGGCACCGGGCGACTGGCGCAACTCGCGGTGGTGGGTTTCGTGTGGATCAGCGTGCACGGCAGTTGGCCGTTGGGAA
>CAZHMP010000104.1:0-8044 GCA_964533595.1 uncultured Acidimicrobiales bacterium | reverse complement strand
CCGAGCCGACGCGATGTATCGATCGAACGGGTTACCAGGAACTTGGCCCGTTCTTGATCTCCCGCTGCGGCGGACAGGATCGCGGCGGTGTGGTCGAACGGTCCGGCAAATGCCACGATCGCACCGTTCACTCCGCAGTGCCCGGCGAGTGGCTCGACTTCTTCGAGGAGCGCTTCGCACAACTCGACGTCATTGGTGGCAACCGCGGCTGCCGCGAGGTGGGCAACGAGAACCGAACGCAAATACGACCCCTCGCTGCTCCAGCCACCGGATCCGGCCACCATGGCGACGTGTTGGGCTGCGGCATCAAGGTCGCCGGCGGCAGCCAGCGCTCCTGCGGCCACAGAGTGAGCGTGAACCGGTGTTCCCGTCCAGTGGGCGATGGCATCCACCGCGAGTCGCCGATATTCATCGGGATCATCAAGTGCGTGAGCCAGGGCCACTCGATGCGACATGAGGACGTTTCCGGTGTCGGGCTCATGAATTCCGGCACCGATGACTGCGGACTCGTGCATGAGCGAATCGGCGTCGGAGGTACGGCCCTCCATGAGAGCGAGAGCGGTTCTTCGGGTGAGGATCATGTAACGGTCGCGGGGCTGGTCTCGCTTCTCGAGAATCCCGAACCACTTGTCCAACACAGGTCGAAAACCGGCCAGCCCCGACTCGAGCAGACCGTTTGCCTGCAACAAGAGACCTTCTGCTTGGCGGTCCGTGTCGTGCAGCCTCAACCCGACTTCAGCAATCTCGCGGCCGAGCTCAGCGCGTTCCGCTCCGGTGCCAGGGCCCCAGAGGGCGTCGTGCCGACCGAGCAGGCAGTCGGCGAGGGTCGCGTCGTCGCCCACGCTGCGGCCGAGGGCCAACGCCCTCTCACTCAACGGGACGGCTCGTAGTCGATCCTCGGGAACCGAATGCTGCAATTCTCGTGCGAGAGCGGCGGTGAGCCTTGCCTCGCGGATTGGATCGGTGCCTTCAATGGCGGTGAGCGCGCCTTCTAGTTGGGTGATGATCTCGTCGCGCCGAGCTGCGAATTTGGCGCCGAGTTTCTGCACAGCAAGGGCCACATCCGCCTGCCTGCCAGGTTCTGTGGCAATGACTGCAGCGTCGTGAAGGATCTTTCGAGCCACATCGGGTGAGCCGGCCCTGGCATTGTCGGATGCCTCGGCCAGCAGCAACGTGACGAGAGTGTCGGGGCTGATTGACAAGCCGGAGTCCTCGCATGCGATGCGGGCCCTCTTGAGATGAAAGGCTGCTTCTCGAAATGCTGATCGGCGACGATCTTCCGCCGCTGCAGCATGAGCCCAACGAATTGCTTCGTCGACGCCCACCAGCGACACCGCAGTGGCCGAGTGCCGCGCGAGATCGCCGGGTTCGACGTGGCCTCCACGCTCAACGCGCTGGGCGAGACCGTCAGCCACGGCTCCGTGAAGCGAGATCCGGTGATCGAACTGGAGCAAGTCGTAGATGGTTTCGCGAAACAGGTCGTGGCTGAACCAGAGTGATGAATCCGCCTCCCGACGAATCAGTCCGGCATCGATGGCGGGATGAAGAGCGCTGGTGACCTCGCTCGGAGTGGTGTCGATGGCGTGAGCGATCACGTCGACGAATAGGCGGTTTCCCAGGACCCCGGCGGCATCGAGCGCTGTCCGTGTGTGGGTATTCAGTCGGTCGAGTCGCCTGGCCACGGCGTCGGTGACGGCCGCGGGTATCGAACTGTCGCCCAACGCGGCGAGCTGAGCAAGCTCGGTGACGAACATGGGGTGGCCCCCGGTGCGGCGATGAAGCCGATCCTGCTGGTCGGTGGTGAGTGTTGTTCCTCCGACCGCGGTTGCCAATTGCCCCACCTCGAGTGGTGACAGGCCGCTGATGTGAATGTGCTCGGCGCGGCCGGACAGACGCGCGATCCGCGGCTTGCGTTCGGCATCGATCTCGTCGTTGCGGTAACCGCCGACGATCAAAAGCCTTGATGGCGATGCAGAAGTTGCCACCAACTCGAGCAGGTCGAGAGTCGACGGATCGGCCCATTGCAAGTCGTCCAGAACGATGATGACGGGCCGCTCATCGGCGAGCGTCTCAAGCCAGCGATTGACGGCATCGAGCAGGAGAACACGGTCATTCTCGGCGACTTCCGTGCCGATCGAAGTGGTTTTGAGAGATCTGGCAACCACCGACAGCAATTCGCGATCGTGTCGAGCGGCCCGGATTGCCGTCTCTTGTCCGACGGAATGAACGAGGTTGTCGAAGGCTTGAATCCACGGCCAAAAACCCGGAGCACCTTCGCCGTGCCAACAGGTTCCCCAACCGAGGGCCGGTGCAGTCGGGGAGGTGTCGATCGCGTAGCGAATCAGCGTGGTCTTGCCCATGCCGGCCTCGCCACTCACCAACACCACATCGCGTCGACCGGCTGTTGACGCGTCGATCGCCTCAGCCAGTCGGCGGTGCGGATCGGTTCGGCCGATCATGAAACCGCCACCACTCATTACCACCGGCTGAGGTCCCCTCGTCGCATTTTTCAGATCGCCAGACGAAATCTGGCGGCTCCGCCCCGTTTCTGGCGCCTTGAGTATGACAGCCCAATATTGAGAGGGAAAGCGATGGCTTTTGATCCGGACAAATACAAGAACACCACCCGTCAGCAATGGGAGGACTATGCCGAGGGCTGGAACGCCTGGGCACCGCTGTTGGAGGAATGGCTGGGCGACGCCACCCAGCGGATGCTCGACATGGCTGGGGTTGGCCAAGGAAGTCGAGTGCTGGACGTTGCAGCCGGTGCCGGTGGCCAAAGCGTTGCTGCGGCTCGCAGGGTTGGCCCGACCGGATCGGTTCTCGCCACCGACTTGTCGCCGACGATTCTCACCTACGCAGCGAAGGCCGCAGCCAACGAGGGTGTCTCCAATCTGAGCACCCGCGAACTCGACGGCGAGAAGCTGAAGGAACTGCCTGCCGGATCTTTCGATTCGGCCATCTCCCGGGTCGGGTTCATCTACTTCCCGGATCGGCACGCGGCCCTCACCGGAATTCACAGCGCCTTGCGTGATGGTGGGCGCTTCGCAACCGTCACCTACTCGACGGCAGCCAGCAATGAGTTCTTCTCGATCCCGGTGAAGTTGATCAGGGAAGCGGCCAAGTTGCCGGCTCCTCAACCAGGCCAGCCCGGACCATTCAGTCTGGCCGATCCGGCCGTGCTGGAGAGCGAATTGATCGCCGCGGGCTATCACGATGTTGAAGTGCAGGTGGTCGACGCCCCGGTGAGGCTCCCATCGGCAGCGGAGTGCGTTCGATTCGAACGTGAGTCGTTCGGTGCATTGCATCAGATGCTTGGTGGCCTCGACCCGGATGCTCGTGAGAAGGTGTGGGTCGACATGGAATCAGAATTGGAGAGGTTCGAGACAGCCGATGGTTTCGTTGGCCCCTGCGAACTTGTGATCGCCGGAGCGGCAAAGTGAGCGCCGGCAAGTCGCTGAATGTTGCGGCCGTGCAGGTCGCCCCAGCGTTTCTCGATCGCGATGCCACTCTTCAGATTGTTGTGGAGCAAGTCGAGAAGAACGCGGCCGACGGTGCCGATCTGGTGCTGTTTCCCGAGTCTTTCCTACCTGGTTATCCCGACTGGGTCTGGCGTCTCAAACCGTTCTCAGATCGAGAGTGGTATGACAAATTCGCCGACCAGTCGATCGTGGTCGACGGGCCGATGTTGGACCCCGTTCGCGAGGTAGCCAAGGCTTGTGGGGTCTGGGTCGCATTGGGCATCACCGAACGCCACGGCGGCACGCTCTACAACGCGGTCGTGTACATCAACTCGGACGGTGAAATCGCCGGACTTCACAGAAAGCTGATCCCAACGGGCCCGGAACGCATTGTGTGGGGCAACGGCCAGGGTCCGATGCTCACCGTTGTCGACATCGACGGGGTGAAGGTGGGGTCGCTGATTTGCTGGGAGAACTACATGCCTCTGGCTCGCGCCGCAATGTACGAACAGGGCATCGACGTGTTGCTTTCACCGACGTGGGACAACAGCGACGAGTGGCTGGCGACGCTCAGCCATATCGCCAAGGAGGGCAGAGTGTTCGTGGTCGGGGTGACGTCTTGTCAGAATGGCAGCGACATTCCTCGAGATCTACCGGGCGCCGATGAGATCTACGGAGGCGATGACGACTGGCTGTCAAAGGGCAACTCCATGATTGTTGCTCCGGGAGGGAAGACCATTGCCGGGCCGCTAATAGGCGAGGCCGGCACGGTTTCGGCCACCCTCGACATGGATCGCATCGCGAGCGGTCGCCGGGCCTTCGATTCTTGCGGTCACTACTCCCGCCCGGATGTGTTGTCGCTGAGCATCAACAAGAGCGAATAGTCGCGGATCCCTGCTCACCGAGTCGGTCACGGCGTCGTCATTTACCAAGGGTCTCAGCCCACGATGATGGCGGCGCCGGACCGACGTGCATCACCCACACCACTGAAGCGACCATGAGCGTCGAGGCGGGCGGCGTGGACCCCGCCGTAGAACAGGTTGGGTTCCGGCCAGGCTCGATGGTCGGGGAAAAGTGACTGCAGTTCGGCTCGGATTTCCTCACCGAAGAGGTCCTCGAAATCGAGGTGGCCGTTCTCCACATGAAGCCGGGGGAACCTGACCGACTCGTCGAGATCGCGGCCGTTGAGACACATCTGGACCACCACCTGGCAGATGGCGGACCGGATCCTGTTGGAACCGCCGGATCCCAGGGCGGTGAGGCTTCCGTCCGGCATTTCGATCAGGGTGGGGCACATGCCCGATGACATTCGAACGTCGAGCGGCCATTCGTGAGGGTCGCCGGGGTTGATGTCCTCCTCACCGAGGATGTTGTTGAGCATGAAGCCAAATGGCTCGACGATCTCACCATTGCCCACGCCGTTGGACGTGGTTACCGCACAAGCGGTTCCGTTGCTGTCGATCACCGAAATGTGAGTGGTGCCGAGTTGACGCAGAACGGCGGAATCGAGGCTTGCAAAATCGCCATTCGCCAGATTTCGCGCCTTGTCAGTGGCGAGAAATGCCTTGGCGATCCCCACCGGAGTGGGCGACTCGAGATGGGCGAGGGAGTGCCCAATCATTGTTCCACTCGCCGCCGGAAGCGGGTTCAAGTGCACCGTGGCGCCGGCGATCTGAATTGACTTTGGGGTGCGCTCCACCACCTGATAGTCGTTGAGGTCGGTGGCGGTCAGGTGTCCCCTCGCCCGCTGTGCGGCGATGGTGGCGGCCCCCACTTCGCTTGCCGCAAAGTTGCCTTGGGCGAGGATTTCGAACGCATCGGCGAGTCCCGGGTTTCGAAAAGTTTCGCCAACCGCAACCAGTTCACCGTTGGGAGCGAAGACGTTGGCTGTTTCTTCGGTGGCCATCATTATTGGCCTCACCACGTCGGAGAGATAGTGCTGAAACGGTGTGATTGCCACGCCGCGGCGGGCTGATTGAATTGCCGGTTGGATCAGAGCATCGAAGGACATCGTGGCACCGTGGCCATGCAGAAACTGCAGTCCTTCGAACAAGCTGGGTGTGGCTGCTGTTGCCGGGCCGATGTGAAATACCTGGGTGGCCGTGCCGAAGTTCGCTTCGATCTCGGTGATTCCACCTTCGGCGTTCGGGTTGCGTTGCTTGGGGGTGTGGGGAAAGAAGTCGACGAGTTCGACCTGCCCGGTTGCGCCATCTCGGATCATGGCGAAACCGCCGCCTCCAGGTGAGGCAAGGACCGGCTCGCACACGCAGGACATGGCCAAAGCGGCAATCGCGGCGTCGATGGCCGTGCCGCCTTCGAGCAGCACGTTGGCGGCAGTTTCGGCGGTCAGATGGTGGCCTGCGGCCACAACTCCTCTTGATTTCGATTCGGTCACGAAGGGAGGTCTACCGTTGTCGGAGCCGCGGCCCCACCCACCATGCGGATACGTCCACGGCTCACTCGATCATTTGGATGACATCGGAAGCCATCCCAACCGTCTCGACAGTGATTGGGTCGAGGACCAATTGGACGTGGTCTATCCCCGCTTGTTCCGTCGCCACCAGGGCGTCGGCCATCGCCGTCGCCCCGACGATCGGATTCCGGGAGTCGCGTCGCGAGGGCTCACCTTTGAGGTTCACCAGGAGGGCCGCGGTCTTGGATATCTCCTCGGTCCGTCGCCCAACGGCTGAGGCCGCGGCGTCGACCACAGCAATCCGTTCACCGAGCAGGCCCGGGTCGTTGTCGAAATCGTCGTACCAGATGTTCCAGGCATCGACATGGGGAATCGTTATCTCCAGCATCCGCGGCCCCGACGACCCGATCATCAGAGCGAGGTCGGGTCGGGCCGGCGGGTCGAGTACGCAGTCGCTCACTTGAAAGTGGCGGCCGGTGAAATCGGCTCGCCCGTGGCGTAGCAGCATTCGAATGATGGTGAAGGCTTCCTCGAAGCGGCTGACCCGATGGTCGAATGGGAATCCGAACGCCGTGTATTCGCGTTGATTCCATCCTGCTCCCAGAGCCAGCATCAGGCGGCCGCCGGAGATCTCATCGACAGTTGCGGCTTTCTTGGCCAACATGGCGGGTGCGTGAAAGCTGGTGGAGGCAACCAGTGGGGCGAGCATCACCGACTCGGTCACCGCGGCAAGTCCGGCCAGCAGCGACCAGCATTCCCACGGCCCGCGAGAGGTGCCGTCGGGCAGGTCGTAGAGCAGATGATCGCCGACCCAAAGTGAGTCCAGCCCGCCATCTTCTGCTGTGAGGGCAATGTCGCGATATTCGGACCAGCCGACGCGTCGTTCGACTTCGGGTACCTGCACTCCAATTCTCATGTCAGAACAGCCATCCGGGTAGAAGTTTGGGAAGGATCAGAGCCTCGTCAAGTGCGGCGAGGAGATTGTCGGGCGCATCAATCGAGTCGGTTGCGGCCACGACCGACGGCGGCCTTACCCCGAACCAAAGTCGGGTGAACGATCCCACGTCGGCGCTCATGGTGGGCAGACCGCTTTGATGGCCGGCTGATGCCGCGCTTACTGCACCGATCTCGATCGTGTATTCACCCGCCGTGCCTCTCCAGTCGCCAGTGAGTCGATCCTCGATGGGGTCGGTGAGCGTGAGATTGAATCGCACCGGTTCTCCGACCCAGCTGCGGGCTGCCACACAGGCTTCGACGTCGAGTATTCGGAGCTGCCACCAAGCAACGGAGTGGTTGAAGGATTCATGTTCTGAACGGGCCGAGCGTTCGATTTCTCGCATCGGGTTTCGCAGCAGCGCCTGAAGCTGCACATGTGCGGGTTCGATGATCCTGACCGATCTGATCTGGTCACCGAGCTCGTACAGGAGTCGCAGCAATTCGAGCAACTGGCCGGAACTTTGGTACGCGAGCGCATGGATCTTCAGCGGCCCGTACTCGCCGCTCGACTGCCCGAAAAAGAAGTGGGTGAGTGTGCCATTGTCATCTCGGTAGCCGAGAGCCAACGGATTGTCGCGACTGAGAATCTCGCCCTTGGTTAGTCCGGGGGGATCGAGCACCACCGCCCCGTGGGACAGTTTCCGCTGGGCCATGGCCTTGTGCATCTCGGCCCAATCGCCGGCCGACAGGCGAACGGGTGGCCGATACGGGATGTGATCGATGAGGAGGCTGGTTGGGTCGAACGAAAGTTGATGGTCGTAGTCGGCGATGGCAAATCCGAGCCGGTCGTAGAAACCCTGTTCGAAGATGCCGAGGGCAGCCACCGCACAACCGGCTGCGGCCGACTGATCCAGAGCGCGGGTGGTCATCGTTGAGGCGAAGCCCTGCTTGCGTCCGATGGTGCTGGTGGTCACCGCGGTGACGGCGCACAGCGGCAAGTCGGTCGATTGGTAGCGGATGCTGCCGGGCGCCCATTGCACCATGCACTCAGCCTCGTCATCGAGCAGGCCGACTTCGGTGTTGGCGGCAGCAAGACTGGCTTTGAGCGCCGGCTTCTTGTCGATGCTGGTCAGCCAGCCAACTTCGAGCCAGATTCGCGTCACGGCATCGAGGTCGAGTGCTTCGTCGTAAGGGCGAATCCGGTGGTCCATGGCTGCCAGCATCGCACGATGGT
>CAZHMP010000103.1:0-8325 GCA_964533595.1 uncultured Acidimicrobiales bacterium | reverse complement strand
GTCCTTCGCAGCATCTTCTTGTGCTTCTTTTTACGCATGCGCTTACGGCGCTTCTTGATCAGTGATCCCACGGGCCGTGACGCTACCGGGATGAACGCGTTCCTACACCCGCGACGCAATTGAATTCGATCTGCGGCGATTGTGCGGGTGCGCCGCCACTCCTCTGCGCTACGGTGCATGGAGTCGCCCAGCGGCGATGGCCGGTAGTTCAAGTGGTTAGAACGTCGGACTTTGACTCCGGATGTTGCAGGTTCGAGTCCTGCCCGGCCAGCCAACAACAAAATCGACTGGACGGGTATGCAGCTGCTCAACCAAAAGAAGCTCCACGTAGTCGCAGGAAGAGCAACCACCGAACTCGCTTCTGACATTTGTCGTGAGCTGGGTGTGTCGTTGGGGCATGCCAACATTGATGAATTCGCCAACGGTGAAATCCATGTGCGGTATGGCGAATCGATTCGCGGCACCGACGTGTTCATCGTGCAGTCCCACACGAGCTGGGAAGGAAATTCGATCAACGACGCCCTGATGGAGCATCTGATTCTTGTCGACGCCGCCAAGCGGGCATCGGCCAAGCGGATCACCGTTGTTGCCCCGTTCTACGGCTATGCGCGCCAGGATCGCAAGGCATCGGGACGAGAGCCGATCACGGCTCGTCTCGTGGCTGACATGTTCCGCAGGGCCGGGGCCAATCGTTTGGTGTCGGTTGATCTGCATTCGGGCCAAATCCAGGGCTTCTTCGACGGTCCGGTGGATCACCTCACAGCCATGCCCGTGCTGATTGATCATCTCACCGAGCTTGGCGGCGAGGATTTGGTAATCGTCTCGCCCGATGCCGGGCGGGTGAAGGTGGCCGAGCGATACACGAGCCTTCTCCACGCCGACCTGGCAATCGTCCACAAGCGGAGGGCAAAAGACCAGAAGAACATGGTTGAAGCCAAGGAAATCGTGGGCGACGTCGAGGGCCGCACGTGCGTGTTGATCGACGACATGATCGATACGGGTGGCACGATCGTGGCCGCGGCCGAGTTGCTGGTGGAGCAGGGCGCCGATCGTGTGATCGTGGCCACCACTCACGGCGTGTTCTCGGGACCGGCCATTGATCGGCTCAAGAACTCATGCATCGAGACGGTGATCTGCACCGATACGTTGCCGTTGCCGCCCGAGAAGCAGATCGACAAGATAAAGGTCCTGTCCGTGGCACCTCTTATCGCCAGGGCGATTTCCGCGGTGTTCGAGGACACCTCGGTCAGTGAAATCTTTGGCGGCAACAACCTGGCCTGAGCGGCAAGGTCGGTCGAAGGTTGGTGTGTCTTACAAGACGAGCCGGTAGTCTGATCCGCCGGTTCACACCCGAACCAACTGTCCGAAGAGTGCCCTTCTCAGAAATCGAATCATCATGTCAGAACTGCTGCTGAAGGCCTCAACAGGCCGTGCCGAAGGAACCCGTTCGTCTCGCCGATTGCGTCGCGACGGTCAAATCCCTGCCGTCGTGTACGGACTCGGTGCCGATCCGCTCGCAGTGTCGGTCGTGTGGACCGAACTCCGTCAGGCCATCACCACAGACCTCGGTCTCAACGCTTTGATCACCCTCGACATCGACGGCAAGAAGCAACTCTCGCTCGTCAAGGACATTCAGCGTCATCCGGTGCGTCGTGATGTGCTCCACGTCGATTTCATTCGGCTTGAAGAGGGCGCCGAAGTCGAGGTCGAAGTTCCGTTGGTGCTGGTCGGCGAGGCGAAAGCCGTCGACCAGGCGAGCGGCATGGTCGACCAGATCATCCACATGTTGCCCGTGTTCGCCAAGCCGGATTCGATTCCCGACGTGCTGCAGGCTGATATCACCGACCTCCAAGTTGGCAATTCGCTGCGTGTTGGCGAAATCGAGATGCCAGCCGGCGTCCGACCCGCAGTGGAGCCCGATGTGGCATTTGCCGTTGGCTTGATCACTCGCTCCACCAAGGAATTCCTCCGTCAGGAAGCCGCGGCTGAGGCTGCCGAGGAAGAGACCGAGGCCGATGCTGGGGACGAATCCGAATCCGAGACTGAATCGGATTCCTGATCTTGGTTGGCCGGCCCAGCGTGGCTAGCCCAGACAACAGCGCGGACGACGGGCCTGGCGACCTTTTGGTGGTCGGACTCGGAAATCCCGGTGAGAAGTACGCCTCCACTCGGCACAACGTCGGAGCGTGGGTTGCGCGCGAGCTCGTGGCGCGCAATTCCGGGAATCTCAAGCCCTCGAAACATGAGTCCGCTCTCGTGGACGATTTCAGAATCGGGGGAGACCGGCTCACGGTCGCCTTCCCCACGACATTCATGAACGAATCCGGACGATCGGTCACACAGCTCGTGCGACGGCGCAGCATCAATGACCTGTCGAGATTGCTGGTGGTACACGACGAACTCGACCTGCCGGTTGGTCGCATGAAGTTCAAGTTCGGTGGCGGCCTGGCCGGCAACAATGGGCTCAAGTCGATCAAGTCCCATCTACACACTTCGGACTTTGCGCGACTGCGCATCGGGATTGGCAAACCCACGTCGAGTCGCATGACGGGGGCCGATTATGTCCTCAGGTCTCCCAGCCGGTCGGATCGCAAGCTTCTCGACGAAGTGGTTGTGAATGCTGTCGAGGCCATTGAATACATGATGAGCGACGGCATCGAGTCGGCCATGAATCAATACAACTCACTCTGAGGCTCATGTGACACTCAATTCCGCTTCAGGCCCGCTGGCCAGCCTGCTGCCACTGCTGGCCGACGATCCGTCATTTCTTGCCCTCGTCGGCCGTCGAGTTTCGTCGATCGCTGTTCCTGACGCTGCCCGGTCGTTCACCTTGGCGGGATTGGCGACGAACTCCGAGCGGCGCCCCATGTTGGTGGCAACATCCACTCACAATGAGGCGGAACGACTGGCGGCCGACATGTCCGCGGTGCTGGGCCCAGACGAAGTCGAGGTGTTCCCACCGTGGGAGACGTTGCCGTTCGAGCGTGTGAGCCCCACGGTCGAGACGATGGGTCGGCGTCTCAGGGTGCTCAATCGCCTACGCGATCCGTCGACGGCTCCTGCTGTGATCGTCGCCTCAGCTCGTTCCCTCGCCCAGCGAATTGACCCCCAGGCGGTGGTCGATCCGATCATCGTCGGAACGGGCGACGTGGTCGATCCGCTCCAGCTCGTGTCGCAGCTGGTTGAGTTGGGTTATCGACGTGAGCTTCAGGTGGAGCATCGCGGTGAGGTCGCGGTCAGAGGTTCGATCGTCGATGTGTTCCCCAGCACCGCCGACTCACCGGTTCGGATCGATCTTTGGGGTGACGACGTCGAGCGCCTCACTGAATTCTCGGTGGCAGACCAGCGATCGATCGTCGCCATCTCGGAGGTCGAAATCTATCCGTGTCGGGAGTTCAGGCCGGGTGAGGATGCCCGGGCGCGTGCCGCGGAACTGGTCGCAGAGGAGCCATGGGGACGCGAGCAGTGGGACAGGATTGCCGATGGCCATCTCTTCGACGGGATGGAGTCGTGGCTGGCGTGGCTGGTCGACGATGACGTGGTCCTTCCGGATCTGTTGAGTGCCGACAGCCTGATCGTCGTGGTTGAACCTCGGCGGGTCCGTGATCGCGTCATCGACCTCTTGGCGGAGGAGGCTGATCTGGCGGCCTCACTGGCGCTCACTTGGGACGTCGACACCGAAGATGTCCATCGCATGCATGTGCCGTTCGATCGACTGATGGCGCGAACCGATGCCCCGGTCTGGTCGGTGTTGTCCACCCCTGATGGTCCATCCACTCCACAGATCGACGCGTCCGGATGGGCACCGGCCGTGGGCGACATGGAGCCAACAGCGGCGAAGATTCGCGAACTGCTGGCCAGCGGCTTCAGCGTGGTGGTAGCGGCCGACACTCAAGCGAGTTCGGATCGCCTTTCCGATCTCTTGACCGGGGCTGGTGTCGTGTTGTCTCCCGCCTCGTCGGGCACCGACTTGTCGATCCCCGGTGGCCACCTCGTCACGGCATCGCTCAACAGGGGAGCAATTCTTCCCTCGATCCGCGTGGCGGTGTTCTCCGAGACCGACCTCACCGGGCGGCGCCGAACCCATCGAAGGTCGCGGGCACGTCGTCGAGACACCGTCAAGTTCTTCGAAGACCTGAGCGAAGGGTCTTATGTGGTGCACCACCAGCATGGTGTGGCCAGGTTCGACGGAATGGTGAAGCGGGCGATCAGCGGCAACGAGCGTGACTACTTGATGCTCTCGTATCGGGGCGGCGACAAGCTCTACGTGCCGTCCGATCAGATCGAATCAATTCGCCACTACAGCGGCGGTGACGCGCCGACTCTCTCGAAGATGGGCGGGTCCGATTGGTTGTCCACCAAGTCGCGGGTTCGGTCGGCGGTTCGCGAAGTGGCCCAGGAATTGGTGGTCCTGTATCAGCGTCGGGTCAGCTCGCCAGGGTTTGCCTTCGAAGCCGACACTCCTTGGCAGCGTGAGCTCGAGGACGGTTTCATATACAGGGAGACACCCGATCAGATCACCGCCATCGCGGATGTGAAGGACGACATGGAACGGCCGCTGCCGATGGACCGGCTGGTCGTCGGTGATGTCGGTTTCGGCAAGACCGAGGTGGCGTTGCGTGCCGCGTTCAAGGCCATCCAAGCCGGCAAGCAGGTTGCGGTGCTGGTGCCCACCACTCTGTTGGCTCAGCAACACCACGCCACGTTCCGCGAGAGGTTTGCGCCGTATCCGATTCGGGTTGAGGTGCTGAGCCGGTTTCTCACTGCCGCCCAGGCGCGTGCCGTTGTGAAGGGATTGGCCGACGGTGATGTCGACCTCGTCATCGGCACCCATCGTCTTCTGTCCAAGGACATGAGTTTCAAGGATCTGGGTCTGCTGGTTGTGGATGAGGAACAGCGATTTGGTGTCCGCCACAAGGAACAGATCAAAGAGCTTCGCCACGATGTCGATGTGCTCACTCTCACGGCCACACCGATTCCCCGCACGATGGAAATGAGCCTCACGGGTATTCGCGACTTGAGCCTGCTCAACACTCCGCCCGCCGATCGTCAACCAATACTCACCTATGTCGGTGAGTACGAGGAGCGAGCGGTTGCCGAGGCCATCCGTCGTGAGCTGCTCAGAGAGGGCCAGGTTTTCTTTGTTCACAATCGCGTGAAGGACATCGAACACGTTGCGGCTCGCCTTCGCGATTTGGTTCCGGAGGCTCGTGTGGCAATTGCCCATGGTCAGATGGACGAAGGCACGTTGGAGCGTGTGGTCGTCGATTTCTGGGAGGGGGAGTACGACGTCCTGGTCTGCACCACCATCATTGAGTCCGGAATCGACATGCCCACGGTCAACACTCTCGTGGTCGATCGTGCCGACCTTCTCGGGCTGGGCCAGCTTCACCAGTTGCGTGGTCGTGTCGGTCGTTCGGGCAGCCGTGCCTACGCCTACCTGTTCCACCCGGTCGACCGTGTGCTCACCGAAGAGGCCTACGAACGATTGAAAACCATCGGAGAGGCCACCGAATTGGGTAGCGGATTCCGTATTGCCATGCGCGATCTCGAGATTCGTGGCGCCGGCAACCTTCTTGGTTCATCACAGACCGGACACATCGCCGCGGTTGGATACGACCTCTACTGTCAGATGGTCACGCAAGCCGTGGCTGAACTCAAGGGTGAGGAGATTCCCGAACCTGACGAAATCGTGATCGAGATCCCCGCGGATGCCCATATTCCGGACGACTACATGATCAAGGAGACCAACCGGCTGGAGGCTTATCGTCGTTTGGCGTCCATCTCCTTGCAACAAGAGCTCGATGATGTGAGGGCCGAGTGGGTTGATCGATTTGGTCCGGTCCCGCCGTCGGCCGAGGCGCTGTTGGAGGTGGCGCGTCTTCGTGTCGAGTGCGTGCGAACAGGAGTCCGCGAAATCACGGTTTCGAAGGGGCCCGGTTTCGGTGGCCCCGACAATGTGGCTCGCATGTCACCAGTGGTGCTGCCCGACAGCTTGCAGGTGAGGTTGCAGCGATTGCATTCGGGCCGAGGGTCCGGAAACTCGGCGGTGTATCGGGAGGGAACCAACGAGCTTCAACTTCCGTTGATGCGAAAGAACGGCTCCGTCGTCGAACAATTGCTCAAGGTGATGACTGACGTTGTACCCGACCTTGCCTCGCCCGCCACTGGTGACAACCAACGCGGCGATACGCTGCCTGACTCGTGAGCACTAAACGGGAAAAATCAAGGTTTTCGACACTGGCCAAGATCGTCGCGGCGACCGCTGTCGCTGCGATGTTGGCAGCATCGTGTGGTAGCAACTCCGGCGTGGGCGGTTCCACCGAAGCGGCGTCGGTGGGGGGAGTTTCCCTTTCTCGCTCTGATCTCGAAAGCGCGTTGAGGGACCTGCCTGATGCATCATCGGATGGCACCGTTGATGCCGCGACCACTGCCAACTACCTGAGTAACTGGGTGTTCATAACTGCGCTCCGCCAAGAACTTGCCGACCAGGGCTTCGACGTCACGCAGGCGAACATCGACGACGCGACTGCCCAGGTTGGAGCATCGGCAGACATCGATCTCAACAGCTCGTGGGCGATTATTCAGATCGATCAACTAGCGGTTCAGCTGGCGGCCGAGCCCTACATCTCATCGTTGGCGGTCGACTCTCCGAGCGCCGCAGTCGTCCCGGAATACCTGTGCTCGAGCCACATTTTGGTCGACACGGTCGAGGAGGCTGACGTCGTCGTTCAGAGGCTCGCCGATGGCGAAGACTTCGCAACACTGGCGGCTGAAGTGTCGACTGGTCCGAGCGGCCCCAATGGTGGGGACCTTGGCTGCGTCGACACGGCTACGTTCGTGCCCGAGTTCATAGCGGGGGCCCGCACCGTCGCGCCTTCCGGGATCACGGGTCCCGTGCAATCACAATTCGGATTTCATGTGATCAATGTGAGATCGATGGGGCCGCTCAGCGCCGAGAATCATCCCGAAATGGACCAAGCCGCGATTGATGCCGCCCTTCAGCAGGCGAACTCCGGCTCGCAATCCGCGGGTCGCGATGCCGCAATTTCTGCGATCATCGATGATGTCAATGCCCGCGTGCTCGACACAGTGAGCATCGATCCCCGTTTTGGCGAATGGAGCGCCGGGGCCGGCGTCGTGCCTCCCTCCGGCGTGACGTCCGCGGGCTGAGACCCTTCTAGTGGGTGAGATAACGATCGTCGGTCTGGGCCCTGCTGGTCCCGAGCTGGTCACACCCGAAACCCTCGCCGCGATCGAAGAACATCGAACTCGATTTCTGAGAACAACGGTGCATCCTGCGTCGATCGTGGTCGGCGGCGCCGAGAGCTTCGATCATCTATATGAGAGTGCAGACACCTTCGCTGAGGTCTACCGCGCCATCGCCGATTCGCTGATGGAAGCCTCGGCCGGCGGCGACGTGTTGTATGCCGTGCCCGGATCACCCCTCGTGCTTGAACGCACGGTCGCAATTCTGCGAGCGGAGGCTCGCTCGAGAGGCATCGGCATCAATTTGTTGCCGGCCATGTCCTTTCTCGACGTCGCGTGGTCGCGGTTGGGTGTTGATCCCGTCGAGGAGTCCGTGCGTCTCATCGACGGCCACGTGTTCGCCACCGCTGCTGCAGGGCAAACCGGTCCTCTGTTGGTGGCTCACTGCCACGCACGTCATGTGCTGAGCGACATCAAGCTCGCGGTTGAGGACGGCCCTGACGACGTGGTCGTGTTGCAGCGGCTCGGATCGCCAGACGAGCAGGTTTTCACGGTGCCGTGGGCCGAACTCGACAGGGCGGTCGATGCAGATCATCTGACGTCGATATACGTCCCCAGCCTTGCGGCCCCAGTGGCTTCCGAGTTCGTGAAATTCGACGAGTTGGTTCGGGTGCTGCGCGATGAATGTCCCTGGGATCGTGAGCAGACTCACGCTTCACTGCGTCGGCACTTGCTCGAGGAGGCCCACGAAACGATCGAGGCCCTCGATTCCCGAGCTGCTCTCGACGACCACGATGTCGATGAATCGATCGATGCGCATCTCAGCGAAGAGCTCGGCGACCTGCTCTACCAAATCTTCTTCCACGCGCGTGTGGCGGCGGAGCGCGGCTCGTTCAACATCTCCGACGTCGTGAGTGGAGTCCATGACAAGCTCGTGTCTCGTCACCCCCACGTATTCGGTGATGTGGTAGCTCACGATGCGGGCACGGTTCTGGGGAATTGGGAGAAGATCAAGCGTGCTGAGAAGGGGCGGGAGTCGGCGATGGATGGAATCCCGCCCTCGCTGCCGGCCCTCATGCTCGCGATGAAGGTGCAAAAGCGTGCCAAATCCAGCGA
>CAZHMP010000102.1:0-8373 GCA_964533595.1 uncultured Acidimicrobiales bacterium | reverse complement strand
AGCACAACGTAGAACTCGAGTTCGTCGCTGCCCGGCTCATCCGCCAGATAGCCGTGCTCGTCGAACATCGTGCTCGATATCGAATACGAGCGTCGGATCAGCTTGTCCCAGTGGTCATCTAGATCGGGATCTTCCGCACCGTCGATACGCGGCTCCCAGTATCCGAGCCCCAGAGATGCATATTGTCCGGGCACGAAGGAGGTGCTCCCGGAATCGGGCTTTACTCGAAGAACCCACAGATCAGAGTGGGTTGGTTCGAATTGGGTGATCGTGGCGTTGTAGTGCTCACGACGCAGTTCGTCGACCGCTCCCTTGTGGCTGCTCCGCCGATCGATCGCTGATCTTTCCGCCTTGAGATGCAGATCGGGAAAGCAGGCGGATGCGATTGCGTTGCCGACCGTGGCTCCCGGAGCTGTGGTGGGAGATGTGGCGTCGTCCGGTTCTCCAACGAACCAGACCCTGCCTGTGGACATGGCGGCATCGGAGACCCCGACGTCAGAGGGATGGGGTGTGAGGCGGTTGGACGCGAAGGTGACATGGTCGAACACCAGATCAGGAGTGTGTCGATCGCTGAAGTAGGCCATCGGAAAGCCGTCAACTTCGGCGATTTGTTCCGGAACAGAGCGGTAGAGAATCGTGGCCCGACGTTCACGCTCCATACGGCGCAACATGTTGTCCCCGGCCGGCGACAGCCGCTTCGGGTCCATACCCCCAGCAGCGAGAACGACACGCGAACCAGCCGCGGCGGCCGTGACCGCCAACTCCACGGCATGGTCGGTGTGCCCAACCACCAACACGTCATCTTCATGGCCGCCCGGGAGCTCATCGATGTGGATCCGGTCGCCAATGTCGGTATCCAACGGCGGCACCCAGTCGCTGTCGCATCCCCTGAGCGCGACCAGACATCCCCGCGTGCGATAACTCAACTTGTTGGTGTTGACCACGATCAGATCATCGTGAGAATCAACCGATTCGACCGTCTCGCCATAGCCGACATCGATTTCGGCCTCGCCGATCAGGTCGGGGAATACCACGGCATGGCTGGGCTCAACGACCCGCACCCGTTTGAGTCCGGACCGCAGAGAAGAGACCGCAACCGAGAGCCCCGCCGCATTGCCACCGACGATCACCAGGTCGTAGGCGAAATCGATGTCATCTGGCATTCGTGCGAGTGTAGTGTCGACCTCGATTTGCTTCACCAACTCACGTTGGCAATCGGGCACCTGTGAAACACTCCACTCAATGACATCAACAACACTGGTCGACGTCGTGGTTGTCGGCGCCGGCATCGTGGGGCTGGCCTCAGCACACCAAATACTCGAACGTCGACCCGGTCTCACGGTTGTGGTTCTCGACAAAGAGCCGACGCTCGCCCATCACCAGACCGGCCACAACTCGGGCGTCATCCACTCCGGGATCTACTACCACCCCGACTCACACAAGGCTCAGATGGTGGCCAACGGGCGCGGCATGCTGTTCGACCTGATGGATCGCCACGACATCGCCTACGAGATGTGCGCCAAAGTTGTAGTGGCACTCGACCGGTCCGAAATTCCGCGGCTCGATGCTCTGGAGGCGCGTGCCGTCGCCAACAGCATCAAGACCGAACGCCTGGACGGCGAGGGTCTGCGGGCAGTGGAACCGCACATCGCCGGTGTGGCTGCTCTTCGTGTACCCAGCGCGGGTATCACCGACTATGAGCTGGTTTGCCGAGCTCTGGTTGATGAGATTTCGGCGCATGGCGGCGAGGTCAGGCTCGGAGTGTCGGTTGGCGGTTCAACGACAGCTGCCAAGGGAGTCGTCGTTCACACATCCGCTGGTGACATCGCCGCGAGATCGCTGGTCAATTGCGGTGGCCTCCACTCAGACCGCGTAGCCAAGTCGGCCGATGCCGACACAAAGAGCGTGCGGATCATGCCCTTCCGGGGCGAGTACTTCGAACTCGCCCCCGAGGCACGACACTTGGTCAACAACCTCGTCTACCCGCTGCCCGACCCCGCATTCCCCTTCCTTGGCGTGCACCTCACCAGAATGATGGACGGGTCGATTCACGCCGGACCAAATGCCGTACCCGCGCTTCAGCGGGAGGGATACCGGTGGCGAGATGTCTCGATTCGAGATACCAGCGAGATGATTTTCGCCACCCGCAGCTGGAAACTCGCTCGGAAATACTGGCGCACTGGGTTGGGGGAAATTCGGAGGTCGCTCAGTCGACGAGCGTTTCTCGCGGCCTTGCAGCGGCTCTGCCCGGAGTTGACCGACGACGACATCAAGCCGTCCGACGCAGGTGTCCGAGCACAGGCAATCGACAAATCCGGGCATCTGCTCGATGATTTCGCGTTCGCCGACGCGCCTCGTGCCGTTCACGTGATCAACGCTCCGTCACCGGCGGCCACCGCATCACTGGCCATCGGCCGCACGGTGGCCGAACGTCACGAAACGCTGATGGGCGCGACCTCCTGACCGCAGGCCACCGAGAACGCGACCCTCCAGCCCGTGTCGTCGATGCCCGTCGCGCCGGCCAGCTCCCGTGAGCGCTGTAGCACGTCATTTGCCTCAGGTGCCGAGACCATCCGCAGACACTCCGACTCTGCGACGGCAACCATCACCTTGCTGGCTCGGTCGCCCCCGTCGGGGACAGCGTCGATGGCCTGTTTGATGGCAACTCGCACCGCCGAAACGTCTTGGGCACGCGCTGCGGCGCAAGCGACGGCACACCGCGACAACACGCGATCCGAATAAGTCGATCTGGGTGATGACTCGACGATCTCCGCGTATTTCGAGTGGTCGCGACCCAGCGCCACCGATGCCAGTGCGACCACTGCCCATCCCCAGGTGGATCCGTTGCCGGGGCCAATCGCCGACATGAGGTCAAGCAACTTCATGGCTTCAGCGGGCTCACCCATCTGAATTCGACTAAGCGAGGCGGCGACCGCTCGGTCGGATTCGCCGATCGTGTCCGGATCGAATCGATTTACCTCTCCGAAGTGTCTCTCGGCCTCAACAGTGTGGCCAACCGCCGCCGCTCCCGCTGCCAAGGCCACCTTCAGGATCTCCGATTTGTTGTCGCCTTCCTCCGACTTGTCCAACGCTCGTCGAAGCGTGGTGAACCCCTCTTCGACTCGTCCGGCCTGCACCAGGGCACGGCCCAACACTGCTGTGGCTTGGTTGTAGCCCACCGGGTCGGAGTCGATCGGGAACGTATCGAGCGCCTGGCCGGCAAGCTCGATCGATTCGTCGACCCTTCCCGTCCACAGCGCCGACGTGGCGAGAGCCACATTCATCATCGACGCGCCCCAACTGTCGCCGCGATCACGAGCGTCATCCAGAGTGCGCCGTGCCAGCTCATCAGCCTCGGCGAAACGGCCGGCGTGAATCCGTATGTACGCGAGACGTCCTCTCGACCAGGATCTGCCCACCGAGTCGCCCAACGTCTCGAACGCCTCAATGGACGCCAACAGCCGTTCCTCCGCCTCGGCCATATGACCCTCAATGAATGACAACCAAGCCAGATTCTGGCGTGCCCACGCCATTCCCGCTGGATCCCCGACCCTCTCGTAGCACTGATATGCGTCGGTGATCGAAGCCTCCGACTCGTCATTGCGGCCCATGATCAGCTGCACGACCCCGCGCCGACGAAGTCCGTCGGCGACCAGGGTCGGATCATCGATCTCTCGGCCGATTCGTAGCGCCTCATTTGCCTTGTCGAGCGCCACAGCCTGCATGTTTGCCCACTGTGCAGCTTCACTTTCGATCAAGTTCGCGCGGGCGACCAACTCTGGATCGTCGGTCTTTTCAATAAGCGGCCGAGCCTCATCGAGATCCTCGGCCACGGCATCCAATCTCACCACCCGAACAGCCAGTGCAGCGCGCTCGAGCAGCGCCGTGACTCGTCTCACATCACCGGGTTCCATCAACTCGAGGGCTGCTCCGTAGAGCCTTTCGGTTCGTTCGACCGCCGATGACGACGCAGAATCGCGAGCTGCTCGAATGGTCCAGTCGATGGCCCGGTCGGTGATGCCGGACGGCAATCCGGCGATCAGGCCGATCTCATTCACCAACTCTGCCGAATTGCGAAAATGATAGGCAATCGTGTGCACGGCCGACGGCTTGTTCGCCTCCAGCCACCAAGCGATTCCAGCATGGCGACGAGCACGATCGGACTTTGTGAGCCGTCCATAGGCGACCTCACGGACGAGACTCGACCGAAACTCCCAGAAACCCGCAGTCGTCTCGATCAAATCGGCCCGCTCCAAGTCCCGAAGAGCAGCATCGACATCTATGCCGGTCTGGTCGGCTTCAACGATTCGCCGCAACGCGATCACCTCGCCGCGCAAACCGACCACAGCGGCATCTTCGAGTAGACCTCGAGCGTCGTCTGACAGTTCGTCGAGCCTCTCGCTGATGGCGCTCCTCACATTGGAAGGCAGCGTCAACATCTCGGTGTCATCGGAAACCGACAACATCCTGGCCATTTCCTCGATGAAGAGCGGATTGCCGGCAGAGCGTTCGACGACCTGCCTGCGAACCTCTTCATTGACCCCTGGTAGAAGGTCGCGGGTGAGCAGACTCGCCGCGGCCTCATCCAGGGGTTCGATGCTCAACGAGAGTTGATTGAACATGCCGGGCGCCGGAGACCAACTGTCGAGCGCCGCGGTTCGCGACGTCACCAGCAGAACGAAATGGGTGCGCGCCAAACGATCCAACAGCCCGTCGAGCAGCCTCAATACTGCCTTGTCCGCCCAATGGATGTCGCTCAACCAGAGCATGACCGGGGACCGCTCGGCGAGAGATTCGATCAACACTCGAAGTGACCTGCGCCCCTCCGATGCCGCACGGTCCTGCGCCAGATTGGCGAGTTGGGGACTCAGCCCCATCAGATGAAGAAGCCCCTCAATGATGCGATCGATGTCGCCCTGCGCGGTGCCCGACCCCAGTGTGGCAGCCACGGAGGCACCAACGATCGACCGGGCCTCGTGATCGGTTGCTGTCGAATCGATACCGACAAATCCTCGAATGGCCTCTGCGATCGGACCCCACGCGTTGGAGTCGCCATATGGCAGGCAGCGCCCAGCCAGGACCAGCGCGTCGTGGTCGTATCGTGCCAGCGACGCCACTTCGGCGGCCAGCCGCGTCTTGCCCACGCCGGATTCGCCCGTGAGGGTGAGAAGTTGTGCTCGGTTACGGCGAATCCCGGCCGAGACAGCACGCCGCAGAATTGCCAATTCAGGCTCACGACCCAGCAACGGCGTGTTGGGGCCAGTGCGGCGCTCACCCGGGCGACCCACCGGCTCGACCGCACGCCACGCCTCCACAGCACGATCTCGACCCCGCGCGTGAAGCATGCCCAAGGATTGATAGTGGATCACCTCAGCGGTTGCGGTATGGGTATCTTCGCCAACGATCACGGTGCCGGGTTTGGCCGTCGTTTGAAGTCGGGCCGCGGTATTGACCACATCTCCCATGGCCGTGTATTCGTCGCCCGCAGTTATGGCCCCGACCAGAACTTCACCCGTGTTGACCCCGATCCGCAGTCGTATGCCCACACCGGTGTCGCTGTCGTAGGCCTCAACTGTCTCCTGCATACGCAAGGCGGCACGTACGGCACGCTCGGCATCGTCCTCATGGGCAATGGGTGCGCCGAACAGGGCGATGATCGCGTCGCCAACAACCTTGTCGACTCGTCCGCCAAAGGCCGATATGTCGTCGGCCAAGAGTGCGAAACAGCGGTCGACCAGATTCTTCACCTGCTCGGGATCACGCGTCTCGGAGAAACCTGTGAATCCGACGATGTCGGCGAACAGCACGGTGACGACACGCCGCTCGTCCCCACGAGGGGCCAACTCGTGCCCGCACGTCTGGCAGAATCTGGCGTCGCCGGCGACTGCGGCTCCACACGATGGACAATTCACGGCGTCATCGTATGCACCTATTGCTCTCGTGACCTCGTCATTCGCCATGATGACCCCGGTTCCGCAATTGGGATGATGCGCTATCGGGTCCAAGTTTCGTACCGTGGAGTTCGTGAGCTTTCTGCGTCACCCAATCGAATTCTCCCGGAACCACCCCCGCACCGCCGACGCGGCCCTCGCCGCAACGTTTCTCGCCATGTCCATCGCAATGGGCATCACCAGCGACCCTGAACCGGGCCAGCGCGCTATCGGAGGTCTGGGCTGGGTACTGATTGTTTCGTCCAATCTGCCCTTGGCTTGGCGTCGCGAAGCTCCGGTGGCCTCGTTGTGGACGGCGATGACCTTCACCGTCCCCTACTGGATACTCGACTATCCGGACGTGGCGGTCGGTCCCACCGCTCTTGTATTGCTCTACAGCGTGGCTGCCCATGTCGAACGGCCGCGATCGCTGCGCCATGGACTGGCGGCTGCAGGAGCATCCATGTTCGTATTGATACTCGGGGTGCTGGTCCCTCAGGAGGACATGCCATGGTTCTCGATTCCGATCAACGCTCTGATCTTCACCACCGCATGGATACTTGGCGACAACGTCCAGAATCGACGGGCGTACCTCAACGAACTTGTCGCGAAGGCCGACCAAGCCGAACACACGCGTGACCTCGAATCCCGTAGAGCGGTCAATCTGGAGCGAACGAGAATCGCGCGGGAACTACATGACGTGGTCGCACATTCCATGAGCGTGATGGTCGTTCAAGCGGGCGCCGCCCGGCGCACAATCCACTCGGATCCTGCCGTGGCTGCTGAATCGATTGCCGCCATCGAGGAAACCGGTCGGGCATCGCTTCATGAGATGCGACAAATACTCGACGTGCTTCGCAGCGACGGTGACGACGCAGCCTTGGCTCCGTCCCCCACGTTCGGCGACCTCGAACGTTTGGCGACTCAGTTCACCGATGCCGGACTCGCCACCTCCTTGAGCGTTGACGGGGCGATCCAAAATTTGCCGGCAGGACTCGAGTTGTCGGCCTACCGAATCGTTCAGGAGTCGCTGACCAACTCGCTCAAACACGCCGGTCCGGCCCGCGCCACCGTGCACATTTCGTTCGCTCCCGGCGAACTGCGTGTGGAGGTCTGCGATGATGGCCGCGGTGCAGCCGCCGATTCTCAACACAACCACACCGGCCGGGGTCTCGTCGGTATGAGAGAGCGGGTCGACGCCTTCGGTGGTTCCATTCATGTCGGGCCGCAGACCGGCGGCGGCTTCAGGGTCGTGGCCAAGTTCCCAATCGAGCGATCTGCATGACCACCTCACCGATTCGGGTCGTAGTCGTGGACGATCAAGCCCTCATACGAACTGGGTTCAAGATGATTCTCGACTCGGCGGATGACATCGACGTGGTGGGTGAGGCATCCGATGGCCGTGAGGCACTCGACAAAGTGCGGAGGCGAAGGCCCGATGTTGTGCTGATGGACATCCGAATGCCTGAAATGGATGGTGTCACCGCCACCGGGCTTCTCACCTCCGACCCGAACGTCGATTCCCGGATTCTGATTCTCACCACCTTTGACCTCGACGACTACGTGTACGGCGCGTTACGAGCCGGTGCCTCGGGTTTTCTCATCAAAGACACTCCACCCGAACAGCTGATCGACGCCGTGAGGGTGATCGCAGAGGGTGAGGCCCTTCTCTCACCATCAGTCACACGACGTCTGGTGGAAGAGTTCGCCAACGCCACCCGCGCAACCGCTGACGCGGTTCCTGGAATCGACGACCTCACCGAACGCGAGACCGAGGTGCTCGAAGCGATGTCGGCGGGGATGTCAAACGCCGAGATCGCGAAGGCGCTTTACGTCGGCGAGACCACCGTGAAAACTCACGTCGGTCGAGTACTGATGAAGCTCGGAGTGCGCGACAGAGTTCAGGCGGTTGTCGCAGCATACGAGTCGGGTCTCGTCCGGCCGGGCCTCCGCTGAGGCATTCAATTCATCCTGACGGATGACCCGCAATCAGTTCACGGTCGGACGCCTGAAACGCGATTGATCCGTACCGTCGACACAGACGGCATTCTCCCCCGCCGTCAACTTCTCAGCGCAAAGGCCGCACGATGACATTGCTAACCACGATCCCTCCCACCACCCGAACCGTCGCTGCTCGGGCCATCGGTGCCGACAAGTTCTATGGAGCCGGCGACACCGAAGTCCGCGCCCTCGACGGAGTTCACGTCGAATTCCAGAGGGGATGCTTCACCGCCATCATGGGGCCATCTGGTTCCGGCAAATCGACTCTCATGCATTGCCTCGCCGGCCTCGACCAACTCACCGCCGGATCGATGATGATCGGCGACACCGACCTCACGTCGCTCAACGAGAGAGATCTCACGAAGCTCCGCCGCGACCGCATAGGTTTCGTCTTCCAGGCATTCAATCTCGTTCCGACACTGTCGGCGCTGGAGAACATCAC
>CAZHMP010000101.1:0-8429 GCA_964533595.1 uncultured Acidimicrobiales bacterium | reverse complement strand
ACACCGACCTTCACGACGTGCTTGCCCCCCAGGATGCCGTCGGGTTCACCGCACGACAGGAACGCACCCCGGACGAGGACCATGTGAGCTCAGAAGTCCAGTACAGACAGCCGGATGGAAGCGTGGTTTGGGGTCGGCTCCAGTCGACTCCCGTCTTCATCCCCGGTAGGCGTGATCCGTACCGTCTCACCTACGTGGAGGACATCACCGACTCGCGGCGCCACCGCGATCTCCTCGAATGGCAGGCCACCCATGACGATCTGACCGGGCTTCCGAATCGTCGGATGTTCCTCGCGCAGTCCAATCGCCGCCTGCAGGAGAGTCGTGACGATGCGATGCTCGTGCTCGACCTTGATCGATTCAAGGTGGTGAACGACTCTCTCGGACACAGTGTCGGTGATCAGCTTTTGGTGGTGTGCGCCGATCGAATCAGGTTGTCGCTGCGTCCAGGCGATCTGCTGTGCCGGCTGGGCGGCGATGAGTTTGCGATACTGCTCACCACTCCAGCCGACATGGCCACCGCGTCGGCGGTGGCCGATCGTCTCTTGGCGCTGTTGCGTGAGCCGGCGCAGATCGGAGACTTGGAGGTCTTTCCGAGTGCCAGCATCGGCATCGCGATCCCTCAAATCGAAGACACCATCGACGACCTGCTGCGGCACGCGGATTCGGCCATGTACGAGTCGAAATCGGCCGGACGCGACCGTTGGACCGGATTCGACGCTTCAATGCGAACTGCCGTACTCGATCGAGTCCGAACCGAGACCGACCTTCGACTGGCAATTGAAAATGGGCAACTCGAGGTCCACTACCAGCCGGAGGTAATGCTGTCCTCCGGCGCGATAGTCGGCGCGGAGGCGCTGGTGAGATGGCGACACCCGGAGTTTGGTCTACTCACCGCGGGGGCTTTCATCGAAGTGGCAGAAGAATCCGGAATTGTGGTCGATCTCGGTCGATGGGTCCTTGGCGAGGCCACGCGCCAAGCTGCCGAGTGGATTGAGCAGGGCCACGACATCATCATTCGCGTCAATTTGTCGGCCCGGCAACTGACTCCGGGAATTGTGGCGGAGGTGGACGACGCGTTGCGTGCAGTCGGGCTCGAAGCCGAGCGGCTGTGTCTCGAACTCACCGAGACGGCCATCATGGACGACATCGAAGAGTCGGAAGCGGTTCTTGCTCAGCTGCACAATCTGGGCGTGAAGTTGGCCATCGACGACTTTGGCACGGGGTTCTCGTCACTGGCCTATCTGAAGAGATTGCCTGTGGACATCTTGAAGATCGACCAGAGCTTCGTGTCCGGGGTCGGAGTCGATTCCGATGACACGGCGATCGTCGCTTCGGTGATCGCGCTGGCAGGCACTCTCGGCCTCGAAGTGGTTGCCGAGGGAATCGAGAATCCCACTCATCAGCGGGAACTTCTTCAGCTCGGCTGCGAACGCGGACAAGGATTTCATCTGGCTCGGCCTGCGCCGGCCGGCGATATCCAGATTCTGCTCGATCGCAGTCGGCGACTTTGAGATATCCCGGCGATTACCACTCCGAGATTTCCCAGCGATTAAAGGCGTTCCGGCCTTTACATTCCAGTACTACAGTGGTGTAATTACTCCCGTGGCAGTTGACGGAGGGGACCCACCCGGGTCCCATCGACCCAACTGGAGGATTACGCAATGGCGATTCAAATCGACACTCAGGTGGAAGAAAAGGCTTGGCAGGACATGTCCAACTGCCTCGGCGTCGACCCCGACCTCTTCTTCCCCGAGCGCGGCGCGTCCACTCGTGAGGCCAAGGAAGTGTGCCGCGGCTGCGTGGTGCGCGAAGACTGTTTGGAGTTTGCCCTCCGAAACGGAGAGAAATTTGGCATCTGGGGCGGGATGAGCGAACGTGAGCGGCGCAGAATCCGGCGTCAGCGTGCGTTGGCTCGAACCGCAGCTCAGCAGGTCGTCGTCACGGCCTGATACCAACTCGAGCGCCACTGGGTTACGCTTCGGGGCATGAACCTCGGAACCCCCGAACTGCTCGTCATTCTTTTGATCGTGCTGCTGGTTTTTGGTGGCGCCAAGCTTCCCAAGCTGGCGCGGTCGCTCGGTCAGGCACAAAAAGAGTTCAAATCAGGTCTTCAGGACGACTCGACCGACGACGACAAAGAAGCCTGAGAATCTCGGCGGTCGCCTCTTCAGGCCACCGAAGCAGATTCGGCTGCCTCGCGGCGTGACTTGATTATCCGCCGACGCTGACGTTCACTGCAACCGCCCCACACGCCGTGATCGATGCGATTCCGCAGGGCGTACTCCAAGCAGCGATTGCCCACTGGGCAACCTTCACAAACTCGGCGAGCTACTTCGACACCGACCCCATCTGAGGGGAAAAAGGTCGTGGGAGGGTGTGAAGCGCAGTTGCCTTTCGCCATCCATTTGGTGTCCATTTGGCTTCTCCTGGGTCGGGGCCGTTGCCCAACCGCCCGATTGCACACTCTTACTACGTTCACAATGGGTCGAAAGTTCCCGTAAAGGTCTCGGTGGCTGATTTCCGGGCCGAACCGCTGCGGGTACACTTGTCGATCCGTCGACTCTCGCAGACCAGCGTGATCAGGAGCTCAAATGACAGATACAGCTGACGTCGAGAACGAGGCCCCGATCGCGGAGGTCGCCATCGTCTACCTGGGCCCGGTGGCTCCCCATTGGGAGATTCGCGGAGTTTTCGGAGAACGAGAGGTAATCGACTCGTTTCATTCGCGCATCAACGCGCGTCTGATGCTTCTTCCTCCCCACGACCCGCAGTTTCGTCGCAACCGGGAACGGGTCAATCGCGACGGAGAACGCGAAAACATCAAGGTCACTTGGGATCTCGGCTACTCCGAGGATGAAACACAGCAGTGAATCCCCGCCGGCCGACCGGATGTGAGGCATGAGCCCCTCCGAGGGGCTGGAGCAGACGGCTGCACCAATCGCCACGGAGGTTGTCGGCGGCTACGACCAAAACGACACGCCGTATCTCAATCGTGAGCTGAGCTGGTTGGCGTTCAATGCGCGGGTTTTGCATCTGGCGGAAGACGCCAGCGTTCCACTTCTGGAGCGGGTCGGTTTCCTGGCCATCTTCGCCGGAAATCTCGACGAATTCTTCCAAGTGAGGGTGGCCGGGCTTCACGATCAGGTCGCCGCCGGAATCAGCCGCAGAACCTTCGACGGCAGATCACCGAGCGAGCAGCTCGCCGAGATCCGAGATGTTGTCGAGAAACTACTTCTGCGTCACGAACGTTGTTATCTCGACGAGGTGATGCCGGCCCTGCTGGAGGAGTCGATTGAGCTCCTCGACTGGGCGGACCTCGATGAATCCGAGCGCGAGGGACTGTCCGTGCGGTTCAGGCAACGGATCTTTCCTGTGCTCACGCCTCTCGCGGTTGACCCCGGGCACCCGTTTCCATACATTTCCGACCTCTCGCTGAATCTTGCCGTTCGTCTCAAGGACACCACCGACGGTCGTCGGCTTTTCGCTCGGGTGAAGGTTCCGCCCACACTCGATCGTTGGGTCCGAGTCGATGACCGAGCCAGGTTTGTCCCACTCGAGCAAGTGATAGCAGCTCACCTCGACCAACTCTTTCCCGGCACCGAAATGCTCGAGTGTCACGCCTTTCGAGTCACGAGAAATGCCGACCTCACACTCGAGGACGAGGTGGCCGACGACCTTCTCGCGATGGTCGAAATGGAGCTCCGCCGCCGCAGGTTCGGACGCGCCTCCCGACTCGAGGTTGCTGCCGACATCTCCGATGAGGTCCTCGATCTGTTGGTCCGAGAGCTCGACGTCGCGGCAGCTGACGTGTATCGGACATCCATTCCGCTGGAGCCGCGTTCACTCCTGAGTGTCGCCTCGCTCGACCGTCCGAATCTGCGATGGCCGGAGTGGCACGGCATCACCGAGCCGGCGCTCATCGCCGACGATGAACCGGTGAACTTTTTCGACGTTCTTCGCAAGGGTGATGTTCTGGTGCACCACCCCTATGTGTCGTTCGGAAGCTCGATCGTTGAGTTTGTTCGTCAAGCCGCTCTCGATGAGTCGGTGTTGGCCATCAAGCTCACCCTCTATCGAACCAGCGGAGACAGCCCGATCATCGACCAGTTGATAGTGGCGGCCGAACGAGGCAAACAAGTGGCGGTTCTGGTCGAACTCAAGGCCCGCTTCGACGAAGCCGCGAACATCGGCTGGGCCAAGCGACTGGAGCAGGCCGGGGTGCATGTCGCATACGGCATCGTCGGGTTGAAGATCCACACCAAGGTTGCGATGGTCATACGAGACGAACCGGACGGCATCCGTCGCTATTGCCACGTTGGCACCGGCAACTACAACCATCGCACGGCAAGGATCTACGAAGACCTTGGTCTACTCACTGCGTCGCCGGCGTTGGGTGCCGACTTGACGGATCTGTTCAACTCATTGACCGGATACGGGCACTCGATCGACTACCACCGTCTGCTCGTGGCGCCGGAACACCTGCGGGGTGGGCTCATGCGACTTGTGGACGCCGAAATCGAGTCGGGTCGTGGCCGAATCATCATGAAGATGAACAGCCTCGTCGATGAGGGGATGATCAACAAGCTCTACGAGGCATCCTCGGCAGGTGTCGACATCGAGTTGATTGTGCGGGGTATCTGCAGCCTTCGACCCGGTGTCAATGGTCTGTCGGAACGAATTCGGGTGAGGTCGATCGTCGGTCGTTATCTAGAACACTCGAGAATCTTCCATTTCGCCAACGGAGCGGGCCCAGACAAGTCACTCACCTACATCGGGTCCGCCGACCTGATGAATCGCAATCTCGACCGTCGGGTCGAGGCGATGGTGCGAGTTGAGGACCCGGCGTTGGTCGGACGTCTGCTCGAATTCTGTGAGGTCGAACTCACTGACGACAGACTGGCTTGGACGCTCGACGGCAGCGGCACCTGGACCAAGCGTCAGGGGGCTGCGGCGATCGACACTCATCAACGCATGCAACAGATTGCGAACGCGCGGTCGAGTGTCTGATCTGCTCGCAAACCTTCGTTCTGCTCATCCCGAAGTCGCAGTTTGGGCGGCAGGGGGAGTGGTGATCCGTGAGTCGAAGTCGGGCGCGAAGGTGCTCATTGTTCACCGGCCCAGATACGACGATTGGTCGCTGCCCAAGGGGAAACTCGAGAAGGGTGAATCACTGTCATCGGCTGCTCACAGGGAGGTCCTCGAAGAGACGGGTTATTCCTGCGAGCTCGGCGACCGTCTGCCGATCATGATCTATCGCGATGGAAAGAATCGGTCCAAAGCAGTGGTCTACTGGATCATGAAGGTGAGGTCGGGTTCCTTTCGAGCCAACAAAGAGGTGGATGAGGCACGGTGGGTGCGACGCAAGAGAGCGCTACGAATGCTCGATTACGAGCGTGATGCCGACCTTCTCAGGCGTCACCTACCAAACAGTGGTTCACCAAGCTGACATGCGACTCCCAAACAACACCCGCTGCCAAGCGCCCGCCGCCACGGCCCTACGATGACCAGATGAACGAGCCGGGCTGGCAGCCGCTGCGCAGATCCAAGCAGGTCAGGCGCGCCGTGGGTGCGGAGGGCTTCGTCATCACTCCGTTCATGAGGTTGGCACGTGTTCACGCCGCCGCCGCAGCATCCGACGCGTCAATTGCAGTGGCGTTGGCAGGATCAATTTTCTTCTCGATTAGCCCGCAGGAATCACGCTGGCGCGTGGCTCTCTACCTTCTGGTGACGATGGCGCCTTTTGCGGTGGTCACCCCGCTCATCGGACCGGCCATCGACCGTCTCCGCGGGGGACGAAGAGTGATGATTGTGGTCACCGTGATTGGCCGCGTGGTGTTGGCGTTCATGATCTCGAGGCATTTCGACTCTCTGCTTCTGTTCCCGGAGGCTTTTGGCTTGCTGGTCATGCAGAAGGGATACGCCGTCGCCAAGAGCGCTCTGGTTCCTCAACTCAGCTCGAGCGAGCAGGACCTTGTCACCCTCAACAGTCGACTGTCGCTGATCTCGGCTTTCGCTGGAATCACAGGCGCCACGATTTCGGGTCTCGCTTCTCTGATAGCGGGGCCGGCCGGAGCGGCTGTGGTTGCAACCTTCGGATTCCTGGTCGCCACGGTTCTCGCGTCAAAGTTGCCGCGAATCGTCGTGGCTGCCGGCCCACCGGCCGACCTGGAGCGAGCAGAGTTGCGAGACCGAGCCGTGATCCTCGCCGCGTCGGCCACGGCCATGCTCAGGGGAATCGTCGGTTTCGTAACGTTTCTTCTGGCGTTTGAGTTTCGCGGCGGGACCGACGGGCTCGATGTCGGGGCCGAAGGCGCAGCGCTCGGCGGCGCTACCGCCACCGCACGAGGAATCGACATCACCGGCGATCCCTCCGCACCCGCTTGGCACTTCGGTGTTGTGCTCGCCGGCGCCGGCGCCGGGGCTCTGCTGGCCGCCCGGTTTGCTCCCCGACTGCGCAGTCGCTTCAACGAAGAGAGGATGCTCCAAGGTGTTCTTTTGGCCACCGTCGTCAGCGGTGTGCTGGCCGCGTTTGCTGGAGGCCTGTCGGGGGCCACACTCCTTTCGTTCACCGTTGCCATCTCCGCCACGACCGGAAAACTGGCGTTCGATTCGCTCGTTCAGCGCGACGCCCCGGACGCCAACTATGGCCGAACATTCTCGAAGTTTGAAGCTCGATTCCAGATCGCGTGGGTGGTCGGTGCTTTCTTCCCGGCGGTCATACCGCTGAATACTCCGGTGGGCGCCACCGCGGTGGCGATTGTCGCGGGTCTGGCACTCGTGTCGTATGTCATTGGCCGCCCGGTTGGGGCAATCGTGAAGTCAGGGGTACAGACGGGTGTGAGAAACGGCTATCTGAAGAAGGCGCATTTCGGATGGCCTCATGTGGATGGCACGCAGCACGAGTCGCCGTCTGATCACGGAGAGGTCGAATCAACCATCGAGAGCGAGGTTGCGCTGGATGACGACCTCACCGACGAAGATCTCCGTCCCACTCAGCCGAACCCGCCGTCCTCGGCCGGCGAGTGGCACGCCAGCGCGTCATGGAGCCCCACTTCCAGCCCATACGTCTCGTCAGTTGAGGGTGTGGTGGTCGATCCCGAACCGGAGTCAGACCGCGAGATCGATTCGGGCCAGCCATAAGCCCGGAGCGTCGATCTCATTCGGTGTTGGAAGATTCTCTGGATCGGCGAAGAGTCTGGAAAGACCGGCCTCGCCGGAACGTTCCACGACACCGGCCGCGAACGCGGTGCCACGCTCGTACTGGGCGCGGTCGAGCTCGAGCCCCAGAATCCTCTCTACGAATCTGTCGGCACTGTCGGCTTGCACCCGGCGGCGGCGTAGTGCCTCGGTGAGCATCGGGTAGGAGCCGATCAACTTCTCTCCTATGGCATCCATCACGTGGTCGACAAAACCGGTGATCGCCGCCACCAATGCAGTGAGGTCGGGTTGCAAGGCATCTTGCTCGGATGATCGAACGGCTCCGAGAACAGTGTCCGGGTCGCCCATGATCGACTGCAGATCAGTCAAAGCGTCGGGGCCACGGAATAGATCGGAGTCACCGAGTTGGTCCTCGATGGCCTGTGGGTTGGGAGAGAACCCGGCTGCGTGTTGGGACAGGAGGTCGGTCAATCGTTTCCGAACGTGGGGCACGGCCATCACAGCGTGATGGGTGACCTCGTGCAAACACACCCACAATCGAAGGTCGTCGCGATCCAACGACCACTCCGAGCCGAATTCGTCGACGTTGGGCAGCGCTATCAGCAGCGACTTCTCGGCGGGCCTCGGAACCGGAAGGTCGTATCCGCCGAGGGCTCTTCGAGCCAGGTTCCCGACCATGGTGCCCGTAGTCATGCTCGACATCATTGGTGCCAACATTTTGCTGAGCCCCTGCAGCATGGCCGACATGGGATCGTCGTCGGGTAAATCCTCGGGTGCCGCGAGATCAGGTGACAGCGAATCGGACAGCGTGTCGAACAGCGGGCGGTAGTCGTCGATGGTTCTGTCTGCCCATTGCGAGCGGTTGACGACTTCGACTTTCAGCGGTCCGGCCTTTTCAAGATCGAGATCTGTTGCTGACGCGACCTGCAACTCCGCAACGCGCACCAACTGCTCGACGGCCATTCGGTCGGCGGGATCGACATTGCCTTCCGTCTTGCCCTCATTCGCGATGCTGTGAGCGAGCTGTCTGGGCGCATCGTTGGAGAGCCCGCCTTGCCCTTGCATCATTTTCATGATCTCCCCGAGAAACGGAATCTCGCCAAAAGGTTCGTTCCCGGGTGGAACAGAGTCGCTCATAGCGGCATGGTAGATGAGAGCACCGGCTGTTCCTCAGCGGTGGTCGCTATAGCGAGGGGATGAGAAGTGCGCGTTGTGGTCACAGGTGCATCCGGTCTGATTGGACGACGCGTGTTGCCACGGTTGGTCGC
>CAZHMP010000100.1:0-8508 GCA_964533595.1 uncultured Acidimicrobiales bacterium | reverse complement strand
AGCCCGATGCCGCAGCAGTCGCAGCAGTCGCTCCTCGCGTTCGCGGATGTCCATGCGTCCCAGAGTATGACAGATCAGTGACATCTTCTGGCACTAATGACCCCTATCGTCCACTGACATCAACACAGAAGAGGGACTCGATGAGGAATGTCAAGCAAGAGCGGACAGTGGCCGCACCGCGGTCCAGCGTGTGGGCGGTGTTGGCCGACTACCCCAACATCTCCAACTGGAACGAAGCCATGACAAACAGCTTTGCCCTGGGTGACGCAGTCGAAGGAGTCGGGGCCGCACGGCGATGCGAGTTCGGGTCGAAGGGATCGATCAAGATGAGAGAGACCGTCACCGAGTGGGCACCCGAACACAAGATGGTGATCGCAGTCGACCAGACCGAGAAGCAACCTCTCAAACAAGGCACGATGACGATCACCCTCTCCGACGGCGGTGAGACGACGCCGTACACGATGAGCTACGACTACGAAGCCAAGGGCGGGCCGCTGGCCTTCATCTATGGGCCACTGCTCGATCGGGTGTACAAGAAGGGCTTCAACGGGTTCATCGACGACCTGGAAAGCGCCGCTCAGGCTCGGGCGACTGCCTGAGGGGTAGCGCCTTCAGACCGACGACTCTTCGCCGTAGTCCCTCAGACTCGGTAGGTGCGCCGTCATGGCGATTGGATCCGCGGCGCTGAACCCCATCTGACTCCGCAACCATGACGTGTGAGTGGGACAGCCAGCAATCGAGGATCAGCATGCACAAGCGCTCGGGTCTGCTGCACGGCTCGGTGACAGCACCGCCGTCATCATGCTCATCGACGATCTCAACATACGAGTCATCGCCACCGACACTGGCGAACAACTCAGATCCCTACAACTCGATCCCACACGCGGCTATCAGCCACGCTTCGAAACATGAAGAAACCGCCAAACCGCAGGTTCAGTGGTTTCCTATGTCTCGCGACATCACAATGGTGTCGGAGGGGCGTCTTCAACCCAAAGTACACGCGCACCTTGCAGCGGTGAGCTGGCCGCCGCATGACACGAAACGCCTGGTCACAGGCTCACGGCGGAGTTGCGGGCACCGACACGAGCCCGGCTGGATCCCACTGTCGGGTGCGGCCTTTCTCAGCGGTTCCTCAGCAGTCCGACAGCGCACGCAGTGCTCGGCAGATCTCGTCGAGTTCCTCGATCTGGAGTTCGCCGGCCCGATGGGTGAGAAACGACCGCCGTATCGGTTGAAGGTTGTCGAACGACGCCACACACGCGTCAGGAAGCCCGTGCCTCGCCCCGAGGCTGACCTCCGTCGGAATCTGGCGAACGGTGCGCGTCACCGGCGCGACGATGATCCACTTCAGTACTGGCACAGCATCGCTGCGTGTCACGACCAACACCGGTCGCCGTTTGTCCTCGGCTTCGGCCCACCAGATCTCGCCCTGGGTTGGTGTGAGGCTCACCAAGGTTCCTCGGCGATCATCCTCACCGAGGACTCATCCGCCCACGCGATCTCGACGTCGTCTTGCGGGCGCTCTCGATATCCGCGCACGATCCGCGCACCGATCTCTTCGCGGCGGCAACGGTCGACAAGTTGTTCGAGGGCAAGGCGCACCGCCTCGGAACGATTCGCAACGACTCCAGCCTCTACAAGCTGATCGACCGCAGCCGCAAGGTCGTCCTCCACCCGGGTCACTAGTTGAGCCATACAGGGAACATACACATCCGCAATGCATATCGCAATGCATACCAGTGATGCTAGTGCGGGGAGGGGCTCGGAAATGCGCGCGTGGGCGCTGACCCTCCGCGCACCTTGCCTCCCATCGTCACAACGCAGCCAACCACCCGATGCGACGGCCTGCTCAACGAACACGAATACGCCACCTGTACAGGGGCGACAGATTCTCCGAGCCCCACAGGCTCATCACAGATACGGCAGCCCGAGCCGACCAGGCGAGACTTCCCATCAGCCCGAGGTCTGATCCAGGAGAAGCAGAACACTTGTTCGAGTGTCGGAGGGGCGACTCTAACCCAAAGCACGCGCGCTGCTTGGGCCGCTGACCTGAGGGCCGCGTGACGAGAAATGCTTGTTCATGGGAGCGTCGCGATCCTCCCCTCGCAAGAACGTGACTATCATTACAGGTAGTGATAGCATCAGATATCACAGAGGTCACAATGACTGACATACTCATCCGGGACGTGCCCGAAGAGGTACTCGCGGCGATCGACGCCAAAGCGAAGCAAGTCGGGCTCTCACGCACCGAGTATCTTCGCCGCGCCCTAGCGCGCGAACACGTGCAGGACACGGGCACGATCAGTGTCGATCAACTGAGACAGGTTGGGTCACTCACCAAGGACCTCGATGACCCCACCGTGATTGCGGGCGCCTGGTCTTGACAACCTGGCTCATCGACAAGTCCGCAATTGGCCGGCTACATCTCGCTTCGAACGCGACCGAGTGGGCAGAAAGAATCGGGCGAGGCCTGGTCCGAATCTGCACCGTCACACGCCTTGAGATCGGCTTCTCAGCTCGTTCGGCAGCCGATCACCGCACACTGTTTGCCGCACCCCCGGTGGCATCGATGCCCGTGGAGTACCTCACACCCAGAATCGAAGACCGCTCCGTCGAGGTCCAGGCGGTCCTTGCGGAACGGGGCCAACACCGTGCACCCTCCATTCCCGATCTCCTGATCGCAGCGACCGGAGAACTCGCCGACCTCACCGTGCTCCACCTCGACAAGTACTTCGAACTAATCGCGCAGATCACCGGACAGCCCGTCGAGCGCCTGAACATCGGCTAAACCGACAGCACTCCGATGCCCGAAACCCGACCCGATGCTCGTACACACTTTCACGACCCGCAGAGATCCCCAATAGAGCTGGCCGACCGACAACCGCACGGACCCAGATCGCCCCGGCCCGTTTCAACGGGATCTCAAGTGTGTCGGAGGGGCGAGTTCACCCCAAAGTACACGCGCTCCCTGGAGTGCAGAACTCGTCGCAGCGTAGGTGTTTGGCCTGGTCAGAGGTGTGTCAATGGCATGCGACGCTCCGGCCCAGGCACACCGCGATTACCGGGCTCAGCACTTGGGCCGTTCTGTTGGGGAGGTTGATCATCTCAGCCCGGGTTACCGAGCGCTCATTATCGAGTGCCGCTCAAGCAGGCACTTCGGTGACGGTGGCCGTCGGGTCTGCCTAGCTGTCGCATCAGTTCTGCTGGGTCCATCCATGGGGGCAGTCCTTGATGATGTGGCCGTCCGAGATCCGTCGAAGTTCATGCGCTCCTCGAGCGGCGAGCCGTGGCAGGCCGGTCCGCCCGAAGACTCTGACCGGGGCAACAGCCGGGATGCGCCAGCGGCGCTCGGGAGTTCCCAGATCTTGAGGGACCCGCGGTTGGTTACTGAGGGCGCGTGGTCAGTCGGGCCAGGGGATCAGGTCCTCCCACAGGTCGGAGCGGAGGTGGAGGCGCCCGATCTGTATCGATCCGGTGTCGCCGCCGAACTCAGCCGCGCCGAGGCCTGTCATGACGCCGCCGGCGCCGTCGAAGCGGCCGGTGCCGCCGGTGACCCGCCAGTGAAACGCGGGGATGAATGAACCGGGGCCGAGCGTCGCGCACGGGTCGGCCTTCGTCCGGGCGACGAAATGCAGCTCGTCTCCGGTGTTGCTGGTGATAGTTCCCTCGCTCTCCGACAGAATGGGGATCGCCGTGGAGCCATCGTCGAGCTCACGGGTCTCGGTGAGGAGCTGGGTCCAAGTCCCGGTGGCCGACTCGGTGGCGTCGCCGAGCAGCGTGGCCCGCAGCATCCCGGAGGTGGTGGTCTCGCACACGACCACATCCGGGTCACTGCGATCGCATTCCTCGCTGGACTCCACGGTCGAGTCGCTCGACAAGAACCCCTCGAAGCACGGCACCGCGAGATACTCAACGTCCGGATTGGGTGGGCTGTCGGGCTCGAGTGGCAGCCAGTCCTCCCACAGTTCCGCTCGCACCCGGAACTGCCCGGTGCCGAAGCCCACGAAGGGTGAGCCCGCCCAGGCACAGGCACCGGACATGACCCCCGAAGCGCCCTCGAACCGCCCCGTGCCGCCGGCGACAACCCAGTACTTGACTCCGGCCCGCAGTGCCCAAACCACGTGAAGAACACCTCGTCCCCCCATTGCGAGGTGATCGTGCCGTCGAGCACCGTCTCCGTGCCCGGCGACCCCGAACCCGGGCACGCCGTCGCGTAGCTCGTCGTCTCCTGCACGGACTCGTCCCGGGCCCGACCTAGCAGGTTCGAGATCGAATGAAACCACACGCTTCCCCCACCGCAGACCCGGATTTCATCAGCTACGTCCTCGCACTCATCGGCCAGCTCCACCTCATACGTGGCCCGCTCGGTCATCTCGAAGTACGTCAGCCCGATAAACTCGGGCTCGATGAGCGAATCGTCTGGGGCCGAGGCGGGTTCGGACTCGGGCGGTTTGTCGGTGTCGCCGTCAGGGGGCGTGAGATCGGCGTCGACCGAGGCCGGTTCGCCTTCCTGTGGCTCCTCCACCGGTGGAGACGACTCTCCGGCCGTTTCAGCGTCGTCGTCGCTACGTGCCGCGGCCACCAACGCCAGCGCAATAGCCACCGCCGCCATACGAACTGAGATCGACATGAGGTCCCCCCCCACCAGATCCGGTGCCCTTTGGACGCCCTCTCGATCCGAATCCCTCCACTCGCCATCGGCCGACATCTCTCGGACCGCCGGGGAAGGATCGCGAATCTCGTCGGAGGATGGCGAGGTCGGGCGGCGTCTGACGTTTGATGGGACACTTGCGACCGCACCGCCATTGGTCAGATCCGAGGAGGTTCATGAATCCGGTCGCATCATCAGGTGACCTTCTCCGCCGAGCCCAGACCGGGGACCACGCTGCATTCACCAGCCTGATCCGGGATTGCGACGAACGGATGCGCCGACTCGCTCACCGCGTGATCGGTGAGCCAGCGGGCGCCGATGATGCGCTGCAGGACGCCTACGTCAAGGCGTATCGCAAACTCTCGACCTTCGACGGCCAGTCGGCGTTCTCGACCTGGCTGTACACGATCGTCTACCGGACCTGCCTGGATCAGATCCGGTCCCGCAACCGAAGAGCAGAAGTAGGTCTCTTCGCCGCCGGCGAGCAGCCCAGCACAGGTATCGACCACCCCACCCGCCATGCCGAATCCGACGCCCTGGCCCACGCCCTACGGGGCCTCCCACCCGATCAAATGGCAGCCATCGTGCTGGTGGAGGTCGACGGCTGCACATACGAAGAAGCCGCCACGATCCTCGGCGTGGCGGAGGGAACCATCTCTAGCAGGGTCACGCGGGCCCGCCGCGCACTACGCGAAAGCCTGCGGAGCACCACCGACGAGAGGAACCAGACATGAGCGAACTGTCGACCCTCCTCGCCGCCCTCCCGGTTCCCGACCACCGCCCCGGGTTCTGGGAGGAACTCGAAGCCAGGCTCGCCACAGTCGACGCCGGAAACGCAGCGGACACCTCCGGCACCCAGCTCCGAAACGTCGACGCCGGAGATATCGCACTCGACGAACTCCACCACCGGCGATCCCGCCGATGGCTCATCGCCACCGCCGCGGCTGCGGCCATCATGGCCCTCATCACCAGCATCATCGGTCTGAGCGCCCTCAACGATGACGACGCCCCGACGATCACCGATACGACGACGACGTTACAACCAGCTCCGACCACATCGCTCACGACCACCACATCGACGACGCTGTCATCGGTGGAGGACGATGTCGCCCCCGTGCCAGCCGACTCGAACCTGCCGGAGCTGACCGTCATGGGAGACCGTCTCAGCTTCGGGTCTGCGGGCGAGTCGCTCTTTGCGTTCGAAACCGCCGGGCCGGGGCCGCCGCTGCTGCGATCTGTTGACGGCATCGTTTGGGAAGCGGTCTCGGAGGCGTCGATGCGGACTCCCGAAGGCGTCTCGCCGTCATGGTTCTCGGACCCGTTGACGAGAGGCTTTCACCCGGTCGCGTTCGAAGCGACGGAACCATGGGTCCACGTTGTCGAGACCGACGACGATAGGGCTCGGGCCCGGATCTGGTCTTCGAGCAATGGCGACTCGTGGACGCTCGCAGAGATCTCCTTCGGCACAGACCCGATCCCTTACAATCTTGCGGCGCGGCCGTATTCGGTCGAGAGCGCCGCATCGCCCACCGCGCTCGTCGTGTCCTTCTCCCGCAGCCATACGGTGGAGTGGCGAGACTTTCTCCCTCAGAGCGAGTGGGGCCCAGCTACTGATATCAGCCGAGCGGTCGGTGAGCAATATGCGGCGACGGGCATCGTCACCACACCGGTCCCCGGGCCCGACGGCGTGACCATCCAGAACCCGGTCACAGGCCCGACCTTCGACATGCCATCCTTCGTTCCCTGGGGCGACCTGCCGCCGGAGGCGAAAGCAACCTACGAATGGCTCGCGCAGAACGCAGAATCCTCCGGTTTAGGTGACTTCATCGAAGGCGGACTGTTCGTGATCGAGGCGGACGGCTCGGTCACCGAGCTTGACGACGGCCCGCTGTCCGTCTGGTCGTTGAAGTGGACCGGATCACAATTCGTGTCTGAAGACGGTGGCGGCGGACTTTGGGTCTCGACCGACGGCAGACTTTGGCGACAACCGAGCGAACAAGAAGTTGCGAGCCGCGTCGCCTCGCTGAGCGCCTACGCCTCCGTGCTGCCGAACGGCGCAGCCATCGCAGTATCAGACGTCAGCCCGTCCGGGTTTCCGGGGTTGCTGATGGTCTACAGCTCCAACAATTCGGAGAGCACTGCCGTCGATCTCGATCTGCCGGGTTGGGGCCAGGACGGCGAGTGGCACGCCGCGGCCGAAAACAACCAGAACGGTCGCTACACCGCGGTCCTGCTCAACCCATCAGGCGACCTCGCCGTCGTGCAAACAACAGACGGGATCGACTGGACCCAGCGTCGACTCACCACCGACGCATCCCAAGACGCCCGGATCATAACGGACGGCGACCCGAGGGACCCGGGAATCGTCAATCCACCGGCCACCATCGCGATCCTTCCCGACAACACCGTGCTCATCTACTGGGACGACGGAACACTCGACGTCGTCGAGCCCGCTTCCTAGCCGGCAAGATGCGCAGATGGCTGGGCAGAAACACCGCGTCGGCCCAGAACGAGATCGCGCGGTTTCTGAACCCCGCCGTTCACCAGGTGTTCTTCATCCAGTTGTTGTCGTTTCGACAACAACGAGTGGACCCCGAGGTGCGCGAACCGGGGAGCGACCGCTGTCGGGCAGACCGATCGCTGATTTGCCTGCGCTCGAACACCTGTTCGTGTCGGAGGGGGGACTTGAACAAACCTCCCCCCGAGCATCCAGCGGCCTCCTGCGGTAACCAGCGTCCATGAGGGGCATCTGGCAACCGCCCAATCCGCTCCCTACCGCTCGATACCGCTCCAGGGTGCCAGATGCCATTAGCAAACCATTAGCAACGCGACACCCCTAGGCGGCTTCCCGATTTCAAGATTGCGCCTCCTACGGCTTCCAACTTGATATCATCTATGATGTCGTGTGGGATGTCGAGCTTGAACCGGAGGTCGAACAATGGATCGACGAGCTGACCGTCAAAGAGTTCGCGACCGCGCTACCACACATCGAACGGTTGGCCTCCCGCGGCAACCAGCTACGTATGCCTGCCTCTCGATCACTCGGAGACGGCCTCTTCGAACTGCGGTTCGATCTCGGGCGCACCGCCCGCAGGGTCACCCACTTCTTTGCACCCGACCAACGCATCGTCTTATTGACCGTGTTCCGCAAACAACGCCAAAACGAGCGAGCCGAAGTGCGGCGAGCCCGCAAGGCATTGACACGTTGCATCGCCGAGAACCACACCGCTGAGGAGGACCGATAATGGCTCGAACCACTCTTGACCACATAAAAAGCCGGCGCCTGGCTGCCATGAGCGCCGAGGAACGCGCAGCGTTCGACGAGACATACAACGCCACCGCTCTCGCTCTTGAGGTAGGCGAACAGATCCGCGACGCACGCGAACATGCCGCTTTGACCCAACGGGAGCTGGCGACCAGAATGGGGACCAGCCAGGCAGCTGTCGCTCGCCTCGAGGCTGGCGGCGTCGGAGCGACTCTCACCACCCTTCAAAAAGTTGCCACGGCTCTAGACCTCAACATCAGTTTCGAGCTCTCCCCCGCCAGCTGACTGCTCATACTCGTGACCGGAACGACTTGACGGTGCCGGAAACGCGTCACAGCAGGTCACAGCATTGGTGGCTGTGCGTGCCCGAAACTCGGTCGTGTGCGTTGACCAGGCAGAACGCGGGCCGATCCGGGAAGCTCCATGCTTCGTATCTTGTACTGTTTCCTCACATCGATGGCGCGCCTGGCTGTTCGTTCGGGCCGCTCGAAAGACTTCGAAATCATCGTCTTGCGCCACCAGCTTGCCGTGCTCGTCTGGATCCGAGAAACCGAAGACCGACGCAAAGCCGCCGAACTCCGCCTCCGCAAAA
>CAZHMP010000099.1:3088-8547 GCA_964533595.1 uncultured Acidimicrobiales bacterium | reverse complement strand
CTTCAAGAATGGGTTCGCCGTGAGGGTCTGAAAGTCTGCATTCTGTTCGAAGGGCGCGATGCGGCCGGCAAGGGCGGGTCCATCAAGCGAATCGCGGAACGGACCAACCCCCGAATAGTGAGGGTGGTCGCGCTCGACAAGCCGACCGAGCGCGAAACCACCCAGTGGTACTTCCAGCGATACGTGGCCCATCTGCCGGCGGCGGGCGAGATCGTGCTGTTCGACCGGAGCTGGTACAACAGGGCCGGCGTTGAGCGGGTGATGGGTTTCTGCACCGACGACGAATATGAAGAGTTTCTCCGCTCGTGTCCGGACTTCGAGCGAATGCTTCTCCGATCCGGGATCATCCTGTTGAAATATTGGTTCTCGGTGAGTGACGATGAGCAGGAGCGGCGCTTTCGTGGTCGGATCGACAACGTCGAGAAGCGTTGGAAGCTCAGCCCGATGGATCTCGAGTCGCGGGCCCACTGGGTTGACTACAGCAAGGCGAAAGACCGCATGTTCGCCACGACCGACACCAAGGCGTCTCCGTGGTGGGTGGTGGACGCCGATGACAAACGAAGGGCTCGGCTCAACTGCATCAGCCACATTCTCAACAGCATTCCCTACGAGGATCTGACCTCGGAAAGACTGGAGATGCCGCCGAGGCAGGCCGACACGTACGTGCGCCCGCCGATCGACACCCAAACATACGTGCCCGACATGTACGACAACGATCAGCCGTAGATCGACGGCACGCGTTCGGCTCGGTACACGATCCAGCCTGCGCCACCTTCAACGCGCAGATCGAAGGCGACGTCACCTCCCTCGGGAAGTGACGGCTTGACCTCGACAATCTGGGCTGACAGTCCTTCGATGCCGTCGTTGACGCCACCGAAGGTGATCAACACGTTGCCGTTCTCGAGTAGATCGGCGTCACCCACGAACGGCGTGAAAACCGGTTGGTCGTCGATCGTGCTGCGATACTCCCAGACCTGTTCGACGGTGCCCGCTTCCGGGTCGATGGCGAAACGCGCGGCGCGGCTGAACAATGGTGCATCGGGAGTCCCGTACCCGGGCCGGTTGTTGCCATTGTCGTAGAGCAAAATGGTGCCGTCGGGTTGCAGTTCTGGGGCGTGCTGAAAGCGGTGCCACATGCCGCTGGCGAGTTTCATGTTCCCCAAGGGGCCGCTGTGCCAGAGAAGATCGCCGGCTTGGCCTTCCGTATCGTCCTTCCATCTAAGGGCGATCAGCGCATCCAGGTGACGCACTGACACGATCAGGGCGTTGCCGGCTTCGTCGACCTCTATCGCATTGGTGTGAGTCCAATCTCGTGCCAGCTCGTCGACACCGCGATACAGCCAGTTGGGGAATACAAAGTCGAATGGCAGGCCACACAAGTTGTAGGCGGCGGGATCATCGCGGGGATCGAAATAGTCGAACAGGTTGAACTCGTTGAGCACGTCACCCGTCTCTGGATCGAAGATGACAATCACATCTCCAACGAGATGGTAGGTGCCGTCGAAATCAGCGGGATCCTCGCCGCATTGCGGCTCGTCGAAGCCATCCAGAACCCGCAGATCCGTGCTGATTGTGGCGTGGGTTCCATCGGGCAGGATCAGGTGTTCGTGATGCATCGAGTCGACGTCGACCTCCACCGGCGAGTCGCCCAGTACTTGGCGTCCGAAGGCATCCGTCGCCAGCCGGCCCGAGATGATTCTGCCGGCCCACTCCTCGAGGATCTCGCCGCGCAGATTGATTCTTCTGGCTGACGTGTCGTTGTACTCGAACAAGATTGTGCCGTCGGCCAGCATCCGAGCATCACCGAGCGGCAGGTTTTCGTTGTGGTACCAGACAACCTCCCCGCCTGAATCGACCATCAACAGCCATCCGCCCGGAGGTGGGATCGAGCCATCGTCGGCTGCGGTCGAGAGGTCGTTGCGGATATCGATCAGATTGAGCAAAGTGAGGCCCGGCGCCATCGATGCTGCATCACTCTCCGCCAGAGTGAACGTCGGTAGGTCGTCGGGAAGCGCACCAGTGGTGACTGTCTGATCCTCAATGCGGCCGACAACCAGACCTGCCGAGTCGAGCAGCCGGATTTCGACTGTGTAGGTGGTGTCGGCTCTCATGCCGGCGAGCAAGATGAGTTGCTCGGTGTCGGGAGCGGATGGCGTCGCAACGTCGACAGTTGGCGTGCCGGGCGGGCCGATCAGCCGTACGGATGCAACGACCGGCTGATCCGTTTTGACTGCCAGATCGGCCATCAACGGATGATCGACATGTCGGAGCTCGGCTAATCCCTCGACAGTTTCGGGCGGAGTGGTGGTGGTACCGGTGCCACCATTAATCGAGGTGGTGGGGCCGGCATCCGAATTGACGGTGGAAGCCGGTGAGGCGGCGACGATCGAATCGGTCGGATCGGAAGACGCCGAGCCTCCGGCACACGCCGAGGTGATCATTGCCACCACGGTCAAAGGGCCCCACACGTTCGAGAAACTCATCTTGGACGGCAGCACCGTGAGAGTATGTCAGGTGCCGGCCAACGACCTGTACTGTTCCTGACCACCTGCGGTGGCAGCTTCGTGAGGAGGAATCTGATGGGCAGCGATGACGATGGCCAATCGCTTCGCCCCCGCCGGCCGACTCGAGATGATGTCGCCACTGAAGCCGGAGTGTCGTCGGCCGTGGTCTCTTACGTCGTCAACGATGGCCCGCGGCCCGTCTCACCCGCAACACGCGCCAGAGTTCTCGATGCCATCGATCGCCTGGGATATCAACCCAACGAGATAGCGAGGAGCCTTGCCGGACAGAACACGTCCACGGTCGGCTTGATCGCTCCCACGCTCAAGAACCCCGTGTGGGCGGGCGTCTCGATGGGAATCACGTCGGTTCTTCGCGAGGAATCGTTTCTCCTCATGGTGTGTGACGCCGAGGGATGTCCCGAAAGAGATGTCGAATATGCGCGGATGCTCGTGGCAAAGCGCGTTGACGGCGTCGTCTTGGTGCCCACTTCCTCGGTTGAAGCAACACTTCCGATACTGCATGACGGAGGCATACCGGTCGTGCTGGTGGAGCAGGTGGCTGGAAACACCCCATCGGTGATTGTCGATGCTGTGGCCAGTGGCCGAGCGGTCACAGAACACTTGTTGGGCCTTGGTCACCGGAGAATCGCCATTCTTCGCGAACACAGAACGAGCCTTGGGAGCTGGCAGCGATATCTGGGTTATGAGCATGCGTTGGCGGATGCCGGACTGGCTGTCGACGATCTGTTGGTTGCAGATTCGGCTCCCGGTATCGACGGGGGGATCGTCGACGCGAGCTTAGCGGCGGCCGAATCGCTGCTCGATGTGGCGGTGGCCCCGACGGCAGTATTTGCCCACAACGACCTCATGGCAATCGCCGTGTTGCAGGCCGCCAGGCGTAGAGGCCTTCGAGTTCCCGAGGATCTCAGCGTTGTTGGCATCGACGACCTGGAGGTGGGCCGCTACGTCGATCCTCCACTCACGACACTTCCGTTTCCCAAGCGTGAGCTCGGGGAACTCGCCGCCCGAAAGCTGCTCGACCTGATTGCGGGCAACAAGATTGAGGCGCTCACGTCGATCGCCCCGCCGCCGTTGATTGTTCGCGGCTCGACCGCCTATTTCTCAACTGATTGATCAGCCGGCGAACAGCGGTTCGTCCAGTCCGCAGACCCCGACCGATAAAGCCAGAAGCGCCCCGGCCAGCGGCTGACCGGGCGCGGCCGGACGTGATCCGCCAGTGCTGATCGTGGTGAGAAACAGCGTGTCGAGACCGGGTCCGCCGAATGCCGGCATCGAGGGCTTCTCCACGGGAAGATCAATCTGGCGGTCGACCTTTCCGGCGGGCGTCACTCGAATCAATGCCCATCCGTACACACACGCGACCCAGTAGCAGCCCGATTCGTCGACACAGGCACCGTCGGGTTTGCCGGGCAATCCCGAGAAGTCGAGAAAGACTCGGCCATTGGTGCGTCGACCGGTGTCTAGGTCGTAGTCGTATGACCAGACGAGCTCTCTGGACGAATCGGCCCAGTACATGACCGCGCCGTCGGGGGAGAAAGCCAGCCCGTTGGATACCCCCACACCAGTTTCAAGGACGTTGGATGATCCGGCGGAGTCGACGGAATGCAACATGGCCGAGCGTTGTCCACCGGCAGATGGGTCGTCCATGGAGCCGACCAAGAATCGACCGACCGGATCGCATCTTCCGTCGTTCATGCGGGTGGGGGAGTCTTTGGGTTCGAGGCTCAGCCTTCTCGTGGCCTCTCCCTTGGACCAGGTGAAGTCCAAGAGATCATGTTCGCTGGCCACCAGAAGTCGGTCGGCATCCGAGGTGAGAGCGATCGCCCCGGGCCGCCCGGCCATGGAGCGAATGTCGTCTACCCCCGTGGTCGGCAAATAGCGATGGATGAGGCACGAATCGATGTCGACCCAATACAGGGCGTCATCCCGTCGACTCCAAACCGGACACTCGCCGAGCTTGGCTCGAGTGTCGAGCACGGGTTCGATCATCTGATTCCTCCGGACTACGGGAGATTCGCTGCCAGGGTCTCCAAATACTTGACGCTGGTGGTGGCATCGGCAAGCGGGCCGTGTCCGGGATCGGGCTCCTCGCTGAGCGCGCAATCCTGCTCGAGCACATACCAACCCTGAAATCCTGTCGACTCCAGATAGGAGATAAGTCCGTTGAAGTCGATCCCACCACTTCCCAGAGGGGTGAACATCCCGTCGATCACCGCTTGTCGAAAGGGGAGATCCCCGTGGCGAACTCGAGCCGCCATCTCAGCATCGACATCCTTGAGGTGTACGTGGTCGATTCGACTTGGTGCCAGCTTGGCGATGTCGACCGGGTCGCAACCGGCAAGCTGGAGATGGCCGGTGTCGAGACAGATTCCCACCTCACACGACTCGAGCAATCTCTCGACGTGTTGTTGGCGTGAGATGGCCATGCCCCAGTGAGGATGAACCGCGGTGGAGAGCCCTTGTTCTGAAACCAGATTCATCAGCCGGCCGAGATTGGTGAGGAACACTTGCCATTGCTCTTCCGACATCTCCACTTCGGTGTCGTAGCCGTCGTAGTGAGAGTCGGCGCCGATTACCGCCACTTTCGATCCGGCCCTGGCCAACTGTGTGGCGGCCCGGTCGACATAGGCCAGCTGCTCGTCGACGCCCTCGGCACGGTAGAGCACGGCGGGGATAAAGCCGGCCACCACCTCGAGCCCAAATCCCGCCACGTAATCAACGAGTTCGTCAGGGTCGGTCGGCAGAAATCCGTCAGGGCCGAGTTCGGTGGCTCGCAGCCCGATCTGAGCCATCTCGGACATGACCCGGTCGCGGTGCATGAGGTGGCCCCATCCGGGTGAACCATCCACACCCCATGTGATTGGCCCGCCGGCGATTCGCTGCAACAAGTTGCTCATGGTTCCTCCGACTCGGTTGCTCGTGACAGATCTGATC
>CAZHMP010000099.1:0-2988 GCA_964533595.1 uncultured Acidimicrobiales bacterium | reverse complement strand
AAAGCCACGCTGGTCCACGACCATCCCAACTACGCGGGTCCGATCGGAATCAGTGGGTCAACATCTGCCAACGAGATCTCCGAACAGGCCGATCTGATTCTCGCTATCGGAACGCGCCTGCAAGACTTCACCACCGGTTCCTGGGCACTCTTCAAGAACCCCGACGTTGAGTTCGTGTCGATCAACACCGCCCGCTGGGATGCCACCAAGCATCACGCCGTGCCCGTCATCGGAGACGCACTCGTCACGCTCGCCCAACTCGATGCTGCTCTCGACGACTACGCCGCGCCGGCGAACTGGTTGCAACAGGCCCAGACGGCGATCGCTGAATGGCACGCTCATCTCGATTCATTCCTCGAGGTCGAATCAGGCGCGATCCCGTCCTACGCGCAGATCATTCAAGTGATCAACAATGCTGCGGACGACGACGACTACTGCGTGTCGGCGGCGGGTGGCCTGCCCGGCGAGCTGGTAGCAGGATGGCGTTCGAAGGCGGTTGGCACCTTCGATGCCGAGTGGGGTTACTCCACCATGGGATACGAAATCTCCGGCGGCCTTGGAGCGAAGATGGCTCGTCCCGACTCCGACGTGATCGTCTTTGTGGGTGATGGTTCATATCTCATGATGAACAGCGACATTTACTCAAGCGTGTTCACGGGCCACAAGGTCATTTTCGTGGTTTGCGACAACGCTGGTTTCGCAGTGATCAACCGACTCCAGGTTGCTCAGGGAGGGCTCGAGTTCAACAACTTGTTGCGCACTGCGCGCCACGAGGAGTTCACCCGAGTCGACTTCGTCAAACATGCCGAGTCGATGGGCGCCATGTCCGAGCACGTTGGCACGCTCGCTGATCTGCCGGGCGCATTTGCCAGAGCCAAAGCTGCCGATCGCAGCTACGTGATTGTGGCTGATGTATCCGAATACGATTGGGTCGGCGGCGGAACATGGTGGGAAGTCGGAGTGCCTGAGGTCAGCGAACGACAAGAGGTCCGCGACGCCCGCGCCGACTGGGCCATCGAGTCCAAGAATCAGCGAATCGCGAAATAGCGCGGCATGGCCAGATCCCACGCTGAACTGTCCGGCAAGGTCGCACTGGTCTCGGGGTGCTCATCGCTGATCGGCGTCGCGATTGCCGAACAACTGACACAAGCGGGTGCCAGCGTCGTGATGGGAGATATCGCCGAAGCCGCCGGCGCTCGCGCTGCAAAGGGCATCGGAGAATCGGCAAGGTTCGTGAAGGTGGACATCACCAGCGACACCGACATCGACACGATGATCGATACGGCCGTATCTGAATTCGGCGGAATCGACTTGGTGGTGTCGGCCGCCGCAACATTCGACGATGCGGCGATGGACACGACGCGCGTTGGCTGGCAACGGTCCTTCGACATCAACGTGATCGGGGCCGCGATGCTGATCGAGAAGGCAGCACCATTGATCGAACAACGTGGTGGCGGAGCGATAGTCGTGGTCGCCTCGGTATCGGGCAAGCAATCCCAACCCGGCCGACTCGTCTATCCGGCAACCAAAGCCGCACTGCTCGGCCTCACCCGAAACTCCGCTCAGCTATTGGCCGATCGATCCATTCGAGTGAACTCTGTTTCGCCGGGATGGACATGGAGCAACAACCTCGAGAAACGTTATGGGTCCCGCGAGTATGCCGACGCCTTCGCCGCAGAATTTCAAGCGTTGGGGAGACTGGCCAGCCCCATCGAGGTGGCTGACGCCGTGGTTTTCCTGTGTTCGGATCGTGCTTCGTTCATCACCGGCACCGACCTTGCAGTCGACGGTGGCTACTCGGCAATGGGTCCCGAAGCCCTCGGTCAGGCGGCCGTCAAATTTCCGGTCATAGCGCCTCAGGATTGACCGTGTCTGCCGGCCGAAGGCCGCTGAGAACTTCGATCACTGCTCTGGAAGCGCGCCGGGTCATCTCCGCGACCGACCGGGTGCTCAGACCCCCGACGTGAGGAGTGAGTATCAGGTTCGGCACCGACATGAGGTCGGATTCGAACGGCGGCTCGTCGGCGAACACGTCGAGAGCGGCGCCGGCCAGTCGCCCGCTCGTGAGCGCGTGGCCCAATGCCTTCTCGTCGACGATGTGCCCTCGAGAGCAGTTGACCAGAACCGCCGATGGACGCATCAGGGCCAACTCATCCACTCCAATCAAGCCGCGAGTTTGGTCGAGCAAAGGCAGGTGAAGCGACACGACATCCGACTCGCGCAACAACGTTTCGAGGTCGACGAGTTCCGTGCCTTCCGGAGCGACGGTCAGCCCGGGATCGGTCACGAGAATCCTCGACCGAAATGCCGACAATCTCCGAATCACTGCTCGTCCGATGCTTCCGGATCCGATCAAGCCCACCGTCGCCTCGAACAGGTCTCGTGGCAGGAACTCGCCCGTGCGTTCCCAGCGGTGGTCTCGAATTGAGTTGTTCTGGTCGACCACTCGGCGGGCGACCGCGAGCATCAGCGCAAGAGTGTGGTCGGCGACGGTTTCTTCGTTGGCCCCGGGAGTGGTGACCACGGCAACTCCCGCACGGGTGGCGGCGTCCATGTCGATCGAGTCGACACCGATACCTGTTCTGGCGATCACCCTCAGGTTCTTGCCCGACTCGAAAGTCTCAGCATCGAAGGGGTCGGTGCTGGCGATGACGGCCACCGAACGGCCCAGCAAAGCACGCAGCTCGTCGGCTGATCTCGGACCGGTCTTGGGCTCCAGTCTGATCGACAATCCCGCGTCTCGAAGTTGTAGACCGCTGGCCGGGTCGTCCACATCGAAACCCGGCCAAGTGACCATCACCTCGCCTCGGATTGGTTCATTCATTGTGTTCACCTCGGGTCGACCGGCATCACGTCGGGCGGCAGTGGCAAATTCGAATCCAAGTAGCGCCTCAATTTCTCGGCATCACACTCGGGGCACAACCAAGTGACCTTCATGGACTGGATCGACAATTGTGTGCCACGCGACTTGTCGAGAATTGCCTGGAG
>CAZHMP010000098.1:0-8574 GCA_964533595.1 uncultured Acidimicrobiales bacterium | reverse complement strand
AAGGCACGCGCTGCCGGTTCACCTGGACTCTTCGATCGATCCGGGATGTCCAAACTCCAGCAGGAGTACTTTGAAAGCCTGACGCACCAGAACTGATGCGTGCGAGAATGAGAGGAAGTAAATGAAGTTTGAGCAGTCCATCGTCTTCGAATGCGGAGATCCCGACGCGCTGATCGACCTAATGATCGAATGGGATGAAGGCCAAGCGACTTCCGATGTCATGGGCTACATCGGGACCCGACTTCTCGCCAACCGAGATCACCCCGGCCGTTACATGATCCTGGCCGAGTTCGCCGAGGTTGACGGCGATCTCACGCCCGCCGAAGAGGCCGAGCGAAACAACCAGCGGGAGGCCACCGAACTCTGGGTCACCAAGCTCCGTGCATTGGCCGACGCCGAACCCGAGTGGATCCACTTCGACGAGCTCTACCGCACTGGCCTGACCGGAGACCTCCGCACCGGTTGACGGTTCTAGTAACGGCTGAACCCCATGAGGTGGCCGTGGTAGACGGCACCCAGCGGGTCGAGCGCAGCCCGCGCCTCGTCGCTGATCGTGCCATAGACATCTATTGCGATATCGGAAACCTCGAGCAATTTGCCGAGTGTGGCTCCGACGTTGGCCAGGTGAACGAGGATGTGTTCCGTATTGGGGTACTGCTCGATGAGCGTGCATCCCGTCTGGTCCGAGTTCAAGTACCAGTTGTAGCCGCGCATGTCTGGTTCATTTTGCTCGACCAGTGCTGCCGCCTCAGCCGCGAGGGCCTTGAATTCCTCCAACTTGCCGTCGTGGATCTTCCACTGAACTGCATACTGAATTTGATCGGACACATTCACCCCTGACGTTTGGTGCACCTATCTGAGTGCGGGGTCACCATAGGCCAGATCTCACTGATAGTGGGCTTTCCCCGACTAGTGGACTTTCCCCGACAAGCCGATCAGTGCTGGTACGTAATCGCCGACGCCATCATTGCGAAGAACGCGCCGGCGTTGTGGGCCCCGTCGACAATCTCAACGTGACCGGAAACGAAGTCCTCGGCCGACATCACTCCCTCGCCAACGTCCAGGAACGCTTCATAGCCCGTTCGGAGCACGAGGTCGGCCGGAGTCGAGGCATCTCCGTATTGGACTTCAACCGCTGCCCGATTGGTGACGATTGTGAAGACGTCATCGTCGACGTGGAGTCTCACAGTGAGATCCGGTCGGTCGGGAACGGACTCGAGGATGATCTTCAGCGGCAACGCGAGCGTGCGAAGGTTCCCGGGTTCCCTCGGGTCGGGGGCTCGATCCAGGACCCCGCCGAAGCGGGCCAGTTCCCACAGAAGCCGGTCGGTCTTACGGCCAACGTCCGTGAGTTCGTAAGCGCTGCCCCGACTCTTCCTCCCAATGAGGCCTTGGTCGGTCAACTCGGTGAGACGCGTGCTGAGCAGGTTCGTCGCTATGCCGAGGCCGTCTTGCAGGTCCTGGTAGCGAGCCGGCCCCGCATGGAGATCACGCAGAATCAGCAACGACCACCGATCGCCGACCGCGTCGAGCGATCGCGCGATCGGGCACAGCAGGTTGTAGTGGCGCTTGGCAGTCATTTCGTCATCACGATCCCATACTTGCAAATTTCAAGCTCAACTACTAGCTTTAATTTTGCAAGTTCACGACGATCCGGGTGATGACCCGGAAAGAAAAAGGAGAGCGACCATGAGAATGATGATGAAAGCCAAGATCCCGGTCGAAGCCGGAAATGCCGGCCTCACTGACGGAACCCTGCCGGCAACGCTGCAAGAGGTGATGAAACTCACACATCCGGAGGCGGTCTACGTGGGCACTGAGGACGGCGAGCGGCGCGTCCTGATCTTCTTCGACCTCGAGGATTCATCCGATATCCCGGCCGTCACCGAACCCTTCTTCCAGAACGCGAACGCCTCCGTGGACCTCATGCCTGTGATGAATCAGAACGACTTGCAAGCTGGTTTGGCCAAAATGGGCTGAATACGTCGGCCAGGCGGGGGTGACCGACAGGTCGTTGGCTCGGCGATCAGGGGTCGAGAATCGACCGGCCTTCCTTAATGCTCCTGAGGATGGCTTCTGTACGGTCGAACGAGCCAATGTCTGCAGTATTGGGCCAATTTGATATCTCGGCCTTGGCGAATTCCACCCACTTGATGATCATGTCGAACAGCTCGAGTTGAAAGGTGGCGAAGAGCACCGAAAGATGCATTCGTTGCGGGAACGGATGTGTGCCGTCGAGATAGCCGATATTGATCGTGGCTACCTGCTTGTGCAGCTCAGCGGCATCAGAGGCCATGGTGTCGAGTGCCGAAACCACATCGTCGATACTGCCGTTCTCAGCGAAAAGTAAGCGGAGCAGGGCCTCCGCTTCGAGCACCGGCGGATGTGGCGTGGTGGCCATCCATTCGGTCAGCGCGGCCCTACCATCCTCGGTGATTGTGTAGATCGTGCGCTTCCTGTTGCCCACGATTTGTTGGTTGGCGGTGGCCAAACCATGCTCAACGAGCTTCTTGGGTTCGGCGTACAGCAGCCGCTCAGATTTGGGCCACGCGAAGCGAAGACTTCGCGTGGCTTGCTTGGTGAGTTCGTATCCGGTCCAGGGCCGGATGGCGAGAAGTCCCAAGACTGCAAATGACGAGGTTGTGAGGCGTGACGGCACGATCTTGACTCTACTGAAATTTTCAGTATACTCAACCTGCATTTTGCAGTAGCCACATAATTCCCTCCAACCCACCCACCAGAGTCAGGAACATCATGGAAGTATCCGACTACATCGCTTATGTCGCATCAGAGGGTGATCTCTTCGCCTCCGCTGCCCAAAAGGGCGAGCTCGACGTTGACATCGCTGCATGCGAGGACTGGCAAATGCGCGATCTCGTCCGCCACTTGGGCATGATCCATTTGTGGGCAGCGGCCAACGTCGCCTTTCCCGAGCCAGACTGGCTCGACGTTGAGGATCTTCCCGACTTGGTCCGGTACTGGCCGGACCTCACCGGCGAATCAGGCGAATACCCCGACGATGCCAACTTGGTCTCTTGGTACCGCGACACTCTCACTAATCTCATCGAGGTTCTGAAATCGGCACCTGCTGACCTCACCGCGTTCACATTCCTCCCCGCAACTTCGCCGCTGAGTATGTGGGCACGCCGCCAGGCCAGCGAGATCGCTATCCACCGATTCGACGCTGAATCATCCCGCGGGCTCACTTCTCGATACGACTCAAACTTCGCCACGGACATGCTCGATGAGCTGTTGTCGGGCTTCGCTCCTAGATCGAGGGCGATTGATACGAGCGGACAGCACGTAATCCACGTCCACGGAACAGATGTTGACGATCACTGGTACCTGACCATCGACGCCGAGGGAATCAAGACATCCCGTTCTGGCAGCGGTGCTGACCTCACAGCGTCGGGATCTGCCTCCGACCTTTACCTCCTCTTCTGGAACCGGGCGCCTGACTCGAGTGTCGACCTGAGCGGTGATACCGGCCTCATGGAATTGTGGCGCGAGATCTGCCACGTCCGTTGGGGATGACACGTAACTCCTCGTCGATTCAGGGCACCGACCCCCGTCCTAGAGATGGACTTCGTCTGGTCGCGCCCAAACTTCGAAGTTGTCTACGTCTTGGTATCCAAGCCTTTGGTACAGCGACTGCGCCATCGGCGTCGAGTGAAGCACGCTGGCGCTGAGTCCAGCGTCGGCCGTGGCGTGGAGGGCGATGTTGGTTAGCAGGCTTGCGAGCCCCTTGCCTCGGCCGCGCTCAGACGTGGCGACCCCATAGACACCGGCAACCTGGCCAGCAATGTGAATACCAATCTTGGAAACGGGAACGCCGTCATGGGACGCTATCCACACGCGTACGCCCTTGCCGATGTAGCGGTCGTACACACCCCGGAGGTATGGGGAGTCGTTCTCATCCAGTCCGTATCGCGTCGATACCAGATCAAGCCAAGCCGCGCCATGACCCGCTCCCGCCTCGATCACCTCGATGCCCGATGGCGTGTCAGGAATCGGCGACAGGTTGTCGAGGGTGTGGATCATTCCAGGCAAAATCTCGGCGCACACCCAGCCCTGTTCGGCGAGGCTCTCTCGCACCCCACTCGGAGTCGTCGGATGAACGAGCCAAACGGGAGTGCAATCACGTGATTCGAACCTGGCTATGAGCTCACGAACCTGATCGTCGATGCTGCGGTCGCCCTCGTCGTAGAACCGGAACACCGTGTTGTATGGAGGCTTGGGGACATCGGTTTCGAGGACCAGCCGTGAGGGGGTATCGATCAATCGCCCTGGGTCTATTCGACCGAACTGAGCCATCATCGACCATATGTTGCTCTCCAGTGCGGCAACCGCTTCCGATTTCGTGAACATTGGGACTCCTGGGACAGACAATTGCCTCGTAGTGGGTCTCCTCGAGCGACGACTCCAGCCATTCGCTGCCGAGAATGTCGCCACCGTACATGAAGGTGATGCCCTGGATCGCCCGATCAGCAACGCGGCCCCTGAACAGCCCGACTAGATTTCTCGAATGCGCGGATTCAAGCAGGTTGACGTGTTCACGGTTGAGCCCTTCCGAGGAAATCCGCTGGCGGTGGTCCTCGACGGTGACGGTCTCTCCACCGAGGAGATGCAGCGGTTCGCCCACTGGACCAACCTCAGTGAGACAACGTTTCTTTTGCCTCCAACCAATCCGGACGCCGACTACCGAGTGAGAATCTTCACCACCGGCGGGGAGCTCCCGTTTGCCGGCCATCCCACCATCGGATCGTGCCATGCGTGGCTCGAAGCCGGCGGAGTTGCGGCCTCCGACCATCAGGTGGTCCAGGAATGCGGGGCGGGCCTAGTGCCGCTACGCCGCGACCGCGGGCAACTGGCGTTCGCCGCTCCCCCGCTCATTCGCAGCGGCCCGGTCGACAACTCCGACCTTGAGTGGATCAGCCGGGTTCTGAGGATCGAACCCACGGACACTGTGGATGCTGCGTGGGTCGACAACGGCCCGGGATGGGTCGCGGTCAAGCTAATCAACGCAGCCGCTGTCCTGGCCCTTGAGCCGGATTTCACCGCGGCCGACAGGTACGCGATCGGCGTCGTTGGCAACCACGAGGACTCGGCCGAGGTCGCCATCGAGGTACGCGCATTCTTCCGTCTCGGAGCCGAAGCAGCCGAAGATCCGGTCACCGGGAGCCTCAACGCCTCTCTCGCCCAGTGGCTGGTGGGCTCCGGCCAACTCCGCACGCCTTACGTCGCCGCGCAGGGCGCGGCGCTCGGGCGACGAGGACGCGTTCATGTCGACTCGGCCGAAGGCGAAATTTGGATAGGAGGCGATGCCATCACCCGTATCAACGGAACGGTCGAAATCTGATGGCTGTATCAGCATGACCGATTTCGAAAAAGCCGCGCAACGTGTCTCCAACGGCGGCGACCCACGGGCAGAGGCCCAGGGGCTCGTGGCGGACATGACTCTCGACGAGAAACTCGGTTGTCTCGATGGAGACGAGCCTTTCTGGCCCGGTCTGATCGAGATGATGAGCGGCGGCTACTACTCACGGACTTGGCCGGCGGCGCGCGTCGATCGGCTGGGAATCCCGGGCCTCCAATTCGCCGACGGCCCTCGCGGCTGTGTCGTGGGCCCGGCCACCACCTTTCCGGTCTCCATGGCCCGTGGCGCCACCTTCGACCCCGAACTCGAGCGCCGTGTCGGGTTGGCCATCGGCGATGAACTGAGAGACGCGGGGGCGAACTTCACGGGCGCGGTGTGCATGAACCTGCTGCGGCATCCCGCGTGGGGCCGGGCCCAGGAAACCTATGGCGAGGACCCGCATCACGTCGGCCGGATGGCCGCTGCCTGCACCGACGGGCTCCAGCATCACGTGATGGCATGCATGAAGCACTTCGCTCTCAACTCGATGGAAAACGCCCGGTTCACGGTCGACGTCACGGTGGACGAACGGTCGCTGCATGAGGTCTATCTCCGCCATTTCGAGCACGTGGCCAAGTCCGGGGTGGCAGCCGTGATGAGCGCCTACAACTCGGTGAACGGCCACTGGTGCGGTGAGAATTCCGAACTGCTGACCACGATTCTCCGCGACGAGTGGGGCTGGGACGGTCTCGTGATCACCGACTTCATGGTTGGGCTGCGCGATCCGATCTCATCCATTTCCGCGGGCTGCAACATCGAGATGCCCTTTGCCCAGCAGCGAGCCAACACGGTCGACACGGCCGTTGCCGATGGCGAGCTCAAAATCGAAGACGTTGAGCAGCGAGTGATCGAGACCGTCGCCACCTTCCTCCGATTCGCTCACGTGTTCGCACCTCGGCCGAAGGCCATCGGGTCGTCAAGTTCCCGTCACCGTGATCTGGCACGCGAGGTCGCCCGGGAGGCCACCGTCCTGTTGTCCAATGACGGCACGCTTCCACTCGACCCCGGCAGCATCTCCAGGATGGCGGTTCTCGGTCGTCTGGCAGCGGTGCCGAGCCTCGGCGATGGCGGCTCCAGCAACGTGCTCCACACGAAAGACCCGGTTACCCCGCTCAACGGAATTCGGGCAGCGCTCCCTCGCGCCGAGATCGTCCACAGCGACGATGACGTCACCATCGTTGAGGGCGCCGATGCAGTCGTGGTGGTTGTCGGCTACACCGCCGCCGACGAGGGCGAATACATGGGCCCCGGTCTGATTGAAACCCTGGCCGGTCTGTCTCCGCCGCTCGATCACCCACAGCTCGGCACCGATGATCCCAAACTGCTCGAGCAGCTCGAGTCGGCGATCGCGAACGGTGGTATGACCGGAACCGCCGACTTCGACGGTGGCGACCGCGACTCGTTGCGTCTCTCTCCCGAGGATGAAGCTCTCATCGCAGCGGCCTGCACCGCCCACGACCGCGTGGTTGTTGCCATCATCGCCGGCAGCGCGGTCGTGATGCCTTGGCTCGAGCAGCCGTGCGCCACGGTGATGTCTTGGTACGCGGGCTCCGAGGCGGGTTCAGCTTTCGCCGACGTGCTTCTCGGAGCCGAGCCGGGCGGCCGGCTCCCGTTCGCGATCCCAACCGACGAAGACCAGCTCATTGACTTCGACAAGAACGCCACCGAGTGCACCTACGGGCTGCTGCACGGTCAATGGTGGCTTGATGCTCAGGGAGTGGAAGCGCACCTCCCGTTCGGTCATGGTCTGAGCTACACATCGTTCGCCTTCGATGTGGTTTCGATCGACGCCACCGCGGCAAACATCGTCGTTGAAAACACCGGACAGCGACCCGGCTCCACCGTGGTGTTCGCATTCGGGAGCGTTCCCGAGTCGGCTCATCGACGGCCGCCACGACGCCTGATCGGTTTCAGGAAAGTGCGCCTCGGTGCGGGGGAAGATCAGCGGGTGGAAATCCCCCTCGACCTCGCCCAGTTGGATCTGCGTCTCGAAGGTTCGTGGGTAACCGAGGACGCGCCGATCGTGGTGTCCGTGGGGTTCGACGCGCGATCGGCCACCCAGGCGGATCAAGTTCGATTCCCATGAAGCCACAGGGATTCGAGTCTCAGATCACATTCATCTACGTCGACGATCTCGAACGCTCGGCGGAGTTCTACGGCGCCGTCCTCGGGTTGGAGGTCGCGCGAAATCAGGGTGTCTGCCTGATCTACCGGACTGCCGAGCAGGCATTTCTGGGGGTGTGCGGCCACCGTCGGCCCGAGCCCGGCGGGATGATCATCACGCTCGTGTCCGATGATGTCGATGGCTGGGCCACTCGGCTGACCGATGCCGGCTACGAGGTCGACGGGCCGGCCACGAGCCAAGAGTTCGCGATCCGTCATCTCTTCGTTCATGATCCCGACGGCCATCTTGTCGAGATTCAGCGATTCGAGGTACCGCTCACCGATGGTCGAGGTGGGCCGGCCACAGCCCTGTAAGCCTTTCCGAAGTTGCCTGGAGGACGGGATGATGCACCCCATCCACGTTGTGGAGCTGGTACGCACCCGTCGGCCAGACCAACGACGATCAAGTCAGCGGACTCGCTGACCATGTGGCCGTCGGCAATACTCCGAGGGCGCTCCTGGCCGTTGGCGACCGCCTCAGCGCCGCCGCAGACGACAACCCCATGGCGCTTCTGGTGCGGGGTTTCGTGATACCCGAGGGCCGCAGTGAGTGCGTACTGGGGCCGGGCCTCGAGAAGCGGTCAGCCGACCGACAGCCCCTGTTGTTCGACGATGAAGTCGAACGCCAGCTCGAAGAGGGACTTGCCGTCGACCTCTGACCGCCAGGCACCGTGCCCGGCGCCCTCGAGCGGGTAGAACGCGTAAGGCACGCCGGTCTTTGCGTACGCCGCCTTGAGCTGCTCGGCCAGGGCGAAGGACACCGTGGTATCCGCGGTGCCGTGGACGATCGAGATCGGCGCATCGGTCGGGTCGAACCTCGACTCCCCGCCGTTCAACCCCTCGACGACCTGCACCATCGCCCCGCTGCCCCAGTGATCGATGACCGTGTGAATCTCTGAGGACTCGTCGGGGTTCGTCGTGGCGAGGGTTGGGTCTTCCCCGACGGTCAATTCGTCCTTACAGTCCGATTCGTCGACCACTCCCAAACCGACGGC
>CAZHMP010000097.1:0-8585 GCA_964533595.1 uncultured Acidimicrobiales bacterium | reverse complement strand
CGAAATCGAGGATGACTTGTGATCGCCGAATCCGACCTCACCCAATGGCGATCGAAGCTCCCATGGCCAACGGACGAGCAGATCGAACAGGATCTCGTGCTGTCCAGGCTGATCGTAGACATTGCCCAACATCCGTTGTTGGGCAATGAGCTTGTCTTTAGAGGCGGCACGTGCTTCCACAAGCTCTGGATGAGCCGCCCGTGGCGCTACAGCGAGGACCTCGACTACGTGCGGAGGACAGGTGGCGGGGTCGGAGCGATCCTCGACGCGATTCGCGATGTCGCAGCCGCTGTCGGCTTCGACAAGGTGCAAACCCAAGTCGGCAGGCACCCGAAAGTGCGACTCGACTCCACGTTTGTCGGCGGTACCAGAATGCGGGTGAAGATCGAGATGAACACGTTTGAACGATCGCCAGCGAAACCCGTCATCACCCGGCCGTTCGAGGTCAGCAACCCATGGTTCACCGGATCAGCCGACGTCACCACCTTCGCCATCGAAGAACTCGTCGCCACCAAGATTCGAGCCCTCTACCAACGACGCAAGGGCCGAGACTTGTTCGACATGTGGCTCGCCGTCGAGGAAGCCGGCATCGCGCCCGAAGCGATCGCCGCTGCGTTCGGGCCCTACCGTCCCGATGGCTGGACACCAGCGCTGGCGCTCGAGAATCTCGAAGCCAAACTCGAGGACACTCGCCTTACGACCGACCTCAGCGGCCTGGTCGCCGACTGGCCCGATAGCTACACGATCGAGGCCGGCGGTGAGATCGCACGTCGTGTCATTGAGGCAGTCGGATAGACCCTCTCGACCTGGGCCTCAACTCAAAACGGCCAGGCAACGCTGACTGCGCTCGGAGACGAGCTTCACGAGCCGTTCAGGCAGGTCGGTCGGGAGGCTGCTGAGATCGCTTTCGCTCGCCGCCTTGGCGATCGCCTCCGGCGTACGTTCTGCCAAGTCTGCTGCACGGGCGATGAGTCGGGCCCGGTTGAGCCTGAGTTCGTCGGCAGCGTGTTCCCAAGCACTGCGTCGATCGGTTCGGTGGAGCCTGTAGTCGTCGCCGACCTTCATGGACAGCTTCACCCTGTGTCCGTCGCTGTGGTCGTAGGGCAGGATCGATGCGATGTCGTAGAGCGGCGCCAACCTGATCTGGTTCCCGGCGAGCAGGAAGCTGTAGTTCTTGGCGTGGGCGTCGATGCCGGCGATCAGCCAGTTGAACACGAGCGCGTCGGCGAAACGCCACACATCAGTTTCAGCATCGGGGGCGGGGACGGTCGATCTGATGAGTTCTGCGATCTGTCCTGGGGTGGGCCCCCGTCGGACTGATACTTGCGGGCAGGTGGAACTGATAGTGCTTGGCAGAGATCCTCTTGGTGGACCCGCGCCAGAGTTCCGTCTCGGATCGTGCGGTCAAACCGCTCGACGACGATCGCTATCTCGTCCTCAAACGCATTTATGTGGGTATTTGCTGCAGGAAGGCCGAGGACTCGTGCCGTGGAAAGGCAGAGGTGCTCGTTGACGTTCTGTGCCTCGTACCCGGCGACCGCTGGTTTCAGAATGTGTGTGGTTGGAATCGGCCCCGTAGGTGCCCCCCAACGGCCGTCGGTGAAGTGCAGCGCTGTCTTGGCTTGGGCCCCGCCGAGGCTGAACTGGCCGGTGAAACCCGGGCCTAGCCAGCTGGTCGAATCCGCTCGCAGCGTCCGTAGACGCGACGCGATATCCGCCTCAGTGAGCCACATGACGTCCCCAGGGCTGCTGAGGAGGTCATCGACGTTCTCGGGCAGGCAGAGCTGCACGGCACCGGCACAGTCGTGACCAACCTGCGTTCCCAACAACGGAAACGGCGAGGCGATGGAAACTCCGAAGTCGCGGCCCCATCGAGCGAGCACATCGGCATTGTCGGGAAGGAGGCCCCACAACCACGGGGCGACTCGGGCGTCGCCGTGCACCTCCTGTGTTGGTGGCATCGACACCGACAGCGGCGTCGCCATCGAATCATCGCGGTGGCTTTCGTCGTAGCGAAGTCGAAGAGCCCCACGCGCGAGCCGTTCGACGCGCCCGATCGGCTGCCCCTCCAACAGGACCGTCAACACGTCCAATTCCATCAGGACCCTTCCCCGAGAATCTTGCCGAGATCAGCATGGGAACCATCCGGTCTCGGCTTCGGGACGAAAGCCACGGCGAGGTCGAGAGCGCTCAGCACCGACAACGCCCGGCCGAGTTCAGCAGTACGTTTCCCGGTCTCGAGCTCGGACAGCCAGGGCCGCCCCACACCAGCACGGCCAGCAAGCTCGACCTGCGACAGTCCTCGATCATTACGGGCCTGCCGAACTGCAGACCCGAACGCCCTGCTCGTCTGAATCGGTCGCAGCGCGATCTCCCGTCGTCTTGCGTCTTGTCTCCGTACGACAACAGGCACCTTCTGTAGCCGTACGAAGACGTGGTGGTAATGTCGCCGTTCGAAGACAACACCGCCGGACGTCAGATTGTCTCGATCAGAAGGGATAGTCGGCGATGTAGATCATGGTGACCGGCCGGTTTGTGGACGTCAGAGGTCCTTTGGGGACCCTGGTGATCCCAGCGACGAGGCCAACCGACGTGACCTGCAAGGCGCTGACTGAGGTATTGCCGATCGCCAGATCAGCCACATCGTTGATGCTCCAATTGCCGAGGTCGTTTGAGAAGAGGATCAGGTTTTGTCGCGATACCGGCCCGAAGTCTTGACCGGCGGCAGACTCGAGCTGGCCTAGTTCGTCGATCGTGAACGAGACATACGGTTCTGAGGTCGTTGGGTCGACGAACGTCACAGTTCGTTCAACAAGATCTGCCAGCACGCCCGGCGGGTCCGTGGGACGAACGCTAAATGTCCACAACAACTCGTCGCCTCGCCGAAGCACCAGTTCGCCAGCGTTGTTTGCCGTGAGCGTGAATCCGTCCTTGACAAGAATCGCCTCACTCGCCGGCTGTTCCAAATCTTGTTCGATCAGAAATTGAACTGCCGTGGCCGCGACGCCATCGTCACCAGCGGAAATCGGGACGGAATTCAGATAATAGTTGTCCGGGAACAAATCGGCGGCACCGATCGATTGCCAAATGACTCCGTCATTTGACACCGCCAGGTCGCTGGTGATCTCAAATCCGGCACCGATCAGCGAGCGTCGCCATGGCACGATCGATGACGGTCTGTTCAATCTGGTGGTGGGGTTTTGCCACTCGACTCCGCGACTGGACACCCAGGTTCGCTGACCTGCAGGCCCGAAACTTGTCATTATGAATTTGCCATCAGGTGTGACGCTCAGAGAGGAGGGAGCGACGTCATCGAGTGTCGATGCTTGCCAATCGCCGCCGTCGGCTGAGGACCACACGGTGGTGACAAGCGAGCGCGACCCCCCATTGAACGCGCTGCGCATTTCATCTTCGGACAGGCCGAGTTCGTCTGCTGGCAGCGACATCAGTGGCAGCCCGAACGGACCTCTGACAACAATTTCCGTCGAAGCCCCATCTTGGCCGACACTGAAGCCGAATTCTCCGACCGATGCACCCGTCACCTTCTCAATTGCGCCATTGACGAGACGCTCTGAATTCTCGAAATCGGGGTATCCAACGATCACATCGACGCCCCCGACCGACGCCGACATTCGGGGGATCGGCTCATTGGTGGAAATGAACCCTGGTTCCGGTAGCAACTCCATTTGCCAATTGGAGCCGTCATCCGAGCGCCAGATCGCAGCGGCCCCCGCAGAGCTACGGCCCACCGCCATCATGCCATCGGGGCTCGCAGCCACCGAGGTCAGCTGATTCGGCGGCTCGATCACCGTGCCCAACGATTCCCATGCCACGCCATCATCCGAGCGCCACGCTGTCAGACCCAATCCTGGCGCACCGAACGACAACCGCTGGCTCAACTCGGTGGCAAAGACCAATACTTGGTCCTTGTATTCGACAATCCCAATCGGCGTCAACGCCCCGATATCTGGGCCGACATGCCACACCAGCGGATCGGCGACCTCGTGCACGGAAGCATCCACCTGAGCCTCCGTTGATCCCGCAGTTGATGAGACGGGGGGAACCGTGCTCGGTGGCAGCGAAGTAGTCGGAGCCACCGCCGGAGTAGGTGAATCGTCCGATCTGACCCAGCTGAACACTGCCAACCCGCCAAGAAACGCCAAGGCCAGCGCCGCTAGTGCGGCCACTCCCCTATTGCGAGCCGGCTCCGAGGGCGAGGGCTTCGATCCACGGACAGCACCTTGCTGGTCCCCATAGATGTCGAATTCGATTGGCTCAACATCGACGCGCCGCCCGCAAACATGACAGAAATGGGAGCCATCCACCACTTCCGTCCCGCAGCCGCCGCACAATTCCGCATCCATCAGAGACAACAGTAGACCGACCGCGACCACCATCCCGGGTCACGTCCTGGAGGAACGATTGCACGCGTGGCCGTGAGAATTCACCCAGGCGTGAGGATCACCTTCATCGCATCACCGGCGCCAAGCGCGACCTCCATGGCCTCGGCGGCTCGGCTCAAAGGAAATGAGTGAGTAACGGCTTTCGCGAACGGCACATGTTGATGATGCTCGGAAAGCATGCGAAGAATCTGTCCATAGCCACGCGCGTCTTCGCCTGCGACTCCAACCAATGTGAGGTTTCGACCCAGCAGGTCAGCGGGATTGAAAGTGACCCCACCCAGATCAACGAACGCCCCTACCTCGAGCAACGTACCGCCGTCACGAAGCGCGCCCATCGCCATACCAAAGCTTTCGGGTACACCCGTTGCATCCACCACCAAGTCGACTCCGCGACCATTCGTGGCATTCTTGATAGCGACGCCGATGGAGTCGACATCGCCGGACAATTCCACCGTGTCGGTCGCTCCCAATTCTGAAGCAATCCGTAACCGTTGAGCGAAGCGGTCGACCGCGATCACCTTGGCCGCCCCAATCAGGGCGGCGCGTGCCACGTGAACCAGACCGACCGGGCCGACACCGATCACTGCCACCGAATCCCCGGGCCGGAATCCACCGGGACGAGGCATCCGGGTGGCGAGATCGAGGCTGTGGGTGACAGCAAAGACCTCCGTGAGCACTGCCACCTCGGTTGGTAATCCCTCGGGCACGGCAAAGATCGGAGTGCCGGGACGGACATAGAGATACTCAGACCATCCCCCGAACAAGTGCGGAGGCTCGGCACAAGAAAGCGAATTGCCGTAGTTCTCGAGATTTCGGCACAGGTAGTAGGGGAAATCTCCCAGGCAGTATTCACACCGACCGCATGCACGATTGGGTGCCGGCACCACCCGCTGACCCACTTCGAGCAGACGGCCGTCAAAATCCGTGGCTCCGCCGCCTCCGATTTCGACAATCTCCCCCACATTCTCGTGACCGGGAATGATTGGGAATGGCGTGGTACGAACATGATCCGTACCGGCATATTGCGCTGTCTCGCCACGGTATGTGTGCTTGTCGGTCCCACAAATACCGGATGCTTCCAGCCTGATCAGAACCGCTCCGGACTCCAAGCTCGATGGGTATGGATACTGCCTCAATTCGAGCTGACCGGGCGCTACCAGCGTGACGGCACGAACCAGATCAGCCATCGGCAGAGCTCAAAACACCTGCCATCGCGGCGATGAAGGAAGGTTCGGTGCCGCAGCAGCCACCAACGAAATCCGCTCCCGCCCGAATCAGTCCCTCCACGTTGGAAGCGAACTCGTCGGGACTCGTGTTGTAGACCACCTCCCGGCCCACCAGTTCAGGCACACCCGCGTTGGCCTTGATCCACACGGGAAGATCTGTTGCCGCCGAGAGCTGGGCACACACGCCGGCCACAGCGTCGATGCCGGCACCGCAATTCGCCCCAATCACGTCGGCACCTGCCTCGGCCAAGCCCTCCGCCGCCTGCTGGGGGGTTATGCCCATCATCGTGCGTCCCATGTCCTTGCCGGTGTCGTAAGTCATGGAGGCCACAACCGGCAGGCCGGTCGATTTCGCCGCCCCGACGGCAAGTGATGCCTCGGCAAGATCAGACATCGTTTCGACCACAATCGCGTCTGCGCCACCCTCGGCCAGAGCGGCCGCCTGCTCAGAAAATACTTCGACAAGTTCCTTCTCACTGACCTCACCAGTGATGAGCATCTTGTTACTTGGCCCGATGGATGCGAACACTTTCGCCTTGCCGGCGGCCGCGCGACGCGAAATCTCGGCTCCAGCTCGGTTGATTTCCGCCACATCTCCGGCGTTGTCACGCAGTGCGAAGCGGTTGGATTGGAACGTGTTGGTGAGGATGACTCGACTTCCCGCCTCGACGTAACTTCTCGCCACCGACTCCACCAGTTGGGGATGGCTCAGGTTCCACAAATCCGGCAACTGACCCGGTGGGAGCCCCAGCGTGATCATTTGGGTGCCCCAAGCGCCGTCAGTGAGCACCGGACCATCCGCCAACATTTGCTCGATCAAACTCGAAGACATGTCCACCTCCACCCCCATCAACCCACTGCGAGAAGCTCGAATGCCGCCCTCACTGCAGAATTTGCATTGTCGGCGTAGGCATCGGCACCGAATTCGTCAGCTCTTGCCTCGTTGAGTGGCGGCCCCCCGATCAACACTTTCACCTGATCTCTCAATCCCGCAGCCTCGATCGCCTCGATGGTGGCCGGCATCGACAACATCGTTGTTGTGAGAAGGGCAGACAACCCGACCAGCTGAGGGTGATGGTCCTGGATCGCTGCCACGATCTCCTCCGGGGCAACATCGGTGCCCAAGTCGATCACTTGGAATCCCGCACCTTCAAGCATCACCGCCACGAGATTCTTGCCGATGTCGTGCAGGTCACCACGCACGGTCCCGATCACGACGCTGCCGGCGTGGGGGGCGCTGCCGGATGTCAGCAGCGGGCTTATCAATGCCAGCCCGGCCTTGATTGCTCGGCCCGACATGATGAGGTCGGGCACAAAATATTCGTCACTCTCGAACCGTCGTCCCGCCTCCGACATCGCCGGAACCAACGCTTCGTCGATTATCGATTGCGGATCAAGATTGGCGGCAAGACAGCCGGCAGTGAGCTCCTCGGCCAGATCATCATCGCCGTTGACCACAGCATCGTAGAGATCTTCCAACATGGTCATCGATGATCACACCCTTCCGTTGAACTCATGTACCGCGTCCACCATCGCCACGACGTTCTCGACGGGTGTACCGGCTTGGACGTTGTGTATGGCGTTGAACACAAACCCGCCGTCTGTCCCGAACACCTCGCAGCGCCCCAGCACCTCGGCTCGCACTTCTTCGGGTGTCCCAAACGGCAAGGTGTTCTGCGTGTCGACCCCACCACCCCAAAAGACCAGATCACGACCGTATTCCCGCTTCAGGTCGACCGGATCCATGTTGGTGGCCGAACACTGAACCGGGTTGATGATGTCGAATCCACAATCGATGAACGATCTCATGAACCTCTCGACAGATCCACACGAGTGTTTGAACGTCTTCCATGTGGTGTGATCGTGGATCCATCCGTTGATGCGCCGGTAGTGCTCCGACCAGAGATCCTCGAACGTGCCAACCGAGCAGAACGCCGATGTCTGAGTTCCGAAATCCGTGCCACAGGTCATGACTGCATCGAGTCGATCGCCAACGCGACCGTGAATGCGCTCCAAGTTGGACAAAGCGATTTCGACCTGCGCCGAGAACACCTTGGTCACATAGTCGGGTCGTTTCTTGATCGACACGTACCATTCGGTGATGTCACGGATGCCGCGGGGATCTTCCAGCCCTGGTCCCGGTACAAATGCGATATCACCTAGAGCCATTCCCGGGAGCGTGGCAATCACTGCCCTGCCGGTGGCTTCGGCCGCCTGAAGGTCCACCTCCAGATCATCGAGATCGGCCTCTGAGATCAGCTCGTATTCCTCGAGATTGTCTGCCGGGTCGAACTGCTTGCCCTTGAGCGGTTCTTGCCGCACGATCGTGTCGAAGAAGTAGCCGGTGCTGGGCATGCGTCCGCTCGGAGGAGCAGCTGTGTTTCCCTTGGGATAAATGAGGGTGTCGCCGTGATCATCGACGGTGGTGCGAAAATTGCTCGACACCAACACTTCGAGTCCATGGGGTGTGGTCCATGGAGTCCAGTCCTCGTTGCGAAACCCAAACATGGTCTCGCGGCCGACCACGCCTTCGAAATCGATGCCCATGGCCTGTTTGAGATCATCGTCGACTGTTCCCAGCATCTGGTAAGGCTCGTGAACCTTCACCGGTCGCGGCTCCAGGCCATAGTGATCTCGCAGCGCGGCAACCACCGACACGTGGATCCCGGTGACTGGTGTTCCGCCGAAATCAATGGGAATCTGATCCGGCTGCCGGTGACCGAGCGCGTCCGCCACTCGTGATTTCTGAACAGAGTCTGACGTTTTGATCGGATCCGTCATGGGTAGCGACATTAGTTTCCGCCAGGTGTGCACGAAGAATCGCGGTTGACCCCTACGACATATCGCAGCAGCAGGCACAATGAGACGTGACCCATTCGCAACAGTCTTCTGATATGGCGCCAGGATTCGCTCAGCTGGGCCTGCGCGCCGAGCTTCTTCAATCGTTGGCATCCCT
>CAZHMP010000096.1:0-8791 GCA_964533595.1 uncultured Acidimicrobiales bacterium | reverse complement strand
GTTGCGTACTTGGCTGAATAGGCGAGGATGGCGATCTGGTCGAATCCATCCTCGTCGAGTGCCTCTCGGATCGCGAACACCTCACCGTCCATCATCCCCGACGGAGCGATTATGTCGGCACCTGCGGTTGCCTGCGCCACCGCGATCTGCTCGTAGATCTCGAGCGTCGCGTCGTTGTCGGGTTGACCGTTGGCGTCGAGCACTCCACAGTGGCCGTGACTCGTGTACTCATCGACGCAGAGATCGGCAATCACGCTGAGGTCCTCGCCGTGATCGTCCCGCAAGTCCTTCAGAGCGAGTTGCACTATTCCGTCGGGGTTCCAAGCTTCGGAACCCTCGGCGTCCTTGTGTTCGGGCACGCCGAACAGGATCACCGCCGGAACGCCAAGAGCCTTGAGTTGGGCAACTTCGGTTCGCAGCGACTCGCGAGTGTGCTGGAACTGCCCGGGAAGCGAAACGATGGGCTGCTTTTCGGTGATTCCCTCGCGAACAAATAGTGGGGCAATCAGGTCATCCGGGTGAAGCCGATTCTCTGCCACCATCCTGCGGATGGCAGAGGTACGTCGCAGCCGGCGCAAACGTCGTTGTGGAAAGGTCACCCGGCAAGGCTACCCACCCCTCCCCACCGTTTTTGTGAGTCTCAAGTGCTGCCTGGGCAGCACTTGAGACTCACAAAAACGGTGGGGAGGGCGGGGAGGGGGATATGTGGGTGACCAATGCTTCGATCAGGCCGGGAATCGTGTGGACGTCTGCCTCCACTCCCACCCTGACACCCAGCGCGGCTGCGGTTGACGAAGTAGCCGGCCCAATCGAGACAACCAACGGGGGCAACCCTTCAGCACCCACCGCTTCAACCAGGCAAGTAACTGTGGAGGACGAGGTGAATACGACTGCGTCGGCGTCTCGACACGCGGCGCGATCGGTTGCGCTCACGTCGACCGCCAGTGTTCGGTAGGCGACAACATCGTCGACGATCCAGCCCTTGGCTGCCAGTCCCTCGGGCAGGGTCGGCCTGGCGATTTCGGCGCGTGCCAGCATCACCAAACCACCATCTGATGGTGGGTCGGGAAACTCGTCGAGCAATCCCTCCGCGATCGAGTGGGTCGGCACGAGTGCAACTTGAAGCCCCACCTCGTTGGCCACCCGACTGGTTGCCGGCCCGATGGCGGCAACCAGTACTCCCTGAGCGAGCGGCGAATTGGCGATGACCCGGCCGACCCTTTCCGCCCCATTGGGGCTGGTGACGATCAACCAATCTCCTCGCCCGAGGCGACCAAGACCGGACACAAGTGCAGCGCCCTCATCGACAGGATCGTCGATGGTGATGACCGGAACCGGCACAGCGTCCGCCCCCATCTTCTCGAGAGCATCCACCAGAACCCTGGCTTGCCGGCGCGGGCGGGTGACAACCACGCGTAGGCCCGAGAGAGGCCCGACTGTCATCGAATGTCGGACAAGAGGTCGGTCCCGCCGCAGTCGTCGAGAAGAAAGCGCGCTACGGACCGACCGAGAATCTCTGCGTCGGTCCCCACCCGGCGCTCACGGATCAGCGTTCGTCCGTCGAGAGTGGAGAGCATGCCAGTGAGTTCAATCTCGTGAGCCGCCTCAACGTCATGATCAGATTCGAGCAGCACCGCATGGGCACCCGCCGGCAACGAACAGTCGCCACCCAACTCGGCCAGAAACGCGCGCTCAGCATCCACAACTCGACGCGACGGCGGATGCTCGATGGCGGCCAAGAGCTCACGAGTGGCATCATCATCACTCCGACACTCAATGGTGAGCGCACCTTGGGCAACTTGCGGTAACAGAATCGAGGGGTCGAGCCGATCGACGACCTCGGGGGCCTCCCCAAGCCGATCGATGGCGGCTGCCGCCATCACGATCGCGTCGAATTCGGTGACCTTCGACAGCCGAGTAGCGATGTTGCCGCGGATCTCGGAGAATACGAGATCGGGCCGGTGCCATGCCAACTGAGCACGTCGACGGACCGAACCCGTGCCAACTCTCCCGCCGACCGGCAGATCCTCAAAGCGGCATCCGATAAGAGCATCACGAGCGTCGGCGCGCCGCGGCACGGCCGCCAGAGTCAATCCATCGGGGGTGTCGGCGGGCATGTCCTTGCCTGAATGCACGGCGATATCGGCCCGACCATCGAGAATCGCGGCCTGCACTTCCTTGACGAAAATTCCCTTGCCGCCCATGGTGTGGATCGGTACATCCAAGCGCCGATCACCGACCGTGGAGACAATCACTTCCTCGAATTCAACCGACGGGTCGACGCCCGCGATCAATGACGCAACGTGATGGGTCTGCCAGAGGGCGAGGGCGCTTCCCCGCGTTGCCGCTCGCAGGGCCATGGTGTCTCTCAGAGGTCGAACAGGTCGCGCAGCGAATCGGCGAGTCGCTCACCGCGAGCGTGCCCAGCCGCATCCTTCAAACGAACCGTTGGTTCGTGGAGGAACTTGTTGACCATGCCCTTGGTGATCGATTCGACAGCGTCGCGCTCCTTGGGATCAAGGTTGGCGAGCTTCGCCGCGTAGCGATTCATCTCTTCCTGGCGGACGTCCTCCGCCCTGCGTCTGAGATCGCTCACAAGCGGAGCTACTTCGCGGGCCGACGTGATCGAGGCGTAGCGCTCAACTTCGTGTTCGACGATCGATGTCACGTTGGAGACGGCGCGGGTGCGACCGACACACTGATCGTCGACGAACTCGCCGATGTCGTCCATGTCGAGCAGAGTGACGCCAGGAATGTGGCGTACCTCGGGATCGACATCCCTTGGCACGGCCACGTCGACTATCACGAGCGGATGATCGCCGCGCTGCTCGACCAAAGTGTCGACCTCGCTGGCTTCGAGAATGAGATCTTGTGCGCCGGTTGTGGTGACCATCAGATCAACACGCACTAGCGCATCGGCGAGCTCGGCGAGCGGTACTGCACGTCCGCCGCAGGCATCGGCCAGCTTCACAGCCCGCTCCCACGTGCGGTTGGTGATTAACACCTCGGCGGCACCGGCCTTCGCCAGGTTCTTCACGGTGCCTTCGCCCATGTCGCCGGCACCCAGCACCAGAACCGAGCTACCCATGATGCCGTCGGTGTGGTCGCCGGCCATCGCCACTGCGGCCTGCGATACAGAAGCAATGCCTCGTGCGATCGCTGTTTCGGTGCGAGCACGCTTGCCGGTCTCCAGAGCATGGCGAAACAGTGGACCCAGAATCGACCCGACCGTGCCTTCTTGCTGAGCACGCTCCCAAGCCGTTCGGACCTGACCAAGAATCTCGTGTTCTCCGAGAACCGCGGAATCGAGACCGCCCGCTACCGAGAAAAGATGCCTGACGGCTTCCTCATCGTGGTGGGCGTAGATGTGGTCGTTCACAACCTCCGGTGGAAGACCGGAGTGCATGGACAAGAACTCGCGAATGTCTTGATATCCGCCGTGGTAACGCTCGGCCAAGGCATAAATCTCAATCCGGTTGCAGGTGGAGAGAATGACCACCTCAGAGAGGTTTCGAGCCGACCTGAGTTCGGAGAGCGCCTTCGGGAGTTGATCCGCCGGCACAGTCAGTTGCTCCAGCATCGACAATGGTGTCGACCTGTGATTGCAACCGATGGCGACTATGGACACTGGAGAGTCCTTGAAATTGCGGAGCCCGTGATGTACGGGCTTTGACATATGAAAGTTTGCGAGTTGTAAGGGCGTGTCAATAGAGCCGTAGGTCCCACAAGTGTCGACTCGTCCAAAAAACCTTTCGGCAGGCTATCCGACCAACCAAGCCGTGGGAACTCGCCAGTGTCTCGAATCAATCCTTCTCGGCCGAGTTCCGGAGGTGGAACCCAAGTATCTGCAAGTGAGTGGAGAGATCGACGGTCCTGAGTTCGACATGAGTCGGAACCGTGAGCACGACCGGGGAGAAACTCAGAATCGAGCGAATGCCAGCTGCCACGAGGCGGTCCGCTGCTCCTTGGGATGCCTCGACCGGCGTGCAGATCACCCCGACTTCGATATGTCGACGAAATACCACCTCCGCGATTTCTCCGGGCGCGTGAACGGGCACACCATCGAACACGCCGCCGATCTTCGCGGGATCGTTGTCGATGGCGGCAACAATCGGGAAACCACGCTCGGTGAATCCCGTGTGGTTGGCCAGGGCTCGGCCGAGATTGCCGAACCCACACACCACCACGGGCCATGTATTCGACAGTCCGAGCGCGCCGCCTATCTGGAAACGCAAATAGTTGACGTCATATCCCACACCTCGAGTGCCGTAGGAGCCGAGGTGACTCAGATCCTTGCGAAGCTTTGGTGCGTTGACTCCGGCATGGTCGGCCAGTTCGTCTGACGACACAGTCGAGAAGCCCGCGGACCCGAGTTCGTCAAGGGCCCGCATGTAGAGCGGTAGTCGTTCCACCGTGGCCTTGGGAATGTGACCATAACTCCGCATCGGAACACGGTACGGAGATAGTGAGCGACTTCACAATCTTTCCGAACGCGGGATTGGTTTGCCGTTCGATGGTTCAGTCGAGCTGTCGCCTGAGAACCTTGCCACCGAGACCGTGGGGCAGTTCATCGACCTCGTCGATCTTGGACGGGCATTTGTATCGAGCAAGCTCGGTGGCACACCACCCGATCAGATCTTCTTCCTCGACACCGCGACCGGGCCTCGCCACCACATATGCCTTGACCGCCTCTCCGGTGTGAGGGTGGGGAACGCCAACCACTGCAGCTTCGGCGACACTCGGATGCGTCACCAACACCCGCTCCACCTCCGCCGGATAAACATTGAAACCAGAGACGATTATCAAGTCCTTGGCTCGGTCGACAATGAACAGGTATCCGTCATCGTCAACAACTGCCATGTCGCCTGTGTGGAGCCAACCATGCTCGTCGAGCACTCGAGCCGTGGTGTCCGGGTCCTCCCAATATCCGGGGAAGACGTTGTCGCCTCTCACGAGGATCTCGCCGGCATCGCCGATGTAGACGTCGTCTCCATCGGAGTCCACCAACCTGACCTCCAACCCGGGAATGGGTCGGCCGATCGATCCAACCGGAGCACCGGTGCCGGCCGAAAGCGAGACGCTCGGACTCGCCTCGGTGAGCCCATAACCCTCGGCGATGTCGATCCCGAATTTGTCGTGACAATCGTGGACCACGCTCGCCGGAATCGGCGCCGCCCCCGAAACAGCCAGGCGTACGCCGGCCATACAAGCCTCGGGAGGATCCTCGACACGGCTCAGAGCCGCCCACATCGTCGGCGGACCGACGAGCACGCTGACGTATTCATCGGCAACCATTTCCAGCATCGACACTGGATCGAATCTCTCGACGAGCACGACCGTGGCACCGGAGTAGAGGGCCAGATCAAGAATCGAGTTGAGCCCCAGAACGTGGAACAGCGGGACGACACACAGCGTGACGTCGTCGGGGCGCGTGGCGCGAATGGGGGCGTTCTGGACCTGATGAAGATTGGCCGCCAAGTTGCCGTGAGTGAGCATCGCGGCCTTTGGATTGCCGGCGGTGCCGCTCGTGAACAAGAGCGCCGCCAATTCGTTGTCGGCGCGCTCGACTATTGGGGTCGGCTCGGCTGAGGCCACCAGTTCGTCGAAATCGGTGCTCCCTTCAAAACTCTGATGAGAGGGGGTCAACACAAACTCGAGCGAGGGCAACTCCGAAATACCAATCTCGGCAAGCGGTTTCACACCCGCCGGTCCGGCAATCACCGCCCTCACGCCCACCACCCCCAACTCGCGTTGGATCTCAGCCGCCGGACTCTGGGGATTGAGAGGTACCGCAACCAATCCGTTTCCGATGATTCCCAGCCACGCTCGCACGAATCGCGCATTGGTTCCGCAAAGAATCGCCACCCTGTCGCCCTCTACAAGCCCAAGGTTGGCCAGCGCTCCGCGCGTGGCGGCGATCTCGCGTCGGAGACGACCGTAAGAGATTCGATCTCCTCCCGACACCACAGCTGTGTGATCGTCGGGGTGATCGTCGAGCATCGTTGCGAGGTTCACATCTGTCCTATCGACCAAACATCCGTACGCCTGATGATGGCACGTACTTGGTCAATTTGGCACAACGACCTCAAGGAAGGACCCCGGTCGGCCGACTGGAGAACAGCAATGGATCGCATCTCCGACGCCAGTCTTCGAACGTACGAACGTCAAAGTTCGATGTCTCGCGGCCGTTGGTACGTGATCTTTGGGTTGTTTCTCATTGTCACGCTCCTGGCGACGACCACTTCCAATTCGACGCCTCCCGCATCAGCGACCGCCGATGAGGAGGCTCAGTTTGTGGCAGCCCTCAACCAGGTGCGAGCGGGTGTCGGACTTCCCGCGCTCGCCGTCAACACCCAACTCGTGGGGCTTGCTCGCCAACACACCCAGGTGATGGCCGACGCCGGCCACATCTTTCATGCCAACCCGATCAGCGCCGGCTTCACCGGCCCGTGGGCCAAGCTCGGCGAGAACGTGGGCGTGGGCGGCAGCGTGCCGGTGCTGGTCGACGCCTTCGTTGCCAGCCCCGGTCACTACGCCAACATTGTCGACCCCGCGTTCACCGAAATCGGAGTCGGTGTCGTGTGGAGCGGCAACGCCATGTACACCACCCATCGATTCCTGCAGTTACCGGCTACCCCGACAGTAACGGTGCCTGCGACGACGGCTCCACCAACCACCGCGCCGCCAATCACGTCTCCGCCCACCACCGCGCCGCCAGTCACCGCACCGCCGACCACCGCACCGCCAATCACCGCGCCGCCAGTCACCACCTCAGCTCCGCCCGTGACGACAACCACATCCCCCCCAACTACGACGACGGCGGTAACCACATCACCGCCCACCACATCCACTCCACTGTTGCTGCCGCCACCACAGGTCCTGCCGGAACGGATCGTCGAGTTGGTCAGAATGGTCGAGTTGGTTGGCACGTAACGTGACGGCAGCCATCACCACTCGCGGACTCAGCCGATCGTTCGACGGTCGCGTTGCTCTTGAAGGTCTCGACATCGAGCTTCACAACGGAGAAGTCCTGGCCCTTCTCGGTCCCAACGGTGCCGGAAAGACAACCACGGTCCGCATTCTCAACGGAGTGCTCAAGCCTGATCGCGGCGAGGCTCTCGTTCTGGGACTGAACCCCGAGATCGATGGCGACGAGGTTCGCCGCCGCACCGGTGTTCTGACCGAAACTGCCGGTCTCGACGGACGGTTGACGGCACGCGAGAATCTCGAATTCGCTGCCCGAATGCGGGGGTACTCCGCGTCGGAGGCCCGTCGCCGGGTTGATGCCCAGATGCTCAGATTCGACGTCGGATCGATTGCCGATCTTCGGACCGCCGGCTTCTCCACCGGCCAAAAGAAGCGGCTTGCTCTGGCACGCGCCCTCCTTCACGATCCGGAAATTCTGTTCCTGGACGAGCCAACCTCGGGCCTGGATCCTGCGGCCACGAGAGATGTCACCGACCTAATCGGATCGTTGGCCCGCGAGCACGGACGGAGCGTCTTGTTGGCGACGCATTTCCTCGGTGAGGCGGGACGAATCGCGGACCGAATGGCCGTGCTCGATCATGGCCACCTGCGAGCCATCGGCCGGCCCGAGGACCTGGCGGCCGAGCTGTGGGACGGGATTCCGGCAGACATCGATCTCGGTGGACCGGCAACACTTGCCACCATGTCGATCGTCCAAACAGTCGACGGAGTCTTGAGATGTGAGGAGCGGGCCAGCGGAATGACCATCGCTGTTCGGGACCGCAACACAATGGCGCGTGTCCTGGCACGGCTCGCCGGCGGGGACGTGTCGGTCTACGGAGCGACGATGCGACACGCCTCGATGGAGGACGTCTACTTCGCCCTCGAGGACCCTTCGATGTTGAGGACCGCACCGTGATCCTGACCGCTATCGACTCCCGCGCCGACCAACCGACGCGGGGCGCGCACCGGACGCTCGGGATCGACTGGCCGGTGGTCAGGGCAGTGGTCGCGCGGGATCTACGAGCGGTACGCCGTTCCAAGGCCGTCGTCATTCCGATGATGCTCGTGCCATTTCTGCTTCTCGTGGTGTTGCCCCTCGTGGTCGGAGTGGCGGCACGACAAGCGAGCAGCCCCAACAGCACCATCAGCTTTCTCGACTCACTTCCCGCCGCGCTGGCCGACCCGATCGCCGCGTTGCCGCCCAACGAGCAAATCCTCACACTCGTGCTCGGCTATCTGTTGGCGCCGCTCTTTCTGATCGTGCCTCTGATGGTGTCGGCGGTTCTCGCCGCTGATGCCTTCGCCGGCGAGAAGGAGCGCCACACGATGGAGACGCTGCTGCACCTTCCGATTGCCGATCGAGATCTGTTCGTCGCAAAATTTCTGACCGGCTTCTTGCCGGCGGTGGCAGTCTCATGGATCGGATTCACCGCGTTCGCGGTCGTCGCCAACCTCGTGTCATGGGGCATCGTCGATGGATTGATCGTGCCCAACGGCCTTTGGCTGGTTGTCATTTTTTGGGTGGCACCAGCCGTTGCAACCCTCGGCCTCGGGATCATGGTGAGGGTGTCGGCGCGATCACGCACGACTCAGGAAGCCAACCAGCTCGGCGGAGCAGTGATCCTTCCGTTGATTTTTCTTGCCGTTGGACAGGCGACCGGTCTTCTGCTGGTTGACCTCACCATCGCGTTGGCCATCGGTGCCGGAGTTTGGGCAATCGGACTACTTCTTGTTTGGCGCGGCGCCTCCAAATTCACCCGAAATCGCATCGCCAGCCAAGCCTGACCCCCCTCCCCGCCGTTTTTGTGAGTCCAAAGTGCTG
>CAZHMP010000095.1:0-8807 GCA_964533595.1 uncultured Acidimicrobiales bacterium | reverse complement strand
GGGGCGTCGATCGGAGATTGCTGTGCGAGTTGCGGTTGCCGGATCATCGGGTCTGATTGGGATTGCACTCACTCGCGAGTTGCGTTTGAGAGGTCATGACGTTGTCGCATTGGTGAGGCGTCCGGCGGTGGATGAGGCCTCTGAGATCTCGTGGGACCCCGCCCGCAACGATCTTGCAGCAGGGTCATTGGATGGCTTCGATGCCGTCATCAATCTCGCTGGCAGGGGAGTGGCAGACGCCCGATGGAGTGCTGAGCAAAAGAAGCAGATCCTCGACAGTCGGGTTGACGGCAACCGCCTGTTGGCGAATGTGATTGCGACGGCGACCAACGGCCCCAAGGTGTTGATCGCCGGGTCGGCGATTGGCTTCTACGGGGAAACCGGCGGTGGCGTGGCTACCGAAGCGTCGGGACCGGGTGACGATTTCCTGGCGTCGGTGTGCCTGTCGCTCGAGGCTGCCACCGAGGCGGCTGCCGAGGCGGGGTGTCGGGTTGTTCACGCCCGCACCGGGATCGTGTTGGCCACAAATGGCGGCGCGCTCGGTCAGGTTCTGCCGTTCTTTCGTGTCGGCATCGGCGGACGGATCGGTTCAGGTGCTCAGTTCTGGAGTTGGATTTCGATTGTCGACGAGGTTGCCGCATTGATTCACCTTCTCGACTCCGATCTGGACGGACCCGTCAATTTGGTTGCGCCCGGTGCGGTGACCAATGCCGAGTTCACTCGCACGCTTGGCAGAGTTCTGCGACGACCCACGCTGCTACCTACCCCGAAATTGGCACTGTGGGCGCGGCTGGGGCGCGAACTCACCGACGCACTGCTCTACACGAGCACCCAAGTGAAACCGAACAAGCTCCTTGACGACGGATTCGAATTCGTCCACCCGGATCTCGAACCAGCCCTGCGGGACCTGCTCAACCGGCCCGATGGGTGAGCTCGACCTCGTGTAGAAGCCCGTCGGTGACGTCGTACACAAACCCGCGGATATTCGTCTTGTGGAGAATGAACGGTGTCATGTAGAGGCGTTGAATGGATTGCCTCACATCGTCGTATGGATCGGTGAACGATTCCAGCGACCACCACGGTTTGACGCCGATTTCCGCTTCCAGTTCGGTCCGGAATTCTGTCTCGTCAACTTTCTGGAGGCCGCAATCAGTGTGGTGGATGAGGACGATTTCTTCGGTCCCGAGGTAGCGCTGCGAGAGGCACAACGACCGGATCACATCGTCGGTGATGACTCCTCCGGCATTTCGGATGATGTGGGCGTCGCCGTTCTCGAGTCCGAGGATCGCGAACGTGTCGATACGTGAGTCCATGCAAGCGACCACCGCAAGCCTCCGCACTGGTTCCACCTGCAGGCGGGCGTCGTGAAAGTCTCTGGCGAACTCGGCGTTGCGAGCCAGTAATTCGTCGGTGTTTGCGCTGAACGAGCCGGGAGTTGGGTTCATTGGGATGCAACAGTAACGGTCCAGATGTTTGCCGACGAGGTGCCGGCGGGTTCGCGGCGGCGTCGATGGAGAAGGCAATTGGCAATCGCGAACTTGGCTCTGTGCTAAATTTCGGCGTCGTGGCGGGCGCACGGGGTTACGGCACCAGGATAATCGGCGGGTATTGATGGCAGATGGCGCTCACAGACCAGACCCGGCTGTCGTCAACGAGTTTGTCGACGAAATCACGCGCCTGCTGAGACAGCGATCGCTGGTTGGCGTCTCGATCACTCGGACCGTGCGCTTGGACTCGCTGGCGGACGTGACCGCTGATTCGGCAAACACAGACCGCTTCATCGCCATCGGTCGACTCCTGGAGGAGTGCGCACGATCCATCGAAAACCCGGATCTCTCTCGGGCATCCCTGGCACTTGTTGAGAGGCTTGGTGAGTTTCGGCCGGAGAAGGACCGAGGCCGATCGGCCGGATTGGAATTGGGCGTTTCATACCATGCATTTCGGCGGCAGGACGCTCATGGGGTGAGTCACCGAGATCGAGTCGTATTGGCTCTTGCGAGGCAAATGGCTGCTCAGGTTCCGCCGGAGTCGAATCGGTCCGGCTTCTCGCCACGATCAACGGCACTGGTGATGATCACTGCGATCGCGGCAGTCGCGATAGTCATGTTCTTCCGGGGCAGGTCAAGCTCGCCGCACTTGAACGACCAAGCGGCCGACTCGATGGAGACGGCGGCGGCCTCGAACTCTGCAATTCCAACGACGCCGGTAATTGAGCCATCATCAGGCACCGAAGAAGTGATAGGGCCCGACGTTTTCGCAGGGGATCCCGTACTCGGAGACCGCGAGCCCAGCTGCGACATTGGTCCCGGTGAGCTCGGAGTTCTGTCCGGTCCTGATGCTGATGAGGCGTCGGCGGAGTTCGCGCTCGCCTACACCCAATATGGGGGGCGCACCGCGATCGGTTGCCCGAGCGAATCCATGCGCCTCAGCGGGGGTATCTACTGGCAAACCTTGGAGCGTGGCTACGCACCCAACGGCGGTCTGGTGGGTGGAGCGGGCCACAATGTCCAGATTCTCAACAGTGGCCAGTGGAGTTCGTACTACCAAGTCGGAGACATCCTTGGGGGGATCGATGCCGCTCCGGTCAGAGCAGGTATTCCGATGTCCGAGGCAGTCCTCACAAGCGACGGGTGGGTCCTTCCGCTCGACCCGGTAGGCGCCATGTATGCCGAGTCGGAGAACGGTCACTACGTCTGGGTCTCATCCCCGATATCCACACTTTGGGAGCAATCGGGGGGATCGTCCGGGGAGTTTGGTTTACCAATCACCGATCACATTTTCGGTCCGGAAGGGCTACGTCAGGACTTCGCACACGGATACGCGACGGTCTCGGCGGGCGGAGCCATCGAATGGCACCTGATGGATCAACGTGAACTAGATGCCGATTCCAACGACGACGTCATGGGCAGAATCCTGGTTGCTTTCGATGGCACGGCCTGGTTGATCGACGCAGAATTGCGTCGCTGGTGGCTCAGAGATCCCTGGACCTGGGAGTGCGTTGGGGGGACGGCGAACGTCGAAAGCTGGGACGTCGCTGGCTATTTCATATCTGAATATGACTACGCCGGAGTTGTTGATTGTCCTTCATCGAAGTCAGGCGTATTCCCCGACGGGGGCATGGCATCAGTCGACCTCTACTGCAAATCGAACGTGTCGATCCGAAGCAGCGCCGTCTTCGACGAGGGTGGGGTGCCGGGATGCAGCGATGGCAAACGTCTGCAACCGGTGGGCCTGAGCACGGTGTGTTCCTGGCAATACGGCCCGAATTCGCGTCCACAGATCGATGAGCCGATCCCATCGTTTCCGAGGTGCACAAGTTGACAAACGAAGAAGCAGATTTCGAGAGCCTGCACGCAGAGTTGAGATCCCTGATTCGAACACGCTCACCCGAGGCAGTCGCTGAGCTCGATCTGCCCACGATGGACCGCCTCGGTGGCACCGGAGCCGGTATTGGTACGGAACCGTTGATTGCCAACTACCAGTCATTTCTCGACGGCGCGATTCGGCGACTACCGGAGGGGCCCTATTCGAGGGCCGCGGCGGCCCTATTTGCCGACCTCGGGTCAGGCGCCTCTGTGAAGGAAAGAAACACTTCCGCGAGCGGCAGTTTTGGTATTGGCTACGACGCGTTTCGAAGAGCGGGGGCGTCCGGCGTCAGCAAGGAAGACGAGATCATCAGAGCCGTGGCGGACGTAATGATGTCTAAGCCTTCGACGTCATCACCCGATTCGTCGATGGGCAGAGCCGGCGCGATCGAATCGTCTCGTGGACCGTTGGGTGGTCGGCTGGTCGCTGGCGTAGTTGTGGCCGGCGTCGTCGCCGCGCTCGGGTTGTTCGTCATTGTGCAGGATCACGGTGGTTCGAGTTCAGCCTCGTCGGCGTCCCCCCTCGTTTCCTCGACCACGGCATCGGTTCCATCGACGTCCGCATCGTCTTCATCGACGACTGCCTCGAGCACATCGACTGCGCCGACCATTTTGATCCAACCCACATCAATCGCGCCGGATCCGTTCGTTGGCAGCAAGCGGTTGGGAGAGGTGGAGGTCGACTGTCAATTTGGGCCGGGCGAGACCGATGGTTCGACAGACTCCAGCGCTTCTTGGACCGCCGCATTTCAGGCCACCTACCGAAGCGCGGGAGGTAAGGAAGCGCTCGGGTGCCCGAACGAGCCCATGACGGATCGTGGCGGAATGCAGTGGCAGGAGCTCCAGCGATTTGGCTTCGCCAACGGAGGTCTCATTGGCGTCACGGGCCGTGATGTGATGCTCCTCAACAGAGGGCAATGGAGATCGTTCATACGCGTAGGCGGTGGCGACGGGTCGGCCTCACCCGCCCTTGGTGGTTTCCCGACGGGCGATGTCGTCGAGACCAGCGACGGTTGGTTCATGAAAGTGGATGGCGAGATCGAGTTGATTGGCGAGGGCGAGGACAGTTCCTACTATTGGGTGCCGAAGATCGTTTTGGATCTTTGGGATGAGGCCGGACGTTCCGCAGGTATCCACGGGAGCCCGGCTGGCAGCCCCCGCATCGTTCCGGAGGGAGTCCGGCAGGATTTCACCAACGGCTACTTTCTGTTTGAGGGCGGGGGACTGGATTGGGTGCCGGTCGACGACGTTTCCGAAGACTTGCCTCCGGCCGAGGAGCTGCTCGGCCACATCATCAGCGCGGCTGACGGCACGGGCTGGCTGATCGACGATGAGCTGCGGCGGTGGTGGCTGGTCGACATCCCCGCTTGGGCCTGTGCCGGGGGATCTCCCAATGAGATAGCAAAGGGCCTGCCCGGATACGCCATTCACACACTTGATTTCGCTGGAGTGGCAACCTGTCCTGCCGAGGCAGGCGGAGCATATTCGGCGGGTGGTGCTCTCGAAATTGACACCTACTGCACGAATTCGATCTCGATAGGAGCCCGTGCAGAGGTGGTGGATGACCGCTGGAATTGTGTGGAGGGGGCGGTTCGCCAAGAGATTGACATGCAATTGCTGTGCCAGTGGCAGTATGGCCCCGAGTCGTATTCCGACGAGTCGGAAGGCCTCTACGGCATCGTCTGCAAGACATGACGCACGATTTTTGGGGCATTTCGGGCAATTACTGAGGATTCCCACTGTCTTCCCACGTTTCAGTTGGACTTTGGACTCGGCTTTGGGCAGTTTGACTTGGTGCACGGGCGGCGGTCCCTTGGCGGGGATGTGGGCGATTGGGTTGAGTTCATGCGTTGGCGGCCGGTATGGATTCGACGGCTCTGTACGATCCTGATCTTCAACGGGTTCGCCAAGATCGTGTGATCGGGGGTGTGAACACTCTCGTCGTCGGCGTCACCTGACTGCCGGACTGGTTTGGCGCCGCTGATCGTTTCGCTTCGTTCGGCCTCGGTTGGTCGCCCTTGCCACCGTTCGTGGCGGCGTTGTTCGTGACGACCTTTGCCGACGCGGTGCGAGCTCGAGATGACTCCCGACGTGGTGGTCCGCTCACCATGGGAGCCGCGGCGGAGGTGTGCCTATGTACGAGGCGTTGACGAATTTCCAGGCGTCGTCGATGTGGACGGTGAATTCTGTGACGGGTTCGGTGTAGTGGGTTGGGTCAGTTTCGGATTCGAGACCCGCGAGGAACCGTTCGAACCGCATAGTTGATGTGACCCATGTGCCGTCGCGTAGCGACTCGATGTCGTAGCTCCCCATGGCCTCGAGCAGGTCTTCGACCGCGGTTTTGACGGCTGTCTCATCTGAGCCTCCGTGTGTCACGTGTTCACCTCTGTTTCTGGAGCTGGTGAGTGGCGTGCGAAGAGCCGGGTCCTGGAGAGCGACGAGCCGAATTTCGCCTCGACGCACTACTTCACCCTGTCAGGGACCGCGTGCTCCCAGGCCTCGTTGTCACCGCTGATCGCGATGCGAAGCCGCGGGTTTCGGCGCAGGATTCTCACTCCGCGGTGCAAGGGTGATGGCTTATGGCCGTGCTCAACAGTGCCGCCATATTTTCGGTTTCGATCTGGCCAGCTGCGATGGCGATGATGAGATCGTGGACTGTATCGTTTGAGACTGCTGCAGCTGGCAAACCGTTGAGTTCGAGAAACACAACACTGGCAACCCAGCCGAGCCGTTTGGTGATGAACAACAGATCTTCGAGATCGAGAGTTTCAACCGGCCCATGCAATAGGCGAGGCGATCGATCGCGTCACGGTGCGCGTCGATCACCCGGCCGGCGGTCTGGTCGACGCGACCAACCCGAACCGATGGATCGGAATGTGGGAGGATCCTTGTCCCAGAATTGGGAGTCGATGATGCGCGATGGGGGAGTGGGCGGATGACAGAGCCGAACGACGGCGTCGACATCATTGGCGACGTCCACGGGCACGCAGACAAGCTCATCGAACTCCTCACCCAGATGGGCTACCGGCGCGTCGACGGCGCTTGGAAGCACCCAACTCGCCGTGCCATGTTTGTTGGTGACCTCATCGATCGAGGCCCCAAGCAGGTGGAAACCGTCGAGATCGTCAGGGCGATGGTCGAGTCAGGTTCCGCCCGGATGGTTCTTGGCAACCACGAGTTCAACGCCATTGCCTGGCATACACCCGATCCTGATCGTCCGGGCAAGTTTCTTCGCCCGCACAGCGTCAAGAATCGCGGGCAGCACAAGACGTTTCTCGATCAGGTCGGGGAATGCAGCGATCGCCATCGCGAGTGTGTCCGCTGGTTCATGACGCTGCCGTTGTGGCTGGACCTGGGCGAACTCCGCGTGGTTCACGCCTGCTGGGATTCAAAGTCGATGCACGACATCGCTGAGATCGTCGACGCCGACAATTCGCTGTCGACTGAGCTCGTAGTGGAAGCGTGTCGCAAGGGCACTCGGGAACACCAAGCAATTGAGCACCTGCTCAAGGGACCCGAGATTCCGATTCCCGTGCCGTTTGTTGACAGCGATGAGAACCGCCGCGAAATGGCCCGGTTCCGTTGGTGGCTTGCCGACGCGTCCAGCAATCTCCGTGCTGCGGCCGTTATCCCTGCCCGGGCGAAAACTCCAGAGCTTGACGACTATCCGCTATTGCCCGAGACGCCCGTGGAGCCGCAGCCACAGGTTGATTCCTACTCCGATGCCGTCCCCGTGTTCTACGGCCATTATTGGGAGAGTGGCACACCGACCGTCAGCGGCAATCACACCGCATGTGTCGACTACAGCGTTGCCAAAGGGGGACCGCTGGTTGCCTATCGGTGGACGGGCGAGCGGACGCTCGTGAACGACAACTTTGTGATGACCGGCCACGTTGCCGGGGGTCGTCCGGGATTGGAATAACCCTTGGAGGCTGAGTCAACGTATTGTGTCAGTCACACCTATCACCGAGCCGAGGAACACCTGATGGTTGCCACCGACATCCGCGCCAAGATGCGATCGAACGAGGAGATCATTGGTCGTGTCGACATCGACGATCCGGACGCGATTCTGTCGGTGACCACTCTCCCCGAGACCGATGTTGTTCACGTTGTTGAGGACAACTCCGACACCATCTTCACCTGGAACTACGACAAGGGTGAGCGACCGGCTCTCGACAAGCTCTACGAGAAGGCGAAGACCTCTCAGTGGAACGGCCAGACCGACCTGCCGTGGGAGCTCGAGGTTGATGTCGAAAAGATGGTGCGTGAGCAAAACGCCACGCTGAATCCTGGCGCCACCGACTTGGTACCGCCGTTCGACACGTCGCACACCGTTTTGGCGAATTGGGGCGACAAGGAATATCTCGCGCTGGGGATCGAGGGGCAGAACCATCTGCTGAGCCAGTTCATGCATGGTGAGCAGGGCGCTCTGGTGTGCACCGCGAAGATCGTGGAGACGGTGCCGTGGATCGACGCCAAGTACTACGCCGCCACCCAGGTGGTTGACGAGGCCCGCCACGTGGAGGTCTTCGCGAAGTATCTCGACGAGAAACTCACCGATCACTACCCGATCAACGCTCACTTGCGGATGCTGCTCGACGACATCGTCAACGACAACCGTTGGGACATGACCTATCTCGGCATGCAGATCATGGTCGAGGGGCTGGCGCTCGCAGCGTTCGGAATGATGTATCAGACCACCCCGGAGCCGCTGCTCAAGAAGCTGCTCCGTTACGTGATGAGCGACGAGGCCCGCCACGTTGCCTTTGGTGTGCTCACCCTTCAGGAGTACTACCAGGAGCTGTCGTCTGCCGAGCTTCGTGAGCGCCAGGAATTTGCCTTCGAAGCTGCGGTTCGGATGAGGGACCGTTTCTTGCAGCAGGAGGTCTGGCAGCGGATGGATGTCGATGTGCGTCCGCTCATCCCGATCATCCAACAAGACCCGGGCCGGATCCTGTTCCAGCAATTGCTGTTTTCAAAGATTGTGCCCAACTGCAAGAAGCTGGGCCTGCTCGATGCCGGCGTTCCCGAAGGGCAGAAGGGCTGGCTGCGTGAGCGATTCGAAGAGATGGATGTGATCCAGTTCGAGGACCTGGCCGACACCGGCGAGGACTACGAGTCGCTCGACGCTGTTGCTCAGGATCGCGCCGCTGAAGCCTGAAATGGGGCCGGAACCATTGTGAGAGGGTCTGTTCCGGGACCGTGTTCTGTGACCTCCATTTGTAGTTCGTAGCCGGCTACTGCCAGCGGCCGCATCGGCGTGGGAAGTGTCGGTTGACGGCGTTCATCGCAGTCCCCACTCTGGTTGTTCGAATATGCTGCCGACTTTGCCTTTGGTGCAGGTGCCGGTGTTGATGTCGCAGATGAACCCGGAGGGTCCTTCGGTGGGGGCGTTGGCGGCGAGCAACTTGGTGATCTCGTCGGGGGTGGCATTGGCCGGTA
>CAZHMP010000094.1:1552-8980 GCA_964533595.1 uncultured Acidimicrobiales bacterium | reverse complement strand
CGGGGCTACGCGCCCACCGGCGCCATGGCACCAGAGATCGAGACTCACTTGGTGAACGCCGTGCTCACAAACGGAGCCCGGTACTACGTGGATCACGCACACCCTGAACTCTCGACACCCGAATGCGCCGACGCGCTGAGTGTGGTCAGATTCGACCGGGCTGCCGAGATCATCGCGCAGAGATCAATGGATGCCACCAGTCAAATCCTGCCGCCCGGTGAAGAGATCGTGCTCTACAAGAACAACTCCGACGGTAAGGGCAACAGCTACGGCTGCCACGAGAACTATCTGGTTGATCGGGCGACTCCCTTCGGTGAGATCGTCACTCACTGCACCACCCACTTCGTCACCCGGCAGATCTACACCGGTGCCGGAAAGGTCGGATCGGAAGTCCCCGGACTCTCCTCGGCCGAGGTGCCCTTCCAGATCACCCAGCGGGCCGACTTCTTCGAAGAGGAGGTAGGCTTGGAGACCACCCTGAAACGACCGATCATCAACACTCGTGACGAACCTCATGCGGATGCGCGCAAGTACCGCAGGCTTCACGTGATCGTCGGCGATGCAAACATGTCGCAAGTGGCAACCTTTCTCAAGGTTGGCACCACCGCCATCTTGTTGGCGTTGGTCGAAGACGGCGCCATGCCGCGTGAGCTCCGATTGGAATCGCCGGTTGCAGCGATGCGCCATGTCTCCACCGACATGACCCTTGGCGAGCCACTCGCGATGGCCGACGGTTCCACCGCAACCGCGCTCGAGATCCAGTGGGAACTGTTCTCCAACTGTCGCGACTACATCGATGAGCGAGGCACGGACAACGTCGGGGGTCCGGTTGCCGAGATGGTGTTGCAACGATGGCAGAGCGTGCTCAACAAGCTTGAATCAAGTCCGATGGAGTTGGCCGATCAACTCGACTGGGTGGCCAAATACCGTCTTCTCGACGGATATCGCGACCGACACCAGATCGGCTGGGACCATCCACGCATGCGGGCCATGGACATCCAGTATCACGACATGAGACCGTCCAAGTCGTTGGCTGCGAGGGTCGGGTTGGAGACCCTGGTCAGCGAAGAAGCGGCCGGCGAAGCAGTGACCTCCCCACCCAACGACACCAGGGCGTATTTCAGAGGCGAGTGTCTCAAGCGATTTCCCGCCAACGTCGTGGCGGCCAACTGGGATTCGATGGTTTTCGACATAGGCACCGACGCGCTGCGGAGAGTGCCGATGATGGAACCGATGCGCGGTACCCGTGAGCACATGGGTAGGTTGTTCGAGCAATCGGATTCAGCAGCAGACCTTCTCCGCCGACTTGGTAAGTGAGACGGCGTTAAACAGGAGTACGAATGGCCGAACGAGAACAGGTCCACAAGACCCCAGCTCAGCGACGTGAGAACGAATCCTCGCCCGCGCCCGCCAAGTCGGAAAGAGCTGAAGAAATCAAATCCGAGCTCGACGACCTCCTCGACGAGATCGACGAGGTTCTGGAGACCAACGCTGAGGAATTCGTGAAGGGATACATTCAAAAAGGCGGTCAATAGTCGCCGATTTGCCGGGCGTATCACCGACGAACGCCCGAGAGCACTCCTCACGTGTCTAGATTGTCTGCCGTGAACCTTCCGATATTCATTCCCCAGAACGATCCCGGGCCGAATTTCACGGAGCTGCTGCGGCGGAGCGGATTCCACCACGAGCTCGATTTGAACGGGGTGGTACCCGTCGAGGACTATCGCCATGGCACCACCTGCGTTGCCATCCGATACGCCGATGGTGTTCTGCTAGCAGGCGACCGACGCGCCACTTCGGGCAACTTGATCAGCCATCGATCCATCGAGAAGGTATTCCCAGCGGATCGACACAGTGGTGTTGCCATCGCCGGCGCCGCCGGTCCCGCGGTTGAAATGGTGAAACTTTTTCAGCTCCAACTCGAACACTACGAAAAGGTCGAGGGCACATCGCTGAGTCTCGAAGGCAAGGCCAACCAGCTGAGCCAGATGATTCGTAACAACCTGCCTGCGGCCATGCAGGGCTTGGCTGTGGTGCCGATCTTCGCCGGGTTCGACCTCAACAGGGGAGTCGGCCGGCTGTTCGAATTTGACGTCACGGGCGGTCGGTACGAGGAAACCCAACATGCGAGCACCGGCTCGGGGAGTCTCCATGCCGGCACGGTCGTGAAGTTGGGATTTGCCACTTCCATGACGGCGGCCGCCGTAACCGATCTCGCGATCAGCGCACTGATCGAAGCCGCCGACGAGGATTCAGCCACCGGCGGCCCCGACCTCGTCCGCGGCATCTATCCGATCGTCGCTCTCATCACTGCCGATGGTTATCGACGAGTCGACGACGACGAACTTGCCGAGAGAACCGCATCACTCATCGAGGCGCGCCGCCATCCGGTCGAGGAGGTCTGAATCATGAACATGCCGTTCTACGTCGCTCCAGAACAAATAATGAAAGACCGCGCTGACTACGCCCGCAAGGGCATTGCCCGCGGACGGAGCTTGGTGGCCTTCAGATTCGATGAGGGCTTGGCCATATGTGCCGAGAATGCGTCATCCACTCTCCACAAGGTGAGCGAGATTTACGACCGCATCGCATTCGCGGGCGTGGGCAAATACAACGAGTTCGATCAATTGCGGATCGCCGGTGTCCGGCACGCAGACATGAAGGGCTACTCGTTCAGTCGAGAGGATGTCGACGCCCGAAGCCTCGCCAATCAATACGCACAGATTCTCGGCCAGGTCTTCACCCACGAAATGAAGCCGATGGAGGTGGAGATTCTCGTAGCCGAACTCGGTGTTGATGAGTCGGGCGATCGTGACCAGATGTTCCATGTTCTCTATGACGGGACGGTGGGCGATGAGAGCACGGTCATGGTGCTGGGTGGGGAAACAGATGCCATATCCGAGCGGCTCGAGCCATTCGATGCTGCTCCGTCACTCGGCGAAGGCCTTAGGTCTGCCGTTGCCGCTCTCTCGGGACCGGATCGAGCGCTCACCATTGATGAACTCGAGGTTGCGGTTCTCCAACGTGGCAACGGTCGTCGCACCTTCCGACGGGTGGAAGACGAAGAGTTGAGTGAGCTGCTTGCCGGCTGACCACGCTGGGAGCCCCCCGTGAGGGCGATCATTTGGTTACGGTGGCGGTTGTGCAGCGCAGAATCTTCGGCATCGAGAACGAGTACGGGGTCACGTGCACGCTGCGCGGCCAGCGCCGATTGAGCCCAGACGAAGTAGCCCGATACCTCTTTCGGAGAGTGGTTTCGTGGGGACGCAGCAGCAACGTTTTCCTGGCGAACGGCGCACGGCTCTACCTCGACGTGGGAAGCCATCCGGAATATGCCACCCCGGAATGCGATTCGATCAGAGACGTCGTGGTTCACGACAAGGCCGGCGAGCGAATACTCGAACAGCTACTCACGAGTGCCGAGGAACGGCTCGGCGACGAAGGCATCGATGGCGACATATTCCTGTTCAAGAACAACACCGACTCGGCCGGCAACAGCTACGGCTGCCATGAGAACTACCTCACCAGCAGGGCCGACGATCTTGGGTCCTACACCGAAGTTCTCATCCCGTTTCTGGTGAGCCGTCAGATCTACGCCGGCGCCGGAAAAGTACTGAAGACCGCCAGGGGAGCCACCTACTGCATCAGCCAGCGGGCCGAGCACATCTGGGAGGGCGTATCTTCGGCCACCACTCGTAGCCGGCCGATCATCAACACGCGCGACGAACCGCACGCCGACGCCGAACGATTCCGACGACTCCATGTGATAGTTGGCGACTCCAACATGAGTGAGTACACCAATTTTCTCAAGGTGGGTGCCGCCTCACTAATGCTCAGGATGCTGGAAGAGCCTCAAGTGGTGCTCCGCGACATGACGCTCGAGAATCCGATCCGGGCGATCCGCGAGATCAGCCACGACACGACATGTCGCCGGCGTGTGCGATTGGCCAACGGCCGCGAGGCATCAGCGCTCGACATCCAAAGCGAGTACCTCACACGGGCTCTACGGTTCGCCGATCACAACGAACTCGACCCGCTGGAGAAGCAGGCCCTGGGAATGTGGGAGCATTGCCTCACCACGATTGCCGATGATCCACTTCAGCTCGACCAGGAAGTCGACTGGGTGATCAAGCACCGACTGATCGAGGCCTACCGCGAACGCAACGGACTCGAGCTATCCGATGCCAGAGTGTCTCTCATCGATCTGCAATATCACGATGTCGATCAAAACCGAGGCCTGTTCTATCGACTCCAGAAGAAGGGGCTCGCCGAGAGAATCGTCACCGACGCCGAGATTTCTCATGCCGTCGAGAATCCGCCCGAAACCACACGAGCTCGACTTCGCGGCCGGTTCATTCGCACCGCCAAGGCCCGCAAGAGGGATTACACCGTCGATTGGGTGCATCTCAAACTCAATGATCAAGCCCAACGCACGGTGCTGTGCAAGGACCCATTCAGGTCCCACGACGACCGAGTCGAGAAGTTGATCGAATCATTGTGAGGCATCCAAGTGTCGAAGCTTGAGCGCCTTCTCAACCTCACTGCCGCACTGATCGACAGTGAAACTCCGTTGAGGGCCGAGGAGATCCAACAACGGGTCACGGGCTATCCCACCGAGAAATCCGCTTTCAGAAGAATGTTCGAGCGTGACAAGGCCGAGTTGCGACAGATGAACGTACCCCTCGCCGTGCTGCCAAACCCGGACACAGACCCGCCAATCGACGGTTACCTGATCAACCGGGACGACTACGTTGGCGCAGGAGCCAGCTTCGACCCCGACGAACTCGCCGCTCTTCATCTCGCCACCAATCTTGTGCGACTTGACGGCGCCGAGGAAGGGGTGGTGAAACTCGGCGGGGGAGCGGCGGATGCCGACGGCCAGACTGGGCTCATACCCTTCGACGATCAGTTGGCCCGATTGGTTTCGGCCGCAGCAGCGAGGCGCTCAGTGAACTTCACGTACTCCGGCGTCGAACGCAGTGTGGAGCCTTGGCGACTTTCATTCGCCAAGGGCCATTGGTACCTATCGGGTTGGGATCGGCTGCGCGACGATCATCGGCTTTACAGGGTCGACCGCATAAGTGGCACCATCACCGAAGCCGGAGACGCCGAGCAGCCGATTGCCGACATGTCAGATCCCGCTTCGCTACGAGGGTGGGAGCTCGGCGATGGCGAACCAGTGCCTGTCGTGGTGAAGATCGATGCCGACTACGCAACCTGGGCCCGCAGGGTTTTTGGCAACACCGAGGAAACTCGGGATGGCTCAGTCCTGGCCACTGTCCAAGTTCGCAATTCGGAGGCCCTGCGATCTGCGGTCCTCACGTTTCTCGACCATGCTGAAATCGTGTCTCCACCCGAGATGCGTCACGACATGGTCCGCTGGCTGAGGGCACAACTGTGAACGCCGGCATGTCCGCCAGCGCGCGCATGGCCCGTCTGCTCTCGGTGATCCCATGGGTCACCCAGAACGAAGGCGCAGCGATTTCCGAGATCGAGCGGAGATTCGACTACCCCAGGGCGCTTCTGTTGAAGGACCTGCAGGATGTGGTGTTCTACGTGGGAGTCCACCCATTCACTCCCGACCAATTGATCGAGGTCGACATATCCGACGACAAAGTCTGGATCAGGTACGCCGACTGGTTCGCCCGCCCGCTCAGACTGTCGCAGCAAGAAGCCGCCACGCTGCTTGCCACGGCCCGAGCAGCTCTGCTGTTGATGCCCGACGACTCGGTGCCTGACGCTCTCACCCGCGCGTTGACCAAGCTCGGCACATTCCTTGGGGCCCAAGCCAACCAAGCCATAGACATGCGACTCGGCGACGCTCGGGCCGAAGTGATGGATGTGATCCGATCGGGACTTGACACCCGGGTTCGGCTGTCCATCGACTACTACTCGTACGGACGAGACGGACTGTCCCGGCGCGAGGTCGACCCGGTCAGGCTCTTCAGCGATCAAGGCAATTGGTACCTCGACGCGTGGTGTCACAATGCGGGAGCCCCCCGAATGTTTCGAGTGGACCGAATCATTCATGCCGATATCACAACTGTCGCGGCGCGCGACGACCATTCCCCGCAGGACACCGCCTTCACAGCCCGGCCCGATGATCCACGCGTCCATCTGCACTTGTCTCCGGATGCTGCGTGGGTCACCGAGCAATATCCCTGCGAATCAGTCGATGCCATGCCTGACGGTTCCCTCAATGTCGTACTCGCAGTGACGGAATTGCGCTGGCTGGAAAGGCTCCTGCTCCGACTCGGGCCTGCGGCGACAATCACACATTCAGACCAGGCGCTTGCTCCGGACATGGTCGAAGCGGCCTCGAGGCGCGTCCTCGCTCGATATGACAGCTGATGGGGTGCGCCCGCCCGGCGATGATCATGTGCCTGTATGGTCAGACGCCGTGACCGATGCAGACAGCCAATCGTTCAGCCCGATCGACGCTGACAATTCAGAAGCATCGTTCTTCGAAACCGACGAGCAACCTTTCGACGATGCCTTCGAGATGCCGAACGCGTCCGGATCGGGAGTTCCCCAGCAGATTCGGGGAATAGTCGAGTGGATCGTTGTGGCGGTTGGTGCTCTCGCCGTCGCATTGTTGATCAAGGCTTTCCTGCTTCAGGCATTTTTCATTCCGTCTGGTTCGATGCTCGACACCCTCCACATCAACGACCGTGTCCTCGTCAACAAACTGAGTTACCGACTCCACGATGTCAATCGCGGCGACGTGGTGGTGTTCGAGAAGCCCCCGCTCGCATCCGGCGAAATCAAGGACCTCATCAAACGGGTGATCGCGCTTCCCGGGGAGACCATCACACTCAACGGCGGCGAGGTGTACATCGACGGGGCCAAACTCGACGAGCCCTACACGTTGGGCAAGCCATCAGTTCCCGAACGAGACATCATCCCCAATTGCGATGGCACGCCAGGACCCGACCGCTGCACCGTTCCAACCGGTTTCATCTTTGTCATGGGCGACAACCGCACTGGCAGCAGCGACTCGCGAACTTTCGGACCCATAGAGGAGAGCTCAATAGTCGGCAGAGCGTTCCTCAAGGTCTGGCCGGTGTCAGATATCGGATTCCTCTGATTCAAACGTGGCAACCGTGGCCACCATTCGGTCCACGTAGTCGGAGTAGACGGCGTCGATTCCCATGTCGACGAGCGACGCAATCTGGTATTCGAGTTGCGCGTCCCAGCCGAAGGCTCTCACGTTGAAGCGATGAAACAGGGTGGTGAGACCCCCCGACCACTCCGAACCTCGAAGATTCACCGCATCAATTCGTTCCCGGGCCAAATCGGCGGCTCGCCTTTCGGGGCCGCGGGTCATGTGGGCGAGTCGAGTGGAGTTCACAAGATGAACGTCACTGCATTTGCCGCGCCACTCGATGAGGACGTCGAGATCGGGGTGGCACACCCACAGGTTGGACA
>CAZHMP010000094.1:0-1452 GCA_964533595.1 uncultured Acidimicrobiales bacterium | reverse complement strand
GCGTCGGTCTCCAAACCGGTGGCTCCGAGGTCGCGGGCCAGAGCGAACGCATCAATGGTGTTTTCACGAGCATGGGCCCGAGCCCCGCGGTGGGCGAACATGATCGGCGGTGACTCGATGGCCGGTATCCGGGTCCTCACGCCGTGCATCGTCGCACGCCGGACCCCCATCGGCGCAAGTCTCGATTCTGACAACTGGGGCAAACGGACTATCCAAACCGGGCCGTCAGGCCCTTTAGCGACTCGTTGAGCGTGCCGATGGAGGCATACAAAGTTTACGAGCGAGGTCTCAGAGCACATGGCAACGATCAGAGCAAGTTGTGAAACATGCGGTGACGTCGAGCTCACTACCGCCGACGTGCGCGTGCGAATCTGCCTGAACGACAATCGAGGCGAATACTCATTCAGGTGCCCCATCTGCAACATGACGGTCGCCAAATCGGCCGAAACCCGCACGATAGACCTGCTGGTGGCCTCCGGCGTGGCCATGGAGACCTGGACTCTTCCCGCTGAGCTCGACGAGCCACGGGAGGGCAATCCGATCACTCACGACGATCTTCTCGAGTTTCACCGTCAGCTGAGCGACACATCCTCGTGGGATGAGGCGATCAGCGAACTTCTCGACGGCTGACCACTGGATCGACCCCGTAGGACCCACAGCCGATTATTCTCGCGTGGGTGACGGCCGTCCTCTTGTTACCTGTGTCCGCTCTTGTGGTCGGCGTGCTGGCCACCATGTGGTCGCTCGGAAGACTTGGAGAGCAGGCCCGGGAACTCCGAAGGTCCCTACGAAATTTCAATGCGTCGGCAGTAGCCGTAGCCGAGTTGGATCGCGAGGCAACCAAGGTCTCCGAACGCGCCACGGCAACCCGCACAGACGCCCAATTCAGACTTCATCGACATCGCCGCGCGCGTCTCGGTCGGTAGAGTTTCGACATGGGAAACTTGGGAGGTCCGGAGATTCTCGTGATCCTTCTGGTGGCTTTGATGGTTCTCGGGCCCAACAAGCTTCCGGATGCGGCACGCCAGATCGGCAAGGCTGTGACCGAACTTCGACGAATGTCGAGCGGTTTCCAGCAAGAGATGCGTGACGCAATGGTCGACCCCGAAATTGAACAGCAGGCCCGCGATTTAGGAAAGAAGTTGAAGGACCCTTTGGCGCTCAAGGATGGCTTGTTGTCGAACGACACTCCTCCGAAGGCCCAGCCGACTCTTGGCGCCGACCCCACCCCGCCGAAGGCCCAGCCGGCTCTTGGCGCCGACCCCACCCCACCGGTCGAAGCCGACGCCCAGGACCTTGCGGCAGACGCACCCAAGTCGACCGACACAGATTCCGAAACCTGAATAGCAATGGCCACAGCAACACGCAGGCCGACCGACGGCACCATGACTCTGCTGGAACATCTGGCCGAGTTGCGCAAGAGGCTGATCATCTCTTTCGCTGCAGTTGCCG
>CAZHMP010000093.1:0-9062 GCA_964533595.1 uncultured Acidimicrobiales bacterium | reverse complement strand
GCGGCTTGGGAATCGACGGCCTGCTGCATGGCATCGAGTGCGCTCTCGACGTCTGCGGCATCACTCGCCGCCAGGTCGACTTCCGTGGCGGCCAGGGCCTCATCGGCCTGCACCTGCTTGCGTTTCTGTCGTAGCTCGTCAGGCGTCTCAGCGCCGGCCAAAGCAGTGGACGACAGCAAGATCGCCACGCTTAAAATGGCGATGAGCACTTTCCTGAGAGATATGGGCAGTCGGTGGGAATCAGGCATTTCGTCACACGTTCGCAATGAACGGGTGATGACGGTATCAGGGGTGGAACGGAGCCGCTCATCGGGGCTAGCGTCGCCGGGTCCCCATCACACACTGAAACCGGAGGCTCATCATGGAACTCGGACTCGCGTGGGGTTATTGGGGAAGAGCGATTCCCGAGCAGCTTGTTGAATTGAGCGTCGCCGCCGAAAAGGCCGGCTTCGACGCGGTGTGGACCGCCGAGAGTTGGGGTTCCGACGCTTTCTCACCGCTGGTGTTGATCGCAGCCAACACCAACACAATCAAGCTTGGCACCGGTGTCGTTCAGCTGTCGGCACGCACCCCCGCGGCCACGGCCATGCAGGCGGTCACGCTCGATCACATTTCCGGCGGTCGCACCATCCTCGGCCTCGGGGTATCCGGGCCGCAGGTTGTCGAGGGCTGGTATGGCATGCCTTCTCGCAAGCCTTTGGCCCGCACCCGTGAATACGTTGAAATTCTCCGCCGGGCATTTCGTCGCGAGGGACCACTCGAATTCCAGGGCGAACATTTCCAGTTGCCGTTCACCGGTGAGGGCTCGGTCGGACTTGGCAAGTCCTTGAAAATCATGACCCATCCATTACGCGAGATTCCGATCTGGATCGGCGCGGAGGGTCCCAAGAACGTCGTTCAGACAGTGGAAATTGCCGACGGCTGGCTGCCGTTGTATTTCACCCCGCTGAGGTCTGAGGTGTACGGGGAACAACTCAAGGACCGCAAACCCGGCTTCGAGATCGCGGTCAACGTCTTCATGAACGTGAACGACGACATCGAGGAAGCGCTGTGGCCGACCAAGGCGTCCCTTGCGTTCTACATCGGTGGAATGGGAGCCAAGGGTCAGAACTACCACACCAAGCTGATGGCGAGGATGGGTTTCGAGAAGGAGGCTCTGGAGATCCAGGACCTGTTCATGGACGGCAAGCGTGACGAAGCGGTGGCTGCCGTACCCACCGAGTTCGCCGACGAGATTTCTCTGGTTGGATCGGTGGACCGGATCAAGGACCGTCTCCAAGCATGGGAGGACAGCCCCGTCACGATGATCAACGTTGCTCCTCGCAGCCTCGACGAGATTCGCCAGTTCGCCGAAATATTCAAGGGCTGAATCTTCCGATGGATGAGCCCTCCGGTATTGGCGTTGCGCAGAGGCGAATTGTCGACCACCTGAAACGGTCCGGGCCGTGCTCCACCGCGGAACTCGCCGACGCACTCGGGGTCACAACCCAGGCTGTCCGTCCTCAACTGGCAGAGCTGGAGGCAGACGGATTGGTGGTGTCAGAGCTGATCAGCACCGGAATCAGGGGACGTCCACCCATTGGCTGGGCGCTCTCGCCCCGGGCCATCGGTCTGTTCCCGGATCGGCACGGCGACCTCACCGTTGAGCTCATCACGGCGATGCGAGCCACGATCGGCGCGGACGCCCTCGACATGGTGCTGACCGAACGAGATCGTCTCCAATTCGATCGGATCACCGCGGCCATGCCCGTCGGTGCAGGAGTCGCAGAACGGGTCGAAATACTCGCCCGGCATCGTGATGAGCAGGGTTACATGGCTGAGGTCGTGCCCGATGGCGACGACCTGCTGCTGGTCGAGCATCATTGCCCGATTTGCGCAGCTGCAAACGAATGTGAGGGGTTGTGCCGCAACGAGCTCGACCTTTTTCGCAAAGTGATGGGTGAAGGAGCCACCGTCGAACGAACCGATCACCTGTTGTCCGGTGATGAGCGCTGCATTTACAAAATTCGCGTGAATCGGGATCGGACTCGACCGAATTCGGCATGAGTCGGAACAGGGCGGCCGACTTCACGAACTGACGTGAGCGGAGCGGCGTGCAAGGATGCGCCGATGCAGGATTTCGCGGGTCGAACGGCAGTGATTACGGGCGGGGCGAGTGGGATCGGTCTCGCAGTGGCCAAGCGCCTGGCCGGCGAGGGTATGAATCTCGTACTCGGTGACATCGAGCAGCCGGCATTGGGTCAGGCAGTGGCCGGGTTCGCCGAGGCCGACGTGGAGGTGATCGGCGTCGAGGTTGACGTATCGGATTTCGATGCCGTGCGTGGTCTGGCCGACGCCGCGTCTCGACGGTTCGGAAACGTCCATGTGCTGTTCAACAACGCGGGTGTGGGTGGAGGCGGGCCGATGCTCGCTCCCGACGACATCGACATTTGGGAATGGGTGCTCGGGGTCGACCTGATGGGAGTGCTCTACGGCATCAAGGCGTTTGGACCGTCGATGGTCGCGCACGGAGAGCCATGCCACATCGTCAATACGGCATCGATGGCCGGGCTGCTGCCAACGCCGGGACTCGGGAGTTACACGGTCTCCAAATACGGTGTCGTTGCAATGAGCGAGACGCTGTCGCTGGAAACCTCCGACACGAATCTGGGCGTATCCGTTCTGTGTCCCGGTTTCGTCAAAACGAAGATCGCCGAGTCAGATCGCAACATCCCTGAGCACTTGGTCAATCTCGAAGGTCCATCCGACGAAGTTGAGTTCATGCGTCAGGCGGTTCGTGATCTGGTGGCCGGCGGTATCTCGGCCGACGAAGTCGCCGACAACGTGTTCGAAGCGCTCCGGGCGGGAAGGTTCTACGTGCTTCCGCATCCTGAATACGCCGATCAGATTCGCCAACGATCGGAATGGATTGTCAGTGGTGTCGCCCCAGTGAGTTGGGATATCTGAACGCGATATGGCCACTGCTGAAGATCACGCGCTTGCCGCGCAAATCGCATCCGACACCGGAGAGGTCCTGGTTCGCCTGCTCGATGAGCACGAGGAATCTGGTCGACAACGCAATGGTCTTGAATACCTCGGCGACCGCACCGCCCATGAATTCATCCTTGAACGGTTGGCCCGCCATCGCCCGAGGGATGCCGTCCTGTCGGAGGAAGGACACGACGATCTCAACCGTTTGGGTTCGCAGCGAGTGTGGATTGTCGACCCACTCGACGGTTCGGCCGACTACGGGTGGAGTGCCACATGGTCGGTGCACGTGGCACTGGTGGAGGGGGGCCGGCCGACGGCAGCAGCGGTTGCGGTGCCGGGCTGGGACAACACTTGGGCGACCGAACCCCGTCCGCAGCCGGTCATGTCGAGACTTGGTGACAGGCCGCTGATTCTTGTGTCGAGATCCAGGCGAAATGTCGACGGCCGGCTTCTGCACGAAATGCTCGACGTGGATATCGCTGCGGTTGGTTCCGCCGGGGTGAAGGCGATGGCCGTTGTGCGAGGCGAAGCGGATGCCTACGTTCACGGCGGATTTCTCTACGAATGGGATTCGTGTGCGCCGGTCGCGGTTGCCGAGGCTGCGGGTCTCGTGGCCTGCCGCGTCGACGGGTCCGATCTCGAGTTCAACAAGGCTCGTCCCGTCACCGGCGGGCTTGTGATCTGCAGGCCCGAACTTCGGGATGGCATTCTGGATGCCCTGGTCCCACTTCTCTGATCCCGATCCGGCAGGTTTCAACCGTGAACAAGAAGCACATATCGAAATCCCTGGAGAGGCATGTGATGGCAACGCGTGCTCACACCTGGGAGGTCATGTTGAGCGAGATCGAGTCCCTGGCCGGCCCCTACATTCTCGAGGGTGTCCCGGCCCCACACGGCGCGGGGGCGGTTCTTCATCTCGTGTTGGACCCGGCGAAGCCACCGTTCGTCGAAACGGTTCTCTCTCTCGAACCTCCGTGGAGACGGGCCTACAAGGTCGAGGGTGACACCGGACTCGACTTGTATCACGGCACTTTTGCCATACGCGATGATGGCGACGAATGCCATCTGATCTGGGGGGTGGTGGTGGATCCTGAGCCAAGCGAGAAGGGGCTCGAGTTTCTCGGCCTTGCCACTCGCGTGATTGACGGCTTTCTCGATCACGTAGTGGCAACCGCTGAAGCCAATGAGCCATCATGAATCGAACATTGAATCGAGAGATGACATGCCCAGATCTGAACTAGCCAGAAGACTCGCGCCGATGATCTCCGATCTCGGCGCGAGATTCATGTCCGACTCAGCGGGCTTTGCGCGGTGCGGTGAAATGAACCTCGAGCCGGGCCTCGGTATGTACGTGGCAGGAAGATTCGGCGTGCTGGGGCGGGTGCATTCCGATGTGGTGGCGGCGAATGCCGTGTTCTTCAATCCGACGTCCGTGGCCAAAGAATGGAATGCCGCGATGGAATTGGTCGATCCTGCCACCGCGGCCAATGTCTATGCCTCGATTGCCGGCGAGTACGGCAAGGTTCACTTCGCTGATGTTCCGCGAATCGATCGTTGGGTGGAGCTGGCTGAGAGGGTGGTCGACAGCGTGTCGCCGGTTGGCGCGCCGATGTTCGCCGGGTGGCGGGCACTGCACCGGCCCGACGACGTCGCGGCCCGAGCATCTCTGCTTTCGCACGTCTTGCGAGAGCTGCGTTTCTCATTGCATGGCAACGCGGTGGTTGCAGCCGGCTACAGCCCGGTGATGGCGATCATTTGCGGATCGGGTGACAAAGCTGCGGGCACTCTCGCTTTCTATGGATGGCCAGAGCCGTATCCCGAGCCAACCGAAGCCGACAGGGCAGGGCGTTGGGAGGTCGAAGAGGCCACCAACGACTTGAGTACGGCAACATTTTCGGTTCTGTCCGACGCTGAATTCGAAGAGTTCGTCGCCCTCACCGAAGGGATGATCGAATCGTCGGTGTGAGTCCGCGAGGCGACGCCTAGCGTTGTCGCCCGTGTCCAAACGCTTGACATCAATTCTCGGAGCCGTTGCGCTGTTCACGGCTGCTTGTGGAGGCGGCGGAAACGCCGCTGAACCGTCCACCACCGCGGCCACATCCGTGGCGACCTCAACCACGGAGGCGCCAACGTCAGCGCCCACCACGAGCGTGGCACCAGTGGTGTTGTCTCCGCCAACCACGCGCGGTCTGCCCGAGCCGGTCTCCGTCAATCCGCTCCCATCTTCGATGGGCCCGATCACCGTCGTTTCGGGTGAACCCACCTACCGAGGCGTGTTCGGTCAGATCGACTCGTCGCGAATGGTGGTTGACCCGGTCGCCTTGCCGCCGGCCCCGGTCGCCTCGGGAATCGCACCTCTCACCGGCCTTCCGCTCGCCGATCCTTCCACGGCGGGTCGCCCGGCGATTCTGGCGAAGATCGACAACACGAAGAAGGGTCGGCCACAGGCGGGACTCTCGCAGGCCGACATGATTTACGAAGAGCAGATCGAGGGGGGATTCACCCGGCTGGCGCTTGTGTTCCACACCAACGCCCCTGAATTGATCGGGCCCGTTCGTTCGGGGCGCAGCACCGACATCGCTCTGCTGGGGTCTCTCAATCACCCCATTTTCGTGTGGTCGGGAGCCAATACGGTCCATGGTGCGCTACTGCGCAGGCACGAATTCGTCGACCTTGGGGCGGCAACCCGCAGTGAATACACGCGCGCCAAGGATCGCCCCGGTACCTACGACCTGATGACGAATGCCGACAACATGCAGTCGCTGGCTGCAGGGATCGGAAGCGGCGGAACTCCACCACCCCATTTCGAGTATCGCAACGACGTCACGGGCTTGCCGGCAACCGCGCAACCGGCCGATTCCTTCATCGTCGACTACCCGTCGGTCGCTGCTCGGTGGGACTGGGACGAGGCATCACAGCGATGGCTACGCACCCAAGGCGGAACCCCACACGTGGATGCTGATGGCACACAGGTGGCAATGGCCAACGTGATAGTGGCCGAGGTGGGCCACGTTGCAACGGGAGCACTCGACGTTGCCGGGTCCACGGTCTGGGAGGAGCAGTTTCTGGGGTCGGGTCGAGCGTGGATCTACACCGACGCCCATCTGGTGGAGGCGACCTGGACCAAGCCGTCGATCGACTCGGTGGCTACCTGGACAACGCCGGACGGCATCCCCGTGGCCTTGAGCCCGGGCACCACCTGGATCGAGTTGGCACCCGGACCACCCGAATCACCGAAGTGATCAGAGCCTTTGAATGAGGGTGCCGGTCCCGAGCCCTCCGCCACAGCACATGGTGACGATCGCGTACTCCTTGCCGGAACGCTGTAGCTCATGCACCGCCTTCGTGATGAGAATCGAACCGGTGGCTCCCAAGGGGTGACCGAGTGCGATCGCGCCGCCGTTGGGGTTGACCCCAGCCATGTCGGGGCCGAGTTCTTTCTCCCACGCCAGCACCACTGAAGCGAAGGCTTCGTTTATCTCGACCACGTCAATGTCATCCATGGTGAGGTCGTTGTCGGCGAGCAGCTTCTTGGTGGCGAAAATCGGACCGGTGAGCATCAAAACAGGGTCGGAGCCGACGTTGCACACGTCGACAATTCGAGCCATCGGATCGAGTCCGAGCTCGGCGGCCTTGTCCGCGGTCATGAGGAGTATGGCGCCTGCGCCATCGCTGATCTGGCTTGCCGACCCCGCGGTGTGTATGGCGCTGTCACGACCCACAGCCTTCAGCTGCCCCAATCCCTCGAGCGTGGTTTCGCGCAACCCGCCGTCCCGGGTGACCGTGCGGGTCTGGCCGGTGTCGTTGCCCTCGTCATCGAATACCGGAGCCTCGATCGGCACGATTTGAGTGGCAAATGCATCCTCGTCCCATGCTTTGCGAGCGAGCTGCTGACTGCGCAGACCGAATTGGTCGGTGTCGGCGCGAGCGATTCCCCACTGCTCGGCGATCCGTTCGGCCCCCTCGAATTGAGAGGTCCATTCGTAGTGTTGCCAATAGCGCTTGTTGACCGGTGCGCCGACATCAGGATCCTTGGGAATGGTGGCACCCATCTTGACCCTGCTCATCACCTCGATTCCGCACGACACAGCCATGTCGATCACGCCGGCCTTGATCATCGAGTAGGCGAGGCTGGTGGCCTGCTGGGATGAACCGCACTGGTTGTCCATCGTGGTGGCGCCGACCTCCATAGGGAGACCCGCGGCAAGCCAGGCATTGCGCGCAATGTTCATGGTCTGCATCCCGACTTGGCCCACGCATCCGCCGAGGACCTGGCCGACCTCGGCCGGATCGACACCGGTTCGATCGAAAAGAGCCTTCTGCACATCACCGAGAAGGTTGATCGATTGCATGGTGGACAATTCACCGTTGCGCTTTCCCACTGGGCTACGTACGGCATCGACGATCACAACATCACGTTCAGTCATGGCGACACACTAGATAGCCTCGCCGCCATGGAAGAAACTCTGCTCACACTCCACATCCTCGCGGTGGGTACTTGGTTGGGTGCCAACGTGCTGCAATTCATAGTGACCCCACAGGCTCAGAAGGCCGGCGGCACCATTGCCGCCAGCTGGCATCGCACCGCGGTGGGCCTCGGCAAGACGCTCTACATGCCGGCGGCCATTATCGCTCTGGTAACGGGATTTGGCCTTCTCAACGCCGGCACCAACGACTTCTCGATGGGCGATCCATTCGTGTCGATCGGATTCCTCGTCATCATCGTCGGCACCGTGATGGGTATGGCTTTCCTCGCTCCCCAGGGCCGCAAAGCGGCCGATGCGCGCGAGAACGGCGATGACGCAGCCGCGGCCGATGCTGAGAAGAAGATTCTCGCGGCAGCGATTCTCGACACCGTCCTTATCGTCGTGGCGTTCGCTGCGATGGTCGGCAACTGGGGAGTCTGAGTCCAACATCAACTTGAAGTGAACGGGCGTTCACTTCAAGTTGGTCCCCGGCGACCGAGCACGCCTAACGTGTCGCCTTGTGACCACCATTGAAGAGATTCGATCGCTTGTCTCGCAGCTTCTCCCGCTGAGCGATCCTGAAGCTCCTGCCTCGATTCTCGGCGCGGGCAACGACGACATCGAGGTCGGAAGAGCTTGGCTGCGTGGAGCAGCCGAGCACGGGCTCGCCTTGCCGCGATGGCCTGTCGAATTCGGGGGACGCGACGCGGATTCCGACGAGGAAAACTTGATCGCGTCGGTGCTTTCCGACTTTGCCGTACCCGACATGTACCCGTTCGCGGTGGGGCTCAGCCTGGTGGCACCGATTCTGTTCGACTCCGGCAGCGAGGAACAACGCCAACGTTGGCTTCCATCGATCGCCGATGGGTCCCAGATCTGGTGCCAGATGTTCTCTGAACCAGACGCCGGTTCAGACTTGGCAAATATCGCTTCGCGCGCCCAACTCGATGGCGACGAATGGGTTGTCAGTGGCCAAAAGGTTTGGACCAGTCGTGGCCCGTACTCACGTTGGGGAATGTGTTTGTCGCGAACCGATCCCGACCAGGTGAAACACCGCGGTCTCACCATGTTTGCCCTCGACATGGAATCCGAAGGGGTGGAGGTCAGGCCGCTCCACCAGATGAACGGTGACACCCACTTCAGCGAGGTGTTCGTCGATGAGGCTCGTGTCGGTCGCAACGACATTCTCGGAGAGGAAGGCAAGGGTTGGGGAGTGGCGATGGCCGTGCTCACCCACGAGCGGGCCAGCCTCGGCGGGTCGGGTGGTGGGCTCGATCCGAGCGGCGGCTACGCATGGCTGAATCAACTGTCGGACCTGGGCCGAATGAAAGATCCCGTATTTCGCGATCGGGCCATGCAGATCTATGCCCGCCAGAAGGCTGCATCATGGACAGCCCAACGTCAGCATGCTGACGTGGAAGCCGGCCGGCCGACGGGCTCCGGTGGCTCGGGCGGCAAGCTCCGGCTGGTCGATGTCTACAAGTCACGCACCACGCTCATGCGCGACGCGCTCGGACCCGCCGGAACGATCGTCGACGACCAACTCGTCGAGTTTCTGACCGGACCGTCCATGTCGATTCGTGGTGGCACCGACGAGATCCAACGCAACATCATCGGCGAGCGAAT
>CAZHMP010000092.1:0-9315 GCA_964533595.1 uncultured Acidimicrobiales bacterium | reverse complement strand
TCAGCCCGCTTCAAGCACCCGGCGACACGCTGTGGCGAACAACTCCACCGCCAGATCCACCTGCTCGGCGTTGATGATCAACGGCGGCGCCAGACGCACGGTTCTCTCCCCACACGTGAGGGTCAACGCTCCTTCGCGGAATGCTGCCTGTTCCACCTCGTGGGCCGTGGCGCCGTCGACGAATTCGACTCCGATCATCAGACCCCGGCCGCGCACGTTCGTGATCAGTGCTTGGGTCTTTGCCAATTCCCGCAGACGGCCGATCAACAATTCACCCATCGCCGCGGAGTTGTCCATCAATGAATCCTCCACCAGATCGAGGGTTGCGACGGCCGCGGCACAGGCAACCGGATTCCCGCCGAAGGTCGACCCATGCTTGCCCAGTCCCCAGGTCGAGTAACGCTTGCGGCTGACCATCGCCGACAGCGGCAGGCCGCTGGCCAGGCCCTTCCCAACACACATCAGATCGGGCTCAACCCCACTCGGACCAATCGCCCACATCGAACCAGTGCGGCCGACGCCGGATTGAACCTCATCGGCCACCAGAAGGATCCCGTAGCGGTCGCACAGCGCACGCAGCTCGGCCAACCAGCCTTCCGGTGGCACGATGTATCCACCCTCACCCTGAATCGGCTCAACCACTATCGCGGCCACATCGCCGGGTTCGGTGACATGGCGGAACAGAACCGAATCGATGTAGGCGGCGCCCGTGAGGCCTTCCGAACCGGCGTAGGGGGCGTGATACACACCCGACGGCGCTGCACCGAACCCCGACCGATATTTCGCCTTGCTGGCCGTCAGGGAAAGGCTGCCGGTGGTGCGGCCGTGAAACGAACCGTAGAAGGCAATCACATTCGGGCGACCCGTGGCGTAACGCGCCAGCTTCAAAGCCGACTCCACCGCCTCCGCCCCCGAGTTTCCCAAATACACATCGACTTCATCCGACATCGGCGACAACCGGGCAAGTCGCTCACAGACATCGGTGTAGACCGGCACATGAAAATCGCTCGAGCAGTAATGAAGCAGCGACCGGCCCTGTGACTCGATGGCAGCGACGACGTCGGGGTGGCAGTGGCCCGTAGCCGTCACCGCGATGCCGGCGTTGAGATCGAGAAAGCGGTTGCCGTCGACATCCTCGACATACATCCCCGACGCATGATCGACCACCAACGGGTAGACCCGGCCGAGCGCCGGACTCACAACCCGCTTGTCACGCTCGATGACAGCACGGGCCAACGGACCCGGCAGTTCAGTGAGAATCCGCGGTCTGGCTGTGGCGGCGAGGTCGTCGGTGGGCATCGTGTTTTCTCCCGCCGCGGCGCTCGGTTGGCGACTCCTCGGCCGAGAGATACTACGTCGGTTGACGGTGCATCTCAGCAGTCAGAACCGTAGAGACCCAGGGCGACAACCTGATCATCCGAGAGGTGATACGACTCGGCCTCGTTGGGGAAATCCCCGGAACGAACATCGGCGGCATACGCCTTGATGGCATCAACCGACACCGATTTCACATCGGCGTAGCGACGAACGAACTTCGGTACGAAGCGGTCTTCAATTCCCAGAATGTCGTGATAGACGAGCACCTGGCCATCACAGTGAGGTCCGGCCCCGATTCCAATCGTGGGGACGTCGATCGCGTCGGTCACCATCTGAGCCACTTTCACGGGCACGCCTTCCAACACGATCGCGAAGCAGCCGGCATGGGCGAGAGACTTTGCGGCCTGCACCAACTTGCGAGCAGCCTCGGCCTGTTTCCCCTGGACCTTGAAGCCGCCCATGGCGTTGACCGATTGAGGAGTAAGGCCAATGTGGCCCATCACCGGAATCTCCGCAGAGATCAGGCGCTCGATCATCGGAATTCTCTTGCGGCCGCCCTCCAACTTCACCGATTGCGCTCCGGCGCGAATGAGCTTCGCGGCATTGCGAACCGTCTCATCTTCAGAGACGTGAAAACTCATCCACGGCATGTCACCCACGATCAGCGACTCGGGTTTGGCCCGAGCCACAGCCGCAACATGGTGCGCCATGTCGTCGGTGGTGACCTGCAGCGTGTCGTCGTAGCCGAGAACCACCATGGCCAAACTGTCGCCCACGAGGATCATGTCGGCACCCGCTTCGCTGGCCGCACGCGCCCCCGGAGCGTCGTAGGCAGTGACCATCACCAACGGATCGTCGCCGCGGGACACCTTGCGTCTACCGATTGCCGGAACAGTGAGATTGCTCATTGTCGTATTTCCTTTCCCGTCCAGCGCACTGAGGCTGCCGGCGGTACAAGGAATGATAAATGCTCAGCCCACGCAACTCAACCAGTGAGCCTCAAGCACCACCGACGGTGTTGGAGATCGTGAGATGGTTCCAGCCGCAATCGTTGCAGACCTCGACCACGTAGCGCTTGTAGGTGGCGGCACGCTCCTCGAGCCTGCGAAGCTCCTTGATGGTGGTGACGCAACGCCCGTGTTTGGGTAGGCGCGGACCGAAAACGTAGGTGACCTCCACGAGGTGAGCTTTCTCGCACACCGGACATTCCCGGTCGGTCGGTGTGCCACAAAACTCGGCGTTGCGTCTGAGTTCGGCCTGGGCGTCGCAGATCTGGCTGCTGGTCAGGTCGCCATCACGCCACGCCTGCAGAGTTGCGGCGCGCACCAGTCGATAATCGACTGGGGCGACGGATCGACTGGCTGATCCAGCGGGTCCAGGAATCATGGCGGAGATGGTAGACGAATCGAACACCGTGGCGGCCTCCACCCCACGCTGGGCCGATGGAGCCAAACTTGCGCCATGACCATTTACGACACCCGCGGACCCCTCGTCGAGCGTCCACTCGACCATGTCGAGTTCGGCACCGGCACCAACACCGATACCGACCGTCGGCTACTCGGGGAAGTCTCCGGTCGTCGGATTCTCGAACTCGGTTGCGGGGCCGGGCACGCGGCTGTCGGTCTCGCGACCCGAGGCGCACGGGTCACCGCTGTCGACCCCGACATCCAGCAAATCAACATGGCCCGGGATCTGGCCGCTCGCCAAGAGGTGGCGGTGGAGTTTCATCAGGCCGAGCCCGCCGAATTGGCATTTGTGAGAGCCGATCAAATCGACCTCGTCATCTCCGTTTCGTCGCTGTCGTTCACGGCCGATCTCGACAGAGTCATGCGACAAGCCCACCGGGTGCTACGACCGGGTGGCCACATCGCGCTGTCTCTCCCCCACCCGGCTCTGCTTTGTGCAGATCCCGACAATTCACTTCTCAACGCCCATTCCTGGATCGACAAAGGGCCCATCGGCGGGAGATGGGTGCACACCGCCGAGGACGTCGTCACCTCCATGGGGCGAGCCAACTTCGTCGTCGACCTACTCCTGGAGCCGCACACAAACGGCCCGCAGCCGGTCACCCTTCTTGCTCGCGGACGAAAGCTCGGAGTCTGACCCCGGGTGGCGCGGCGCCTTCAGGAGTGCTCGGACCACCACGTCGAAAGACGCAAACGCAGCTGCTCCTTCGACACGATTCCTTCGTTGATCCTGATTTGGCGAAGCCATGCGATGGCCCTACCCACATCGACACCGGGTTCGATTCCGAGCTCCCCGCAGATTTCGTTTCCGTCGAGTCCAACGCTGGGGGAATCAAGATCAGGCTCGTTCAAACGAAGTCCCTTCAACGTTGCCGCCATCGTGTCGAAACGTTCGATCGGCGAATTCATCGCAGTGGCCTTGGCTTTCGCCCAGTCGATCGCGTCCTCCAGCACCACCCGACCATTTCCCAGGGCCGCCAGCCTTCTCACGCCCGATTGAGTGCTCGGATCAACTTCATCGGCGCGGCCGGCCATACGAAGCAGCGTGACGACGTCTGACACCACCGCCCCCGGCACCTTTAGTTCACTCAGCTGCGCCGACGCCAGTGTGGGATCGTCGATGAGCGCGGCCCAGCGATGTGCGACGCTGGCTCGAACCGACGCGACTCTGCCTCCGGCGCTCGCGACCTGCTTTGCGTCTCTCAGGTCGATACGCGGCAGGACCTTGGCCAACAGGCCCGATTCGAACAGCATCTGCAGGCCCGGGCCGGGCTCGGCCAACATCAGTATCCGTTCGAGCTCGTCTCGTTTGCGCTCAGCCGACACGATCTCGATTCGATCGTTCATCGAGGAGAGCGCGGCGACGAGCGGGGCTACGGGCTCGAGGTTGTAGCCGGCGTGGAATCTCGCCGCCCTCAACATCCGCAAGGGATCATCGGAAAAGCTCACGATCGGGTCGAGCGGGGTGCGAAGAACCCGGTCACGTAGGTCCTTCTCACCTCCCCAGTAATCGACCAGTTCCCTCTCCAATACATCCACGGCCATCGCGTTCACCGTGAAATCGCGTCGCGAGAGGTCTTCCTCGAGTGAGTCTCCGAAAGCCACCACGGGTTTGCGCGAACCGGGCTGGTACTGCTCGGCCCGGTGGGTTGTGATTTCGTAGACCCGCCCGCCAATTCGGCAACCGATCGTGCCGAACCTCTCCCCTTGGGTCCACACCGCGTCGGCCAGTTCGGCGACCAACTTCTTGATCTCATCCGGGCGGGCGGCTGTGGTGGCATCCAAGTCGCTTTCGGCGCGACCGATGTCGAGCAGACTGTCTCTCACCACCCCACCCACGAAGTAGAGGTGATGGCCGGCCGCCTCGAACAATCGAGCGAGAGGTGTGGCTGCGTCGAGGGCCTCTTCCAATCGCGAGTTGAGCCAATCCCCAGGTGCGGCGCCGTCAGACATGACAACCCATCCTTTCGATACACGACACATCCGAGTCGTGGTCGAACAATCGGTCGTCAATCACCACCAAAGGCACGCGCGGAGCGTACCCGTCGAGCACACCGGCGTATCGTTGGGTCGAACATGGTGCTGTATCCCATCAACGTCGGCTCTGCCAGATTCAGGTGCGGTGTGTGGCGAGGTAACTCCCACATTGCCTACCTGGTGCCGCTATCTCCCGCGTCGACGCTTGATCCGGTAGCGCTTTCGGCCACACGTGCCCGACTCGTTGCCGATGGATTCACCGAGATCATCACCGGGGCGGTGGGCACAGGCGAGTGCACGGCCATGCATCGCGATGGGTTCACCGACCGCGAACACCTCCATTTGCTTCGCCACGACCTGGGCAAGCCCATTCCCCGCCGACGGAGGCAGGAACCGCAACTGAGCAAGGGCCGTGATGCCGACCATCAAGACCTTCTCGAGATCGATCGGTTGGCGTTCGACTCGTTCTGGCAACTCGACGAAACCGGGCTGCAGGAGGCTCTCACCGCCACCCCCACCAGCCGCCTTCGCGTGGTTCGTGAAGAAGGCATCATCGCCTACGCCATCACCGGACGCGCCGGAAGCCACGGCTATCTGCAGCGGCTCGCCGTCACTCCCCAACATGAGGGCAGGGGGCTTGGCACCGTGTTGATCCAAGATTCCCTCCGGTGGCTCAAACGTCATCACGTCGACCACGTGTGGGTCAACACCCAGCAGACCAATGAGCGGGCGCTCGACCTGTATCACCGACTCGGATTCGAGTCGGAGACCACGCATCTCACAGTCCTGCAAAGACAACTCCTTTGAATCGTCTCAGCACTCGGACTCGCGCCACCACCGTCACCTTGATCGCGGTGATCGCGTTGTTGATTCCCGCCACGACGCAGGCCGCCACGGCTCAATCGGGAGGACGACTCGACCTGGTCGCCCAATCGACCTGGATGGGCGACCTTCCCGCCGCCATTGATTTGAGGATTTCCGGAGCGCCGGCAGACGCTCGATTGGCAGTGCGGCTCCTCAAACCGGTCACCACCCGCGACGAAGTGATCGATTCGACAATCAGCCCCGAACTCGACACCGATTTGCTCGCGTTCTTCGAGGTGACCGACCTTGACGCCGCCCGAGTCGGATCGGGTGAGGTTGTCTCCGTGGTGATGCCTGACGATGAAATAGGTGAACTCATCCGCAGAGACCCGGGGGCTCTCACCGTCGTCATCGACTTGATGTCGCAAGACACGATGCTCGACCGGCTGATCACACACATTCTCGTGGCATCCACTACCGCGACCATCGGCCACGACCTCGGCGTGGCGTTCGTCTACGACATGCGGCAGCCCCTGGCTCTACAACCCGATCTACGCGCCGTTGTCGACACCGACTCGGTGATCGCCGCAACAGAGTTTCTCGATGCCAGACCCGACACTCCAATCGCGCTGCGCATCAACGCGGAAACCATCGAGGCGGTGGCCGCCGACACCGAATCAGCGGTCGGCGACACGTTGCCGGCAACGCTCGCCGATCGGGAAATCCTTCTGGAGCCGTGGGTTGATCTCGACGAGGAGGGATGGCGCTCGGCCGGCGTCCCGGAGATGGTCATCAGCCAATACGCATTGGGGCGAGAGTCGACCGAATCTCAGCTTTCGGCCTCCCCCATCGGGATCGTGCAGGTCGACCCCGACACCACCCCGGAGACCATCTCCTTACTCAGATCGGCTGGCGCAACCGGACTCCTGGTGTCGCCCGACCAGATCCGCCCACCAGCCTCAGGCCGCACCCATCAGCCGGTCGGACTTCTCGACGACAATGGCGTGGCCATTTCGGCCATGCCCACCGACGACTTGTTGTTGCAAACCCTGTCGGGTCCAGACCCCGAGCTTTCGGCCCAACACGCGGTGGTTGAGCTCGCCATGGATGCAGAAAGTCTCGACCGATCGGGCGCGACCGTGATCGACGTCACCCACCTTGATCCCATCGCCCTCGACGTTCTCGTCGACGGAATAGCCGAAAGCCCCCGCCTTCACCTCACCACGCTCGAAGGGGCCCTCTCGCTCCCCGTCGCCCGAAACACATCCGGATCAATCACACGCGCCCAGCTCGTTCCACAAGAACCCCCCGACCTGACGGCGGCCGCCGCCGACTTCACATTCACCGCATCGACAATCAACTCATACTCGTCGATGGTTCCCACCAACGATGCGCCCACCGCGCCGCTTCGTCGTCTGGTCGAAGCTTCCGTTTCGAGCACTCTTCACCCAGACGGAATGTCGGACTACACCTCACAAGTCTTCGACGCCATCGACCAGGGCACGCGTGGCATCAGCGTCATCGAAGGGGATCGGGTAACCCTCGCCTCCCACAGCGCCGACCTCCCTCTCCTGATTCGCAACGAGCAGACGCTGCCGGTGACCGTCGACTTGCTGCTTCGATCCGAGAAACTCCGATTCCCGGATGGGGAACACCGAATACTGACGCTCTCACCCGGCGACAACGAGCTCACAATCAAGGTTGAGGCGCCCACTTCGGGGGATGCGCGGGTCACCACACTGCTCAGCTCACCCGATGGCCGCCTCGAGTTGGCGCGCGGCAATGTCAACGTGAGATCCACGGCAATATCGGGACTCGGTCTCATTATTTCGATCATCTCGCTGTTGATTCTTCTTTCATGGTGGGCTCGAACAATCCTGCGTGTGAGGCGAACCAGAAGCGCTGCTAGCTTCAACAAGTTGCCGGACGACAATTCTCGAGAACCCGGTGACCACCTGGAGGAACAATCGTGACTGTGAGAATCGTCACCGACAGCTCGTGTGACATGCGCGGTAGTGAGATCGATGATTTCAACATCGAGGTCGTGCCGCTGTCGATCAGATTCGGCGACGATGAGTTCATCGATCGCGAGGAGCTCACGGTCGAAGACTTCTATTACCGACTCAACCGATCCCCCGAACTACCCGAAACGTCGGCACCCTCCCCTGGTCGTTTCGCCCAAGCGTTCGAATCTCACCTCGAGTCAGGTGCCGACTCCATCGTTTGCATCAACTTGTCTGCCGGTCTCTCGGCCACCATGCAGTCCGCGGTCACCGCCGCCGACGGGATCGATGCCGATATTCGGGTGATCGACAGCCGCACCATCACCGCCGGTTTGGGAACAATCGTTCTCGCCGCGGCGAAGCTCGCCGCCGACGGCGCCGACACCGACACGGTGGTCGAAGCGGTCGAGTCGATGAGTCGCCGAACACACGTGTTTGGTGCTCTCGACACCCTCGACAACCTCAAGAAGGGGGGACGAATCGGCGGAGCCCAAGCTCTTCTGGGTTCGATGCTCGCCATCAAGCCGATCATCGACATCTCCTCAGGTGAAGTGGAGGAAGCCGCGAAACAGCGAACTCGGCGCAAGTCTCTCATCTGGCTGCGAGACAAGCTCGCGGAATATCCCGCGGTCGAGAATCTCGCCGTCATGCACGGCGAAGCCCCCGACATCGAAGATTTTCTGTCGATGCTCGAGACCTCAATACCTCACGAGGTCACCCGCGTCGACAAGATCGGCGCAGTGATCGGAACCCATGGCGGACCTCGTGTGATGGGGATCGCGCTGCAAATCCCCGCCTGACCCGAACGGACGGAATCAGGTAGGGTCCGCGCATCATCGAAAGTGCCGACGAAGCAACGCTGATCACAGCGGCCCAGCGCGGTGACCGGCGCGCCCTCGATCAGTTGCTGCGAATCCACCAGCCGATGATCCACGCAATTTGTCGGCGCATCGCCGGCAACGACGCTGACGCTCTCGACGCAACCCAGGAAGCACTCATATCCATAGTCAAGGGGCTCGGCCGATTCGACGGACGAGCTCGCTTTTCCACATGGGCCTACCGCGTGGCCACCAATGCCTGCCTCGACGAACTGCGCCGCCGCGGCAGACGGCCACTCCCCGGGTTGTCCGATGAAATCGACGACGACGGCTTCGTGGCCTCGTCCAAGCCCCGCGACCCTGCCGAGGTCATCAGCGCGAAACTCGATGTCGACCACGCTCTGTCGCAGCTCCCCGAGGAATTCCGGGTGGCTGTCGTGTTGCGTGATCTGGCCGGACTCGATTATGCCGAGATCGCCGAAGTGCTCGACATCGCTCCCGGCACCGTGCGCTCGCGAATAGCAAGAGGACGGTCTCGCTTGGCCGATTTGATTTCCGGGAACCACACCCCACATTCGAAACGTCAGAACACGCAGACATGACCGACGCATCAACTCCCGACGACGAAATCATTTCGTCCTACCTCGATGGCGAGGCCACCCCTTCGCAAGTCGCGCGGATCCGGTCCGACCCAAGTTGGATGCAGCGTGCTTCGGAGTTGAGGGCTGCGGCCACGCTGGCGGCCGGCCCCGTCACTGCACTCGATCCAGATGTGGTGGATCGGATGATCGCAACGGCCATCGATGCCGGCCAGGTCCCAGACAACGTCACCGATCTCTCCGCCGCCAGACGCTCCCGACTGCCACAAGTGCTCACCGTGGCGGCCGCCATCGTCATGTTGGCCCTGGCAGTGCCCATCGTCAGATCAAT
>CAZHMP010000091.1:0-9400 GCA_964533595.1 uncultured Acidimicrobiales bacterium | reverse complement strand
AAGTCCCTTCGGCGGCCGACTGCGCCACTGCCGTGCCGAGACTCGGTGACCCCACCCCGGTGAGGCTCACGGAGGGATCGTCATACAACATCCACGTCAAGAATGAGACCGGGTTTGCCATCAATTGGGGGGCGGCCGGATTGTCGGGAGGTCCCGATCTCAACGGAATTGTCGGCGGCGGCGAAGGCGTCTATCAGATCACTCCAACGGTCCCAGGCACCTACATCTACGAATCCGACCTGGATCCCCGGCACACTCTGCTGGGCCTTCACGGCGTGATCGTTGTTGATCCAGCGGGCGCAGGAGGTTCTGCTCACGGCACTGCCGCCTCGACCTACGACACCGAACAGATCGTGGTTCTGGACGAGGTCGACACCTCGCTCAACAATGCCCCCGACCCGTTCGCCGTCGATCAGCTGGCCTACAAGCCCGATTTGTTTCTGATCAACGGAGAGACCCATACCGCCAACTCCGGTATCCCCCCTTTGATCGCCAATCCGGGTGAGAAGGTCCTGTTGCGATATGTCAACGTCGCTCCGGCCAACAACACCATGTCGGTAGTCGGGCTCCGCCAGAGCTTGGTGGCATTCGACGGTGAGATTCAGACGGCCAACGGCACAAGCGGCGAAACTCCCTACGACGTTGCCAACGTATTTCTCTCCGCCGGTCAGACCGCCGACTCGATCGTGACCGTGTTCGGTCAGCCAGGAGAGATGATTCCGGTCTACAACCGCAACCTTCCCACCTCAGCGGTAGGGGAGAACGGCACGCAGCTAATGTTCATCCAGGTCAACCCTGGTGGGGTTACCGCCAACAGCAAGATTTTCTTCTCGCTCAACAATGCCGCTCGCAAAATGGGTGGAGTATTGATCAGGGACGAAGACGTGGCCGTGTTGGAAGGCACCACCGTCACACCGTATTTCGTTGGCGCTGACCATGGCCTCATCGACAACGGCGCCGACCTGGCCGACATCGATGGCTTCGACGTTGATATCGCCACCGGCGACGTATGGTTCTCGATCCGGCAGGACTTCCCCAACCCGGGTGGTCTCGAATGGGCATTGGTACCCGACGCCACTCTTCAGGAGAACGACGTATTCCGGTGGGACTCCTCCACCAATGAGATGAGCGTCTGGCTTGATGGATCGTCGATCGGTCTTAACGACAACAGCAACCTCCACGACATCAACGGCCTTGATGTCGACCCGGTCACGGGTGAAACCAGGTTTACGACCAATGGCGATATCAGGGCGACTCACAACGTTCCGCTGTTCACCGGTTCGAGCATCACGTTCGGCGCCAGAAACGAAGATGTGATCGTCTGGACTCCGGATGTGGCCGTTGCTCCCAGTGGGTCAGGAGCCCTCAGCGTGATGGCCGACTTCAGCGATCTTGGTTTGCAGGGCGAGAACCTCGATGCGGTGGCTCTTACAACAACCGACGTGATGTTCTCCACCACCAACGAGTATCCCAACCCACCCGCAACTCCCGACTTTGATCGTGACGATCTCGTTGCATGCGTTGGTCACCAACCACCGATTGTCGGATCAGTTTCCGACACCTGCTTCGGCGCCTTGGCGGTCCAGTTCGATACCGACACTCTCAATGCCAAGGGCGCGGGTCAGGTCGACGCCTTCGCAATCGGCTGATCATGACCAACACTCTCAACCCGACCTCAACAGAGACTGAACACTCAGTCGGAAATACACCGGCTTCAGTCAACAACGTGCTGCGTCATGTGTTGTTGGTGACGGCTGTTGTTGTCACCGCTGTGGGTGGTTGGGGGGTTTCGGCGCACTTCCTGAAGGCCGACCCGCCGGCGACAGGTCAAGGTCCGCTGGCATCGCTCGACCAGTCGGCATTCGCCGGGGCGACCGGCGTGTGGATTGAACATGTCACGATGATCGGCGGCGGAGGTCTTCTGGAAATCCGGTACCGAATTCTCGATGTCGACAAGTCTGAGATCGTTCACGACACGGTCAATCCGCCGCGTCTCGTCACCTCCGACGGATTCGAGATCAGATTCCAGCGACACGACCACTCACACGACGACGACAACCGGCTCGGAGCCACATACAGCGAGCAACTCGTCAATCTTGGCTCCGTTGTGAGTCGCGGCGACACGGTCACTGTGATCGTGGGCACGTACAACCTCGAAGGGGTCGTGGTCCAATGAACCGGATCCTGTTCGCTCTTGCCGTGTCTGCATCTGCTCTGGCGATGAGCGCCGCGCCGGCATGGGCCCACTCCGAACCCGAAAGTGTCAGCCCGGCTGCTTGCACCAACGCGTCGATCGTCGACCAGGTAATTGTCGACCTCTCGTCGGAGGCTTCCCCTGAAGGCACATCGCTCACCGCCTCCATCGGTGGACAGGTCATTGCCACCGCTGGAATCGATCTCTCCGATATCGACCACCAACGGATCGTGATGACCTTGCCGTCCGGCGCGGCGGGTCGAATCGACATGGCATGGGCCACAGTGAGTGCGGTCGACGGCGATTCCGCAAGCGGCACTTACGCCTTCGGAATCGACACCCCCGCGGCGCTCGACAACTGTGCTCTCGCCGACGCCGCAGAGGCATCAACTGGCTCCATTCCGGTGCTGCTACTGGGGGGCGGGACTGTTTTGGTGGTTCTGACCCTCGGGCTCGCTCGCCGACGGCCGTCACGAATCGGTTGAGACTGTGACCATCAAGAGGCGCCTGCTGCTCGGGTTGGCAGTTTTCGCGATCGCGTTCATGGGTTCGGCCACGCCGGCCTTCGCCCACGCCACGTTGGTGCAGTCCGACCCCGCCGACGGTTCGGTGCTGGATCAGGCACCCGACATGATCACGCTCACGTTCAACGAGCCGGTTTCACCCGACTCGAGCACGGTTGAACTGGTCGACGTCGAGGGCGGTAGCCACCCTGCTGAGATTGTGGGGCACGGATCAGGTGACGACTCTCTGCAGGTTGTGTTCGGTCAGGTTCCCGACGGCCTCTACAGCCTTCGCTGGACTGCGTTCAGCGCGTCCGACGGGCACGTCACGAAGGGAATGATCGTCTGGGGATTCGGCGCCAACGCCGATTTGACCCAAGCATCGTTCCCTGATGCCAACCAGCCGGTACCGCCGAGCGAGGTGGCCATGCGCTGGGCGATGTTCGCCGGCCTGGCGCTGGCATTGGGCGGGATTGTGGTTGAGACCCTCGTGCTCACCCCGCTGGCGTCCAGGTTCTCGTCAACTTCAGACCGTCGATGGAATTCGATGGCGGTTGATGTCGCTGTCGACTGGACCAAACGCGGCACAGGACTTGCGGCCGGGGCGGTGCTGCTTCTGGTGAGTCACCAACTCTGGACGGTCATGTCCCAGACCGGACAGTCAGTTGTCGATACCGTCAACAACTCGCTGCTGGCCACGACTTGGGGCCAATGGGTGGTCCTGCGGTTCGTGGCTCTTCTTGCGGCAGCGATCTTCCTTCGTGGACGCACCACGCTTCGTGGCTCCCGAGTGGTGACTTTGGCCTTGCTGGCCGCCGCCATGCTGTCCGAGTCTGCCGCGGGGCATGCGGCAGGCACCGACGCTGCCCTGTTCAGCATCATCAACGACTTCTTGCATCTGATGTCGGCGGTCGCCTGGATCGGTGGCGTGTTTGTGCTGTGGCGAGTGTTGAGCCTCGACGCTGCCGAAAGGCCCGAGCGAATGACGAAGATCGCGCTCAGCGAATTTTCACCATTCGCAGCTGCCGCAGTTTCAGTGGCAGCGATCACCGGATTCTTGGCCATCGGCTCTCAGATCAGCTCTCTCGATGCGCTCGTGGGATCGGCCTACGGGCAAACCATGATCATCAAGCTCGGTGCAGTCGGAGTTGCGCTGGTATTGGCTTTGGCCACCAGGTCGGGTCTCTCCACCGCTGGCCCGTCGGTGAGGATCGGCCGCGAAGCCGTCGCCACCGTATTGATAATTGGTGCCGCCGCCGTGTTGACCGCGTCGGCACCCGCCAACGGGATCTCATGGATTCCTGTGGTGCGAGCAGAGTCTCGGCAACTCGCAGTGGTTCACGACGACATCCAGCTTGGCGTCCAGGTCACTCCGAACGTTCCAGGCCAAAATCTGGTCCTCGTCGACGCTGCGAGCACACGCCGACCGGAACCGGCTCCGATCGACCGAGTTCTTGTCAGAGTGGTTCCGCTCGAGGTCGACGTGGAGCCGGTCACTTTCGACGTCGATTCAACAGATCGACCCGGTGAATACCAGGTTCCCACCACGAAGTTCTCCGTGCCCGGCCGATACCAAGTCCAGGTGGTGATCCGACGACTCGGGCTCCCCGACGTATCGGAAATCTTCGATTGGACCGTGGCCAGTGCCCCTGGAGCCAGAGACGTGAGATTCTCCGATGCGGCGATGGCCGGCCCGGCTTCACTGCTCGGTGGCATCGGTGCCCTGGCGTTTCTCGCCTACCTCATCGGGCTTGCCGGTTCCGCCGCCGTTCGTGACCGACGGATCAGGTCGGTCGAGCGGTTCCTGGCCAAGTCTCAGCATGCCGACAGAAAGGTCGACCCGTGAAGCGGATCCTGGCTCCCCTGGTTGCGGCGGCGATGGCTGCTGCCTCCGTCGCGTTTGTCAGCCCGGTTTCTGCGCAGTCGGCTACCGACGATGTCACCGATGCGGTCGGGCAATATGCAGCCGTGTTCACCCAAGAGGCTAGGAAGGCACTCGCCTCGACTCCGAGTGATGGTTTTCTCAGTGTGGTCGTCACGCTCGACGAGCAGGTGAACCTGTCGAAGGTGGTCTCGGAAATACCGACCGGTGCCACACCTGAGGACGTGATCCGTTCACTGCAAGAGAAGGCCGCCAACGATCAAATCCTGTTCAGGATTCTCGCCCCGATCTGGCAACTCGGCCCGGATGTCCAGTCGTTCACCCCATTTTGGATCATGAACGGATTTGCCATCACAGCCACCCCGGGTGTGATCGCCGCAATCGCTCGCTATAGCGATGTCGCCGAGATCGATGTGGAGCACCGGTTCTCGTTGGCCGGCACGCCTCCAGCGGGCCCCGCAGCTGCCAACGTCGACGCCATCGGGGCACCCGCAATGTGGGCAGCCGGACACACCGGAGAAGGAGTTGTGGTGGCGGTGCTCGACACTGGAGTCGACATAGCCGGGATACCTGGGCTCTTCCCTTCGGAGGTCAAAGGCTCATTCCGGGGCGGGGCCAATAGCTGGTTCGACCCCTACAACGCCACAACTGTGCCCTACGATCGAAACGGTCACGGAACCGCAGTGGCGAGCATCATCACCGGCCGTGACCAGAGCGGCTCAACTCTCGGCGTCGCTCCCGACGCCAAGTGGATAGCGGCGAAGATCTTTGACGACGCCGGCAGCGCCACCACGTCGGCGATTCACTCAGCCCTTCAATGGGTGCTGGATCCTGATGGTGATCCCTCCACCGACGATGGCGCCGATGTTGTGAATTCGTCATGGACCGGCGACGCCCCCGGCTGCGACGTGGAGTTCGCTCCCGATATCGCAGCCCTACGGACCGCCGGAGTAATCCCGGTGTTCGCTGCCGGAAACTTCGGGCCCTCGCCCGCCAGCTCGCCGAGCCCATCGAATCTTCCCGGCGCACTGGCGGTGGGTGCGGTTAGGTCTGATCTGAGCGCACTGAGCGAGAGCAGCCGTGGGCCGACCGAATGCGGCGGTGCCACACGCACCTATCCACATCTCGTCGCACCCGGCGATCTGATCACCGCGGAGACCACCCAGGGCCAATACATTCCCCACAGCGGCACTTCGTTCGCCGCGCCCCACGCGAGCGGCGCGATTGCCCTTCTCGTCGGAGCCTCCCCGGCGAGCACAGACACCGAGATTGAGGCTGCCCTGGTCGGCGGCGCCACTGATCTCGGTGTTGCAGGGGCCGACGATGTGTTCGGTGCCGGAGTGGTCGACCTCGTTCACTCATCGGAAATCTTGCTGGGGTCGTCGATCCTCCAAACTGCGTCTGTATCGGGATTCGTGTTTGAGGACACCGATGGCAACGGCGTGGCAGATGCCGGAGAGTTGCCGGCTGGCTCGGTGCAAATCACCGTCACCGCAGCAGGACCAGACTCCCTGATCGGCACCAATGACGACACGATTGTTGCGGAGGGTGTGTCATCTCCGGATGGCACTTGGCTGTTCAACGGACTCGACCCCGGCGAATATCGAGTTTCAATCGCCTCGACCTCGCTGACGCTCGACTCTGTCATGACCACTCCCGACTCATACGACCTCACGTTGACGGCCGGCAATTCGGCCTCGGTCTTGTTTGGTTGGCGACCACCGTCGCCGGGAAGCCTCCTTGTCAACGTGTTCGACGATGTCGACGGTGATGGTCTGCGAGGCGGGCCCTCCGAGACGGGTTTGCCAGGCATCGACGTGACCGTTGAAGCAGCTGGCCCAGATTCAAAGTTTGGCACCAGCGACGACGGAACTGCGATCTTCGGAACCACAGATGACGCTGGCGTGTTCGAGGCTGCAGGTCTTCCTCCGGGACCCGCCCGCGTGACTTTGCTCCCGGACTCGCTGCCCGACCGAGGTTTCGTCTCCGGTGTTTCGCCGTCGTCGATCGACATCGCGTCGGATGAGGTTTCATCTGTCGATTTCGGCGTGAATGTTCCGGTCAAAGGCAAGCCGCTGCTCAACGTGTCATTGAAGCGCGCCGGCGCAACAAACAATGGAAACCTGCCGTATCGCGACGAAGACATTCTCACGTGGGACGGAACCAGATTCGACATGCTGTTCGACGGGTCCGACGTGGGTCTGGCGGGCCGCGATGTCGACGCGTTCCATATCGTCGACGATCACACAATATTGCTGTCGGTCGACAGGCCATTCGAAACCGAGGAGCTGGGCCTCATCGCAGACAGCGATGTGCTCAGGTTTGATGCTGATCAGCTCGGCACTTCCACGAGAGGCACGTTCTCGGTGATGTTTCGAGGGGCCGACATAGGGCTCGATTCCTCGGCCGGCGACATTGATGCCATCACCATGGTCGACGGAGACTTGCTCATCTCGACTCGCGGCAATCTGATTGTTGACGGGGTCGGAGACATCAGGGATGAAGATCTTCTGAGGGTGGCAACGTCGACCGACCCGGCTTTGGCGCCGTCGGTCTCGAGGTTCTTCGACGGAAGCATTGAAGGTCTGATCGATCGGTCAGAAGACATTGATGCTGCCGCGTTTGTCGACGGCGACCTCTTCGTGAGCAGTTTGGGAGCGGTATCCGTTGGTTTGTTCAATGCAACTGACGGCGAGGTGATCGAGTGTGGCGGTCAGGCGTCGTGTTCGTGGAGCGTTTCATCATCGGTATCGGTACTGGGTCTGTCGGGCGGCGATCTCGACGGAATCGACATCCCGAAAGGACAGGGCGAATGATTTTGATCACGCGTGGTCGGCGAATAGGAGTGAGCATCTCCTTGGCGTGCCTTTGCATGCTCTTGATAGGCGCCACAACTGTGGCGGCACAGGAGCCAGTGCCTCAGACTGAGGTCACAACAGACGCGTCGATACCCGATGAGGTTCATCCCATAGTCAAGCGGCTTGTGTTCCCGGTCGACGGCGAACATCGCTTTGTAAATGACTGGTACTACCCGCGAGATGGTCTCCACAGAAGGCATTGGGGTATCGACATACCGGCCGTCCGCATGACCCCACTTGTGGCCGTCACCGACGGCACCGTCACCAGAATTCGCCACTCCAATGGCGGAGCCGAGGGCAATATGGTGATCATCACCGATGCCGATGGTTGGCGGTATCTCTACATTCACCTCAACAACGACACGCCCGGCACCAACGACAACGCCAATCTTGCCCAGTACGCATTCGCGCCGGGTCTCGTTGAGGGTATGACCGTCCGAGCGGGGCAGTTGCTCGGATACGTGGGCGATTCTGGTCACACAACCGGCCCGCATCTTCACTTCGGCATGACCGACCCCAGCGGACAGTATGTGAACCCCTACTGGAGCCTGGTTGATGCCGACGCCGCCGGGCAGACACCGTTCGATTTTCTTTGCCGAGGCAGCGACAACCCCAAGTGGGGGCTGAACGAATCCGTGCTCGCGGCCCCCACCCGAGATTCAGGCATCGACGATGTTGTCGAACCTTCCACGAACGCGACCCTTCCTGACGCCCAGGTCGATGGAACCGTCGACTCAAACGACAGTGCAGATGTCGGGACAGCGGCACTCCGGCCGGTGCGTCCGGGGGTAACCGGACCGTCGGTCGATGAGCCGACCACTCCGGATACCACGACCACTCCGGATGAGCCGACCAGTCCGGATGAGCCGACCAGTCCGGATGAGCCGACCAGTCCGGATGCCACGACCACTCCACATCGGACCGGTGACCCTTCGGTCATCACTGCCGGCGAGAGCTCTGTTCCCGACGTCCAAGTTGTGTTGGCCGGATCGTTCAACATTGCGTCGCTCGGCGACGCTGGATTCCGCGGTTCACTCGGAGACATCGAGATCGATGGAATTGTGGATATTGAGCGGACCCCCGACGGCAAGGGTTTCTACCTGCTTGACCGGTGGGGCGACGTTCAGGAGCTGGGCACAGCTCAGTACTTCGGATCGATTGAGGACTCCGAGGCAACCGGCCAGGCCGTGGCTATCGCCAGCACGCCCGACGGTGATGGCTACTGGATAGTCGAGGCGGATGGAACCATTCATCCGTTTGGCGATGCCGAAGACTTTGGCAATCTCGGAGAGGGCTGGCTCACGGCACCGTTGGTCGACTTCTCTCCGTCACCGGACGGTGAGGGGCTGGTGATGGTGGCCGAAGACGGCACAGTATTCGCTATCGGCCATGCTCTTTACGCAGGTTCTTTGCTTGATCTTCAAGGCATCGGATTCGTGACTCCTGTTGCGATTCAGACCACGACAACAGGCGGCGGCTACTGGGTGTTGGTCGACAACGGCCAGGTTCTCACTTTCGGCGACGCCGCTTTCAACGGATCCGACCGTGGGGGTGCAGCCTGTCGATGGGACAACGCAATCGGAGCGGTCTCGTTCAGCGACGGTTCAGGTTCGTGGATCGTTGCCGACGACCTCCAGGCTTGGGCCTTTGGGTCGGCACGCGACACGGGCCCGCTTCGTGCCACCGAGCCGGTCGGCATCGCACCTCCCCCCGATACGCCCGTGGTTCTGCCTCGCGATGAAAGCGAAGACGCCCCGCCCGAGGACGTCGGAGACGGGTCTGGGTCACGCGGCGACGGCACTCCGACGGACAACACCGAACAGAATGGTGGAGTCGACTCTGGTGACGATGTGTCGTCTGGAGAACAAGGCGGCGGATCGGGTGGCTCCGGTGAAGTCGACTCGAACGATTCGGCTACTCCTCCCGACACCAACGGCGGCACTGATTCTGGTGATGATGTGAG
>CAZHMP010000090.1:7091-9421 GCA_964533595.1 uncultured Acidimicrobiales bacterium | reverse complement strand
TCACTCGTGGCAGGCTGAAGCGCCCATGTGGGCCCACGGCCCCTGTGGACCCGGAATCCCGCCGCTAGGACGAGCGTAGAAACTATGAACAAGTTGGACACGTCGACCGAAATCCTAGCGCCGGGGAGACCGCCGGCTGCGTCGGTTGTTTGGCACCGTCGACGGTGGATTCGTGTTCTGGCGGTGGTCGGCGGTGTGCTTGGTCTCTCAATGGGCCTCATCAGTGTGGTACCTGTTGGAGTGTTGGGAAACGTGATTCCCGGCACTGCCATCATCGACAAGTCACCCGTGGCTCTCAAGCCGGGCAAGGCGAGGCCCGTCGACAAGCGCGTAGCAATCGAATCGTCAAGGGTGTTTCAACCTGAGGGACGAATCCTCTTCACCACCGTGGCCATCGACGACCATGTGACAGTGCTCGAATGGCTCGATGCCGAACGTGACGCTCATCAAGATCTCTTGCCGCACGACGTCATATTCGGCACCAGATCTTCCAGCGAGAATCGCCAACGCAACCTCCAGATGATGCAGGTTTCCAAGGAAACGGCGGTTCTCGTTGCGTTCCAACGACTCGGTATCGACGTGATTGACGAGACCGGCGTGAACTTTGCCGAGGTCTTGTCTGATGGACCGTCAGCTGGGCTTCTCGAGGTTGGAGAAGTGATCGTTGCCATCGACGGAGATCCAGTCACGGATTTTGATTCGTTGAAGACGAACCTCGACGCCCACCAACCGAATGATCGGGTCAACATCACCTTGGAGGACAACGAATCCCACGAAACTCGAGACGTTGGGCTGACCCTCGGTGCTCACCCAGACGATCCGACCCGGTCATTCATCGGAATCAGCGACGTCGGGGTCAGGGCGGTTCAAGCAGAGCTTCCATTTGATGTGTCAATCGATTCCGGCACGATTGGTGGACCGTCAGCTGGTCTGGCCTTCACGCTTTCCATTCTCGATCTGCTCACCGAGGGTGAACTCACTGGCGGCCACAACGTGGCTGTCACGGGCACGATCTCCTTGGAGGAGGTGGTGGGCGACGTGGGCGGAGCCGAGCAGAAGGCGGTGGGGGCAAGAAAGGCCGGCGCCGAGATATTCATAGTGCCCGAGGGCGAGGTCGCCGACGCGGAGAAAGGTGCGGGAGACATGCCGGTCGTGGGTGTTGCCTCGCTCGATGATGCTCTCGCGGTGTTGTCCGGTCTCGGTGGCGACGTGTCGAACCTGTCTCTGGCTGGGTGATCGTGGCTTCGGTGCCGCCCTGTCGGTGCGGGTATACCCGATGTCGTCGAGCGGTGAACCTACGATTGTTGAGTGCCGAGATCATCTGACGACGCCCTCGACCCAGGGGGTCTGGAGACCGCGACGTTTCCACTTGCCCGTAGAGGGTTCGATCCGTCGGCGGTCAGATCTCGTCTCAAAATCGTTGCCGCGGCCCTCAGGGAACAACAGGCAGAGGTTCAGCGACTTCGTTACATCGAATCCGAGGCGCTTGATGCCGGCGACCAACTTGAAGCCCACCGGATCGCCGAAGCACTCGGGGCTGAGGCCACCCGAGTTCTCGAGGCGGCTCACCATGCCGCAAGTGAACGAGCCGAACGCGCCGAGCGTGAGGCTGCGGCCGTTCGCGAAGAGGCGATATCCGCGGCGGACTCAACTCGCACCACTGCAACGACGGAAGCTGACGAAATTGTCGAGCGGGCCCAACGCGACGCCGAGGCGCTCACGGAGGATGGTCGCGCCCACGGCCGTCACATGGTGGCGGAGGCGCAAGTTGTGCGGGAGCGGATGCTCAATGACTTGTCGCGCAAACGTCAGACCGGTCGCGCTCAGGTAGAGCAGCTCAGGGCGGCGCGCGATCGCTTGCTCGAGTCGCTGACCGTGGTCCAGCAGAGTCTCGACACGGCCATAACCGATCTGGTTGCGTCTGTTCCCGAGGCTCGTGCCTCGGCGGAGCGGGCCGGGTTGAGAATCAGTGACGAGAGCGTTCCCACGGCTCAGCAGCTGGAATCGGAGATCGAGGCCGCTCATCTGGTGGGGCATCCCTTGGTGGAGGGCGTCACCGATCCGGGACCCGAGCCCATGTTCGACACCGGTGAGGTCGAGTCACTCGCTCAACTCGATTCGCTGGTGGAGCCGGCGGTCGACCGCCCAGAGTTCTTTGATGCCGAGGCCGAGGAGATGTCGGAGGCCCCGGCAGACGAGGAACCGGAACCGGAGTTGGCCGTCGAACCGGAGTCGGTGGATGCCGATGCCGATGCCGATGCCGATGCCGATGCGGATGCCGATGCCGATGGAGTGGACGACCTGTTTGCGAAGTTGCGCTCTTCCGAGGT
>CAZHMP010000090.1:3217-6991 GCA_964533595.1 uncultured Acidimicrobiales bacterium | reverse complement strand
TTCGCAAGCTATGACGACGCGGCCCGGACCGAATTCGAGTCGTATGCGGATCAAATTGGTTCGGAAAACCCGATTGACCTATCTGGCGCCCTTGCACAGATTCACAGCATCGCTCTTGAACCGATGCGCCATCGGCTGTCGGGATTTGTCGAGCGCAGCGACAAAGGTGATGAACCCGATTCAGGCGAGATGACTGATGCGGTTCGCGCCTTGTATCGAGAGTCTCGATCCAGACGTATGCCCGACGCGGCGGCCGCGGCAATTGTCGCCGTGGAAGCGCTGTGCGTTATAGCCCAGGGGTCGCCCAAGTTGCAGTGGGTCGCCGATCCTGAGGGCCCCTGCGGCGCCGATTGTGCCGACAATGCCCTGGCCGGTGAGGTCGACGCGGGCGAGGAATTCCCGACGGGTCACACTCATCCCCCGAGCCATCTGGCCTGCACCTGCAAGCTGGTGCCGGTCGCAACCTAGGGCGGCCCGATAGGGTTTCTCACTGATGCATACAGTCGCAGATCAGGCCCCCCGCGGACGAAGTCGATTTGGCACGCGCGGGCGGGTGATTCTCGTGGTTGCTGTCGTGGCCTTCTTCGTGTTGCTCACCTCGCTCCGCGGAATTGCCAGTTTCTACACCGACTACCTGTGGTTCCATTCGCTCGGATACACGTCGGTTTGGAGAGGAGTTCTCGGTGCGAAGATCGTGCTGACGCTGATCTTCGCCGGCATCTTTTTCATATTGATGTGGGGCAATCTGATGATTGCCGACCGCATCGCTCCGTCGTTTCGGGAGCCCGGTCCCGAGGAGGAGTTGCTTCTCCGATACCACGAAGTGGTCGACGGTCACACTCGTTTGATACGCACGGTCGCGTCGGCCTTGTTCGCCTTGGTTGCTGCGGCAGGGGTGAACAGCCAGTGGGAGTCTTGGCTTCTGTTCGTCAACAGCAAGGATTTCGGCGTCTCCGACCCGCAGTTCCACAAGGACCTCGGGTTCTACGTATTTCGATTGCCGTTCCTGAGTTTCGTTGTCAGTTGGGCATTCGCCTCGATCGTGATCGTGTTCATAATCACGGTCATCTCCCACTACCTCAACGGCGGAATACGCATACAGGTCGTTGGCCGAGAGAGAGTGATTCCGGCGGTCAAGGTTCACATGTCGGCGATTCTGGCCGCGCTGGCGCTTGTGAAGGCTGCCGACTACTGGCTCGCCCGCTATGAGCTCACCGTTTCGCACCGCGGAGTTGTGGATGGCGCTCTCTACACCGATGTGAAGGCCCAACTCCCGGCGATCAATCTGTTGATGATGATCTCGTTGTTCGCCGTGGTGCTATTGGTGGTCAATATTCGCCGCCGTGGTTGGGTGTTGCCCACGCTGGCTGTGGGGCTTTGGGCGTTCGTGGCGATTGTCGTGGGTGGTATCTACCCGGCGTTTGTTCAGCGCTTCCAGGTTCAGCCCAACGAGACAACTCGCGAGGCACCATTCACTCAGCGAAATATCGACGCCACACGCGAGGCATACGATCTCGTGCCCGGCGAGGACATTACGCGACCGGCCTTCGATTACACCGACGTACTCAACGCTGATCAGATTCACGAAAGTGCCAGCACTGTTCGAAATGCCAGGCTTCTGGACCCGGCCGTCGTCGACCCCACATTTGAGAGAGTCCAGGTCGAGCGCGAGTTCTACACGTTCCCGGGGATCCTCGACACCGATCGTTACATGATCGACGGCGAGCTCACTCAGGTTCTGCTGGCTGCACGTGAACTCAGCCTCAACAATCTGAGTTGGGAACGCGAGCATGTCAGGCTCACACACGGCTACGGCGTGGCGCTGGCGAAGGCCAACACCACCACCGCCGAGGGTCGGCCTGAGTTCTTGGTGGGTGGACTACCGACGGAAGTCGACCCAACCGTGCCGTTTGAACTCGACCAGCCTCAGATCTATCACGGCGAGGGCATGACCGGATACGCCTTGGTGAACACCAACGTCGACGAGGTCGACTACGTCGACAGCCTCACCGGCAACGATGTGGCCACACGTTATGCCGGCTCCAGCGGTGTGAAGATGAATTCCTTCATACGGCAAGCGGCGTTCGCTCTGAGGTTCGGCAAGATCGATCCGCTGATCTCGAACTTTGTCGGCGACAAAACCCGCGTGATTTACGTGCGTGACGTTCGAGACCGCGTGGAGAAAATTGCACCGTTCCTGAAGCTCGATTCCGAAACCTATCCAGTGGTGGTGGACGGTCGGATCTTCTATGTGATCGATGCCTACACCACCACGAATCGGTATCCGTATTCACAGCGAGCCGAGAATTCTCGCCTGCGATCCGGCGGATTGGCCGGCGGAAGCTTCAACTATGTGAGCAACTCGGTGAAGGCCGTTGTGGATTCGTACGACGGCACAGTGTCCCTCTACGTCATGCCGGTCGATGACCCCATCATCGAGGCTTGGCGGTCGGCATTCCCGAGGTTGTTCACCGACTATTCGCAAATGCCGGCAGAGCTGAAGGATCACGTCCGCTACCCACAGGACCTCTTCCGCATTCAGACCAACATGTGGGCCACATACCAGATCAGTGACCCCACAGCCTTCGTAATCGGCACCGGCCGCTGGTCCGTCGCCCAGGATCCGGGGCGCTCGGTCAAGGCCGGGGGAAGCGCGGTCACCACCGTCAACTCCGACACAGGTGTGGTCACAACCAGCGAGGCCCGTATCGATCCCTACTACGCGCTGCTTCGTTTGCCCGGCGAGACCGACACTTCCTACGTCACGATGCGAAGCTTTGTGCCTTTCGACAAGAACGACGACCGCCGTGAGCTCGAGGCCTTCGTGGCTGGTGAAACGCGCCCGGATGGCACCAGCCGGCTCGTGTCCTACGAGGTGACGGGTTCGCAGGCGCCAGGCCCGGTTCTGGTTGCATCGGCGATCGCTCAGAACAACGCCATATCAAGTCAGCTGACTCTGCTGAACGATTCGGGCTCCACAGTGATGTTCGGCGATCTGTTGCTGTTGCCCATCGACAACTCGATTCTCTGGTTGCGTCCGCTCTACGTCGCAGCAGAAGGCACCAGCGTGCCCACGCTCGAATTCGTAATCGCCGCGATCGGTGAGGGAGAGCAGATTGCGTTGGGTGCCGACCTCAACGATGCCCTCTCACAGCTCTATCCGGGGCAAGATTTCACTGACCTGATCGATAGTTCGATTGCGTCGACCACCACTCCGAGCACACCCGCGGATCCAGGCGAGACTCCCGGAGATGGCACCCCGACGACTCCATCGACGCCAACGACTCCATCGACTCCGGCGGACCTGGTGACAATCCTCGATTCGATAGAGGCCCAGCGAGGGGCGGCTCGAGCAGCCCTGTCGGCCGACCCACCGGATTATCAGGCTTGGGCCGCTGCCCAAGAGGAACTCGACCGTCTGTTGGCGCAGGCAAGAAGCTTGGCTGGTGCCGATGAGGCGCCGACCACCACGGTCGCTGCCGGTGAGGTCGACGCCTAAGGGCCGAACCATCCAGAGTCGCGGAAACAGCTAGTCTTCACGCGGCGTAGGTAGGGGAGAACCAAGGCAATGAGATTCAATCGACTTTTGGCACTTGTCGGCGTATTCACGATGTTGGCGGCCGCGTGTGGCAGCGGCTCCGACGACGCGTCGGCGCCATCGGAGGCCGCGCCGACCACGGCGGTAGCGACGACAGCCGCGCCCACCACCACTGCGCCACCCACGACCGCACCCGTGCCGGAAGGTGGCACCGCGATCAAGGGTCTGCACATCAA
>CAZHMP010000090.1:0-3117 GCA_964533595.1 uncultured Acidimicrobiales bacterium | reverse complement strand
CCGCGGGTGAGCCATCGATTTTGGGTGGCGACTCCGGTGGGGCAGTGCCCGGTGTGGCACCGCTGGGCTTGGATGCAACCGATCGACATCATGGCTTCACGGCCGACGTTGATCATGTCGACGCCCATCGCCATGGCCACGGTGGCGTCGGTGGCGAAACCGAGCCTGCCGGAGCCGAAAAATGTGATCTGCTCGTGTAGGCCATGTTCGGCGAATGCCGACAACACGACCGGAAACGCGTTGCGGAATGGCAGCGCTACATGGTCGGAGAACGTGCCAGGGGCGGCACCGGTGCCACCCTCACCGCCATCGACTGTCACGAAGTCGGGTCCCCTGCCGCTGGTGGCCATGTAAGAGCTCAACTCATGCCAAAACGCCTCCTCGCCAATCGCGGATTTGATACCGACGGGGAGGCCGGTCTCGGCTGCTATCAGTTCGACGAAGTCGACCAGACCGGCGATGTCGTCGAATTCTGCGTGTCGACTCGGGCTGTGGACGGTGACCCCGACGGGTACTCCACGGGCGGTGGCGATCTCCTTGGTGACCTTGGCGGCAGGAAGCACACCACCGAGACCGGGCTTCGCCCCTTGACTGAGTTTGATCTCGATCGCCTTGACTGGCGCAAGTCCGGCGGATTCGATGACCCTCTCGATCGAGAATTCTCCGGACGCGTCGCGCGCTCCGAAGTAGCCGGTGCCGATCTGGAAGATGAGTTCCCCGCCATGTCGGTGGTGAACGCTGATACCTCCCTCGCCGGTGTTTTGCATGCATCCGGCAAGGGCGACGCCCCGGTTGATTGCTTCGACGGCCGGTCCGGAAAGTGAACCGAAACTCATGGCGGAGGTGTTGATGATCGATCGGGGGCGAAAGGCATGTTCCCTTTCATGCAAGCCACCGAGGATCTTGGTGCTCGGAATGAGATCGTCGGGCGAGTCGTCGACCACCGGAAACGCTGCGTGGCGAAGGAAGATGTAGCCGTCAGCGCTGAGATCGTTGTCGGTTCCGAATCCAAAATATGGGTTCTGTGATTTGGCCGATGCATAGATCCAGCGTCGCTGGTCTCGGCTGAATGGCAGCTCCTCGTCGTTGTCTGCGACCACGTATTGGCGCAGTTCCGGTCCGGCTGACTCCAGCAGGTAACGGAGATGCCCCACCAGCGGGAAGTTGCGCAGGATTGCGTGTCGCTTCTGCGTGATGTCGTGGATGATGACACCAAGCACGACTGCCGTTGCAACGACGAGAATCCAAAGCCACCAGGTCATGTCGGCGAAACTACATCGTGGCCGAAGCGCGCAAGTGCCCGAGGTGAACATCCCCGGGCACTTGAGCTTGAACTTGGCGGATCAGCTGCCGGAAATGGCCTCTTTGAGCGCTTGCACTGCTTCTTGGCCCGTGGTGTGAGCCGACTGCAGTTGACCGAGGCTGGTGCTGATCGATTCGCTTGCCACCTGCAGAGTGACCTGGCCCGGTCCTTCGTCGTAGCCGGCCGGGGTGACGGCGAGTACAGAGTCTGCGACTCCCTCAACCGTGGAGTACGCAGCGTCGAATTGATCGACGGCCTGATCGCGCAGGGCGACGGCCTCGCTCACGTCGATGCCGGCTTCCTTGGCGCGGTCGGCAGCCGCGTCAAACTTTGCTGTCAGGTCGTCGACGCGTGCCTGCGAATGTGAGATTCGGTCGGCGCGGGCGGTCAGGCGACTCTGGGGCACCACCACGAGATAGACGCGGTAGTCGGGTCCGATCGATTCACACAGAACGCGGATCTCGTCCGGATCCTCGCTGCCCTCGATGTCGTCACGAAGATCCCGAAGACCGGAATTGGTGCTGTCGATGATCGACTTGAGCGAAGCGGCGTGGTCCTCGGTCACGAAATCGGCCTCGTCGAGGTGGCCTTGCACTTTGTCCAGGGTGTCGAGGCGGCGGTCGATTGCCTGAACGCACCGAGCCTTGGCGTTTTCTATATCTGTCGAGCTCACGTTGTCGGCTGGCCGCGTGGTCGCGGTGTCGGCGAATGCCGGAGCGGCCAAGCCGACCGTGAGGCCGGCTACGAGAACGGCGCCCAGTATTCGCGGTGTTCGAATCTTCATGGTGTCTCTCCTCTGTTGGGGGCTGGAGCGGATTTGTATCCGTGTCCCGAATTCTGAGGAGCGAGTAAGAAGAGAGTAAGAGATCGTTGTTAGGGCTCTGTGAAGCGATCTGAGATCACGCGGGCCGGTCCAGCGCCCAGATCTGATGTGGCTCACCACCAAAGTCGCGGACGCCGGTCAAGACAAAGTCGAGGCGGCTGAGTACGCCCGACCCGGAAACATCTTCTGGGAGGACCGTCGATTGGATGGCCGCACAGGGGTGACGATCCCATGCGTCATCGACGATTGCACGACCAGCCTCGAGATCGACACCGGATCCCCAACTGCGGCGACCGATCGTGATCGAAAACGCCATGGCACCGTCAGCGACTCGGGAATCCGGGTGGACTCCTCCCTCCCCGAGCAAGCCGCCGGTTGTGGCATCCCGAATGGCCCAGATCCCAATCCCGCTTGCGCTCCAGTCGTGTTCGCAGGCTTCGAGACGTTTGAGAGTCTCGGGGCGAGTACGGATCCCTCCGCTGACGTGTCGCATTACTTCCGGATCGGAATACAGGGCCGCGGCCTCGTCGACATCGGCCGCGCTCAGCGGCAGCAGAACCAGCCGATCGGTTCGCAGTGAGGGTGCATTCACGCCTTGATCGTGACACTGTTTAGCGGAAAAGGGGAGCGCGAGTGCAGAATGAGATCGATTCACAGGACGTGCCGAGATGACTCCGCCCGCGCAGTCCGACGGTTTCGGCCCCACGGTTTCGTCTGCGTGGCTGCGCGAGAATCTCGACAAGGCGGACGTGATGGTGGCCGACGTCCGCTGGTATCTGGATGATCGATCCGGCCGTGACGCCTACGAGGCCGGGCACATTCCGGGAGCGGTCTTCGTCGACCTCGACACGGACCTCGCGGCCGCGCCGAGCTTTGCCGGGGGTCGCCATCCTTTGCCCAGCCCGGACGACTTCGCCGGCGCGATGTCACGGCTTGGCATCAGTGACACAGACCGGGTTGTCGCCTACGACGATGTAGGCGGGGCGATAGC
>CAZHMP010000089.1:2674-9654 GCA_964533595.1 uncultured Acidimicrobiales bacterium | reverse complement strand
CCGGTGCCCGGACCGCCGCCGCTGAGGCCGGAACCAGCAACCGACGACATGGCCGAGCCGAGTCCGCTGCCGATGGCTCCTCCGAGCGCTCCGGTGACTGCACCGACTACGGCGTCGCTGCGGACGTCGGACGCTCCATCGCAGCCCCACCAGTCGCTCCAACTCGACCCGCATTCGGCGTAGCCGCCGTCGTCTGCGCTCGCGGCCTTGGCCCCGCTGAGGGCGCCGAGGGCAACCATCGCTACCCAGAAGAAGACCATCATCGTTGCCCGGTTCGGTCCTGACCTGCCGCTGTTGCGGCCGAGGATCAGGGCCCCGCCAGCGGCTGCGGCAGCCATGATCAATAGGGCTGTTGTGTCGTCTGCCACAAAGCTGAACATCAGGGCGGCGGCAGCTCCCAGCCCGGTCACCGAGGAAGAAAACAACGGGATCTGGCTAGCGCCTCCTGATGGATTGAACGACCTCGAGACGGCAAGCCAAGCACGGCCGACGTATCCGAGGACGATCCGGCCCAGTACCGATGGAATGGTCAACATGACCGAGATTCCGAGGATTCCGCGGAGTGAGGGTGAGATGATCTGCGCGAGCAACAGCGAGCCGGCAACCCCCCAGAGCAGATGGCTCCACGCCAGGTTTCCGTCGTTGCGGAACACTTGGCTGACGGTGTCGGGGAAGTTGCGTACGTCGTGCAGGAATTGCTCTGTGCCGACGGCTTTCCAGTGGCCGATCAGCCCGAAGATCACAGTGCTGGCGATTATCCAGAAGACGATTCCCCACATCATGTTGCCGCCGGTGGTGACCGGGGATCCACCCGGCACGTTGACGCCTTGATATCGCTTGGCGATCCAATAGACATTGATCAGCCATGAAGTGAATGCGCCAACAATTGCGAAAACGATCGTGGTGGGAAGGTTCTTCCGCAGGTGCAGTACAAGTGCAGACCCAAGCTGGCGAAATGACGGCGTCGGAACTGCGTGGAACGACTGCACCTCAGGACTCCGGATCGACTATCAAGAAGCCTCCCTTGAATGGGCCGGCATCGGACCTGATGTGGTGAACGCCCGTATCGGTGGGGCACAGCGACGATGAGCGGTTTGCGTCGACTGCCGTGTCCACGCCTTCGAGTTTCACCCCCCTGACCTCCTGATCGCTGTTGAGTATGGTTGCACACTCTCCAGGCTTAAGTACCACGAACTCGGGGCTTACACGGCCGGCCTGGATGATCATCGAAGGCCCGTCAGCAACTTGTCGTCCGCGCTCGATGTCGGGGTCGAGGCTCCACGGCCGGAGCCACAGGGCAAGCCCGATAGTCGTCGCCACGAGTGCTGTAGACGCCGTTCGCCGCCCGAGGATGCCCAGATGGTGCATGGTGCGTTCGGGGTCTTGGCTGAGCTTGCCCAGGGCGAGTCCGTATGGAACGTGGGCGGCGTAGGCGACACCGATGACGAAGTACTTGCCGGAGAGCTGGTAGGCGGAGGCGAAAGGCGTGACGACGGTGGCAGTCTCGAGGGCCATGGCGTAGACGACGCCCCAGCCCCATCGGCGGTGCATGGCCAGAGCGGCGTAGGCGATGCCGAAGCCGATCCCGTTGCTGAAGTGGTATGCCCATCCGATGAAGTCGGTCCAGCCATTGCTCGTGTTGGCACCTGTTGCCAGCACTCCATAGGACTCGATCGGTGACAGCAGCAGGAAGCCCCCGCCGTAGATGAACGGGATTCGGAAGAGGTCGTAGCCAACGGTGCCGATCAGACCGGCGATGGCACCCACCTTGATTACCTGATGGACGTTTGAATGGTCGCCTGTTGAGGACCAAACGGCTATTGCGAGCAAGGCGATTACACCTGGAAGGGTGACAAATCTGAAGAGAACAGAGAACGAGGCGATCCCGTATACCCAGCCCAAGAGAGAGGCAACGCTCGAGAACCCGAGTGTCACCAACGCGACGCGGGCGGGCATCGTCAGACCGCGTCCGTCGCGACGGTCGGCTGGCGAATGGTCAGTCTTCATTGTCGGTGGGTCACGTGTTCCGTGCAGTTTCGATCGCCTACGGTAGCAATCCGCTCCAATCTGTGTCTTGGGAACGTGCCGTGGCGCCGAATCAACCGTGCGTCCCGACCATCCTCGCTTGCATATTGCTCGACGTCAGCGGCAACTATTGAGGAACACCCCCAACTCGGGTGTGATCACGCTGTCGTCGGGAGAACCGATTGCTTCGTTGACGCCGTCGTGGCTGAGGCCGGCGGCCTCGATGAGTTGTGTGCCGACACCGGCCGATGCAAGAGCCCGTTCGAAGTCTTGAGCCTGAGCGATACGGGAGTTCGATCCCCGCACGACGATGAAGAAGTCGGGGATGTTCTTGGCAGGTTCCACATGGTTGAGTGGCGAGGCGATGTCCCAGTCGGAGGGGATGTCTCCGAAGGCATTGAGGTAGAGATTGGTGGTGAGGCTGTCCTCGACTCGGGCCCGTATGTCGTAGGCGGCGGTGTCGAGCGATACAGCACAGTCGAGGGCGTCGAGCCCCAGGCCATGGTCGCCGAGGTACGTCTCGTCGGTTGATATGGCGGAGATGATGCCGCCTCCGGCCGAGTGGCCCATGATCGACATGGCGTCGGGGTCGGCCCCGATTCGCGAAGCGTTGTCGCGGATCCACGCCACGGCATTGGCGACATCGTTGTTGTGGGTCGGGAACATCACTCGATTGGTGTCGAGGTCAGCCGGATCGGAACCGTCGGCCTCGGGCGTCAGCCGGTAGTTGACGCTCACCAAGACCCAGCCCATCTCGTTGAACCAGGAGATCTTGTTGTCGACATTGTGGGTCTTGTCGCCGGTGACCCACGCCCCTCCGTGTACGTAGATCATTATCGGTGGCGGCGGGCAGTCGGGGCCGAGGCCCGGCATGTAGACGTCGAGGCTCAACAGATTCGGGTCGACCCCTGATATGGAGTCGTAGGCGAGATCCGTGCGAGTCGTGGTGCCGTCCCCGGTGCACAGAGTGGGCGGCGCGGCGACGCTGCTGGGAGGCGCTGCGGTCGTCGTGGCGGGCGCAGTGACCGTGGTCGGAGTCTGGATTGCGGCGCTCGTGGAAGTAGTTGCCGGACTCTCGGTTGTAGCGGATTCCGTCGTGGGCGGCTCTGACAGCGCCGAAGAGCCGGATCCGGTATCGGAGCATCCGGTGAGGGCGAGGAGCACCAAGGCTCCGACGGCTGTCAGGAATCGGTGGTGGCGGCAGAGTCTCCGGTCTTGCATCGGTGAAGGATTGCAGAAATATGTTGTGGAATTGTGAGGATCTCGATCGCGCTCAGCTCGGACGGGTCATTCGGCATGCTCCACTGAGCCACCCCTCATCTCAGAACGTCGTATTGGCTGTATCGAACAGCAATATCGCTTCTGCCTCTTTGAATCGTTCGTTCATGGCAGAGGTTTCCAGATAGGTCATCACGACCCGCTCCACCGGCACGTGCTGGGCCAGGAGCACACGTGAGGCCTCAGACCCCCCGGCGTCGAAGTGACTCTGGGCAACCGATCTGGAGAAAGTGGCCGACACGAACGTGCGGTTCCGATCCGGCTCCACCGGGCCAGTGGTCGAAAGGCCGCGGTAAAGGGGAACCCGAGTGAGAGATAGACGTCTGAACATCGCTCTCACAAATCCGAGTCGCGCTTCGATGTGACGGCGTCGGTTCGCCTCGTCCCATTGGCCCTCCAGCGTTGCCGGGTCACGCACGATCGTTCCGACATAGGGCACCAAGCCCATTCGCGCAAGCACGATTCGGTGGCCCTTGACGATTTCGCCGGCACCTGGATTGGAGACGTACTGGCTGACGAACGCTTCCTCAATCGCTTGGCAACCTCGCAGTGTCATGAACGCAGCAAGATCCTTGAACAGCCGTGGGTCGCCAACCCGATGCTCAGGCGAGGGAACGATGCCCCCGGCAGTGAAGAAACTCGATTTGGCTTTCAGCCACTCGTCGGCTCGTTGCCGTTCCTCGTCGAGTCTGGCAACTGTCGCCTGTCGATCTGCGATGTCACAGGGAATTTCCAGACGATGATCGAAACGTTCGATGGCGAACTCGAACCGTGCGAGATCCGACGCGCTTGCCTTGACACAGCCCGCCTCGAACTGGAACTTGCCGATTTGCTCAAAGGGGATGTCCCAGCGGGCACCGGCGTCCTCGAATGCTTCGATTCGCACCGTGAGCATCCCCACTTCGACATTCACACTGACGACCTTTACCGGCGTCCGCCTCGCGTCGAGCAGCCGCCCGCGGTTACCGACCGCGATGTGGATCGCCGATCCGGCCTCGAAGTCGGAATCTGGAGCTTTGTGCGGATCAGATTCATAGATCGGCATCGGCAATGAAACTAGCAATCCGTTGCGATCGTGAATCCGATTGTCAGCGGGCCTGTCGAGCGGTGGGGTTCGGCTGTGGCACCGAGCGTCGAGGAAAGCGACCCCAATGGTTCGCAGAGATGCCTAGTGGCTCTCAGTTGCCGGGGATGACGACTTCGGGTGGTGGCTCGGTGTCGACGAGAGGCGGTGCATCGACACTGGTGCGCGATGCTGCGTTGTCGTCGGCGGACTCAATCCACGCCGCGACTCCGGCCAACCCCAGGCCGACCGCTGCGGCTGTGATGATTACAGCGCGTGCAGTTGGATTATTGACGGAGGGGTGGAGGAGGCGCCAGATGACGACAACCGAACCGCCAATAAACAGCATGAATGATGCGATGAGCAGTGGTTGCAGCCACCACGGGTCATGGTCGCCGCCGCTTGTGTCGACCGGCGATGCCACCGCCGAGCCAATCGACTCTCGAAGCGCGGCCGGGACCTCAGCGGCCTCGGATGCGGTGAATGTCTGTCCAAGAGTCAGTGCGCTCAACTCCTGAAAACTGGCTTCAGCATCGGTTGAAAACGAGCCGTAGTTACCCACCAGGAGTGTCTGGATCACCGCTGGATCGACCCGCTCTGCGGCATCGGCTACCGAAGCCAATGTCTCCCCACCGCTTCCGGGAATGTGTGGAGGCGCGTCGCCCATGAGGATTATCTGCTTGTTGACACCGTCACGCCAGTCTCCAACCGTGTCCCCGTTGTGAATCGCCCGCATGAGGGCCTCGAGGACGGCCTCGGGCTCATCACCGCCGCCGTAAACGTTGAGGGAGTTGATGTTGGCAACTACCGTCGCCTCGTCGGAAGACCACGCGTAGTCCTCGAATACCGGGTCGGAATCTTCAGAGAAGTCGCGATAGCCGACAATGGCGACGCGCCAGTCGCCGCCATCAGCGGCTATCTCGCCAACTATCTCCTTTGCGGCAGATTTCACGCTGGCAATATCGTCCTCCATCGAAGCAGTGAGATCGATGGCGAAGACAAGGTCGATTGCAGCTTGCTGCGGTTCTCCGCGAACAACGGTGATCCTGTCGAAGTCGACCCAGTTCATATCGTTGCTTTTCCAGCCGAGTGCTTCAAACCCCAGTCGATTCGCGCCCTCCTCCAAGGGAACAACGAATCCGGTGTCCCATCCGCTGATGCCGAGCTTCGTATCCCAGCGATACACCCGAAATCGGTCGTTCCACGTGGCGGCGCCGGAAGCCCGCACTGAGATAGTCGACTGGTCCTTCTCCACCTGATAGCCACTGATGAGCGGGACCCACGATACGGCGCCGTCCTCGGCGACCTCTTTCACCTCAAGTGTGTAGCTCGGGAAGGCGTCGTTCCCGATGTTTCCCTCGAGGAATTTGGTCCAGCGGCCGCCGAGATCGCTCCAGTCAGCAAGTGCAGTCTTGGCAAAGTAGCCGATTCGTTCGTAGGGCTTGCCGAGCGCCGCCGCGTTGTCGCCCGACATGTATGGTCCGAGCACGCCGGTGTCGGCATTGAACGGAATCTTGCGGGTGGCGTTCCCCGGATAGTTCGGATCGGCGATCAGTAGGTCGCCATCCTTGGCTCCGTATACGACCATGGCGTGGCCGCCACCAAGGGACGAGTAGATGCCCACATACTGCGGCTCGCCGGTGATGAGCATGCTGTAAACAAACGCGGCGTGCTGCCACTGGTCTCGGCGCAAGTCGATCATCTTGTCGAAGAACCGTTCCAACTTGTCGTAACGCGCAACCTCGTCGACCTGCACCATCGATGCCAGGCGGTAGGCGTTGCGGTCGTCCCATTGGAGCTTCGGGGTGGCCGGAGAGCCGTCATTGTCGTAATGGCCATTCAGCGAGGCACGTCCAGCGAGACGCTGTTCTGTGTAGTACCAAAGCATGGTCAGGCTCTGACCTGAGCAGAGCCCTCCGGGGGCCATGTAGGAGCCGTAATTCGTGAATTGCCAGTCGTCGATGCCGGGTGCGAACCCGGTAGCAACATCGTCGGGCAGCAGGAGATAGCTGATTGCCGACACGAAGATGCTTGAGAAATGGCGGGTATATGCGGTCACATGATCCTCACCAAACTCGATGAGTGGCAGTGGCTCAACCGAGCCTGTGAGTTCGTCGTAGTAGACCGCCATGGCGAACGAGCCCTCCGGTACGGCGGCTGGGATCTTCACGATCACGGGGTCATCGGTAGTCGCGCCGCCGTTGTCGACGGTGATGAGACTGCTCACCGGGTTGATCAGCTCGTCGAATCCGTTTCCCACGATTGGCGTTTCCGTGATCGTGTACTGGACCGGGCCATCGTGCGCGCCGGCGGGGATCTCGAGAACCACACCGGACGGTGTGCTGATAGTTGTTCCTGCGGGCGGGGCCGTGTCGCTCGTGGGAGCCCCTGGGGTACCGAGGTCGAGATATCCAAATGTCGGCTCTATCGGTTGTGAGGTCGTCGTAGTGACAACGGTGTCGGTGTCGGAATGTGTGAGCTCCGTCGCCGCGTCGTCCCCTTCGTTGCTTCCGAGCTGAACGATTGTCAGTGCACCCACGCCCAGTACGAGCAATGCCATGGCGGCGGCACCGAGAAGGGCGAGCTGTGAAGGCTTCGGCGCGGGTGTGGCGGG